>DASXOA010000163.1:0-26875 GCA_036494675.1 Rugosimonospora sp.
GTACCGCACACCCGAGGCGATGGCGCGGGCCACCTGGCAACAGCGGGTCGACGCGTTGGGCCGCGGGCACTACCGCCGCTACGACGAGCGCACCGCGACCGAACTCGGCGACGAGGCCCGGCTGTGCATGGATCGCTGGCACGGTGACCTGCGCCGGCTGCGCGCCGAGGCGGACGGTCGGCTGCGCCCGCTGCGCTCGATGCTCATCGAGTTCTCCGGGATCGGCCCCACCGGCGCCGACATCTTCGCCCGCGAGGTGCAGGGCGTGTGGCCGGAGTACCGGCCGTATCTGGACCGCAAGGTGACCGCGGGCGCCGCGAAGCTCGGGCTGCCCGGGAAGCCTGAGTCGCTGGCGGCGCTCGTCGGCGCCGCGGACCTGCCGCGGCTGGCCTCGGCGCTGGTACGGGTCGCGCTCGACCGCACCCCGCCCGACGATCTGGTCCGGCCGCCCGGTCGACGCTAGGCGTCCGCCGTTCCCGTTGCGCCCACGTCCCGCCGAGCCCGCCTTTTCCGCCGAGCCACCCGTCCCGTCGAGCCCGCCCGTTTCGGGCGGGCTCTTTGCCAATCCGGCGCCGGGTACTACAGTCCACTACCAACGTCGATGGAAGCGCTCCCACGCATCGGGGCCGGTGGGCGCGGCCGAACCCGACACCGCTGACTCCTGCACCACGTCCACTCAGGAGCGTTCCATGCCACTTCGCCCGCTCTCCCTGCTCCGCCGCGTCCCGCGCCGCTCTCCGCCGCGCGGCACCCGGCCCCGTCCCGCCCGCCGCCCCTCCGCACTGCGCCGCCGTTCCGCACTGCGCCGCCCCGTCAGGGTCGGGATGGCCATCGCCCTCGCGGTGCTCACCGGCGCCACCGTGGCCTCGGTGGCCCGGCTCGCCGCCGCAGCGCCCGTCGCCAGCGGCGAGTACAACTACGCCGAGGCTCTCCAGGAGTCGATGCTGTTCTACGAGTCGCAGCGCTCCGGCAAGCTGCCCGCCGACAACCGGGTCGGTTGGCGCGGCGACTCCGACCTGACCGACGGCGCCGACCACGGGCTGGACCTCACCGGCGGGTACCACGACGCCGGCGACGAGGTGAAGTTCGGTTTCCCCGAGGCGTACTCGATGACCGCCCTGGCCTGGGGTGGCCTCGCCGACCCGGGCGGCTACACGTCCAGCGGCCAGCAGCAGTACCTGCTGCGCGACCTGCGCTGGGGCGACGACTACATCATCAAGGCGCACCCCTCGGCGCACGTGTTCTACGGGCAGGTCGGCGACGGCGGATCCGACCACGCGTTCTGGGGCCCGCCCGAGGTGAACCCCTCGCCGCGCCCGTCGTACGCGGTGACCGAATCCTGCCCGGGCTCGGACCTCACCGGTGAGGCGGCCGCCGCGCTGGCCTCCTCGTACCTGCTGTTCAAGGGCAGCGATCCCACGTACGCGGCGACCCTGCTGTCCCAGGCCAAGTCGCTGTACGAGTTCGCCGACGACTTCCGGGGCAAGTACGACGCCTGCGTCACCGCGGCGCAGGGCTACTACAACTCCTGGTCCGGCTACTGGGACGAGCTGACCTGGGGCGCCATCTGGCTCTACAAGGCCACCGGCGACAGCACCTACCTGACCAAGGCGGAGTCGTACTACGGGAACATGAACAAGATGTCCCAGACCACCACGCCCGAGTACAACTGGACGATCAACTGGGACGACAAGTCCTTCGGCGTGTACGTGCTGATGGCCGAGTTGACCGGGCAGCAGCAGTACATCGACGACGCCGAGCGCAACCTCGACTGGTTCACCAGTTCGGTCAATGGCGCGCACGTCAACTACACGCCCGGCGGTGAGGCCGTCGTGGACGTGTGGGGCACCTCGCGGTACGCGGCCAACGAGGCGTTCCTCGCGCTGGAGTTCGGCAACTGGCTCAAGTCCCAGGGCAGGGACGCCACGAAATCCCAGGCGTACCACGACTTCGGCGTCCGGCAGATCAACTATCTGCTCGGCGACAACCCGAACCATCTCAGCTACGAGGTCGGCTTCACCAACGGCGGCAAGAGCACCGCCTGGCCGAAGAACGTACACAGCCGCGGCGCGCACGGTTCGTGGACCAACAACATCACCGATCCGCCGAACAACCGGCACACCCCGATCGGCGAACTGGTCGGCGGCCCCAACTCGGCGGGCAGCGACGCGTTCACCGACGACCGCAGCAACTACCAGCAGACCGAGGGCGCGCTGGACTACAACGCGCTGTTCTCCGGCGCGCTGTCCGAACTGACCCAGGAGTACGGCGGCAGCGCACTGGCCAACTTCCCGCCGAAGGAGACACCGGACGGGCCGGAGATGCTGGTGCAGGCCGCGCCGAACGCCACCGGTACCAACTTCGTCGAGATCAAGGCGCTGGTGGAGAACAAGTCGGCGTGGCCGGCCCGCAAGCTCACCAATGGCAGCTTCCGCTACTACTTCACCCTGGATCCCGGGTACTCGGCGAGCCAGTTGCAGCTCACCTCGCCGTACAACCAGTGCAAGCCGCCGACCGGGGTGACCCAACTGTCCGGCAGCACCTACTACGTCACCATCGACTGCACCGGTACCTCGATCCAGCCCTCCGGCCAGTCCGACTTCAAGCGGGAGGTGCAGTTCCGCATCACCTTCCCGGGACCGCACGACTACACGAAGGACTATTCGTTCCAGGGTCTGCCCAACACACCCGGCGCGACGCCGGTCAACGACCCGTACCTGACGCTCTACGACGGCACGAACCTGGTGTGGGGTACCGCGCCCGGCGGTTCCGGCCCGTCGCCGAGCCCGACCCCCACGGTCTCGCCGACCCCGAGCCGCAGCCCGTCGCCGAGCCCCACCCCGAGCCGGAGCCCGTCGGCCAGCCCAACCCCGAGCCGCAGCCCGTCGCCGAGCCCGACCCCGACCGGCGCGGCGGGACCGTGCCGGGTCACCTACACGATGAACGACTGGGGTGGCGGATTCTCGGCCACGGTGACCATCGCGAACACCGGTACCTCGACCATCAACGGCTGGACCCTGAAGTTCACGTTCGCCGGCAACCAGACCATCAGCCAGGGCTGGTCGGCGACCTGGGCGCAGAGCGGCGCCGCGGTGACCGCGACGAGCCTGTCGTACAACGGCACGCTGGCGCCCGCAGCCTCCACCTCGATCGGGTTCAACGCCAGCTACACCGGCAGCAATGCCCGGCCGACCGCGTTCACGGTCAACGGAACCGCGTGCTCGACCGGATGAACAACCAGACCCGGGTAGCGATCAGACCTGGGTAGCGATCAGACCCGGGGTAGCGATCAAACCCGGGTCGCGATCAGACTCGGGTCGCGACCGGACAGCGGCGGACTGGGGCCGCGCCGACACACGGCGGTGGGGTGTCGCCGGCCGGCACACGGCGACGGGGTGGCGCCGGGCCGGGACGGTGCGGCCGGCCGGCGCCGCGCGCCGGCGGCGGGGACGGGCGGATACCCGTCCCCGCCGCTTCGCGTCGCACGTCCGACACGCGGGCATCGAAGAATGCCGCCACCGGCACTTGTCACCGTCGGGACGGCGTGGGTGAATGAGCGCTGGGGATCGATGCAGGTGGGGGCGGTACGCATGTTGACGGAGCACGATGACGAGCGCCTGGCGGTGGGTCTGGTGCGCCTGGCCGCCGCGATGCACGAGGCCACCGAAGGGCACGCGTCCGGCGGCCCGACCACCCTGGTGGATCAGCAGATCATCCTGATGCTCTCGCAGCGCGGCGACAAGCGCTCGGTGGAGGAGTTGGCCTCGTGGCTCGGGATGAGCCTGCCCAACCTCATCGAGGCGGTCGGCAGGCTGCGCCTCGACGGGCTGGTGGGCCTCGATCCCGCGCCGTCCTACGATCCGGGGCACGTGACGGTGACGCTCACCGACCAGGGCCGCGAACTGCCCATGCCGCTGGTCAACTGGGCCGCACACCTGCTCGGCCGGCTCACCGATCTGCCCGCCGACGAGCAGAGCCGGCTGCTGTCCGCGGTCTGCCAGCATATCGCCCGGTTGCAGGCACGGGACGCGATCTCGACCGCCCGCATGTGCCTGACCTGCCGGTTCTTCCAGCCGTACGCGCACGCCGGCCAGCCGAAGCCGCACCACTGCGCGCTGGTCGACGCGCCATTCGGGCACAGCCACATCCGGATCCACTGCCCCGAGCAGCAGCAGGACGTGCACCTGACCATCGAGCGCCCGGATCCTCCCGAGGAGGACCCGGGCGACTGAACCGTCCGGGAACGGCCGGCGCTACTCCACCCAGCCGTTCTGCCGGGCGAACTGGACCAGGCGCTTGCGCAGCTCGACGATCTGCGCGCCGGTCAACTGCGGCCCGGCGTCCAGAAGGATGTCGGTGACCCGGGACCGGAACTCCTCCTCGGAGAAGATCTCGCAGAGGTCGTCCTCGGCGCCCTGCCGCTCGCCGGAGCGCACCGTCGCGGGCTGCGGCGGGCGGGCATTCGTGGCCGGGGCTGCGGCGCCCGCCGGGGCCTCCAGCACCTGCACGTCGTACGCCTTCAGACCGCGCCCGCCATCGATCACGTTGAACTGCACCCGCGCGCCGGTGGCGACCCGCACACCCCGGTCGGTCAGCTCGTTGGCGTGCACGAACACGTCGTCGCCGCCGTCGTCGGGGGCGATGAAGCCATAGCCCCGACCCTCGTCGAACCGCACGACCTTACCGGTAGTCATCGATCTTCTCCCTCACCACAACCTCAACCGACCGCTTCCCCACAGGTTGAACCAGACCACAATAGCCGAACCGGCCACCACAATCCTCAGCCCGACACGGGATGATGTGCGGGGCCGCCGTGATGCCCATGATGCTCGTGGCCGGTGTGCTCCTGGCCACTGTCCGGGCCGCCGCCCATCATCCGCAGCATGCCCATGCCTCCCGTGGCGAAGAACCGCACCACGAGCGCGGCGGCCAGGATCAGGAAGACGATGTTCAGGAACGTGGTGTAGTTCCAGCTGATCGCCGCCTCCACCACCCTGGCGTGGCGCTGTACCGGTACCAGGCCGGCGCCGCCGAACAGGATCTCGACGAGGTACCCGGCCACCACGGCCGAGAGGTAGAACGTACCGGTCACGTACAGCGCCGTACGCCAGCCGTAGTACCGGCGGTAGATGTTGATGATCGGCAGGATGATCAGGTCGGCGAAGATGAAGGCGACCACGCCGCCGAAGCTGATCCCGCCGTTCCAGAGCACGGCCGCCAGCGGCACGTTGCCGATGGAGCACACGAAGCTGGCGACCGCGACCAGCGGCCCGACCAGCGGGCCCCACACCTTGGCCAGCAGGGGGTGGCCGGTCAGGAAGAACGTGCGCCAGAAGGTTCCCGGTACCCAGGCGGCGATGGCGCCGGCGATGAGCAGTCCACCGGCCAGGTCCCGCCAGATCGCCGCCCACTCCATGACGAACACGTGGGACACCGACGTGAAGCCGTCCCGGGACAGCAACCGCCGCCGGAACGACCCTCCACTCTGGACAGACATGTCCATCGCCGCGTGCCCCTCCATCGACCCGGCCAGGCCACGGTCCGCCTGTGCACGCGCCTCGCGCAGCAGGCGGGAGCGCAGGGTCAGCCGGAACAGCAGGGCGAGCAGCACGATCATGATCGGGCCACCGACGAACTCCGCCACCGTGAACTGCCAGCCCACCAGGAGCGCCAGGATCACGCCCAACTCGATCACCAGGTTCGTGGAGGCGATCTCGAAGGCCATCGCCGCGGTGAAGTTGGCGCCCTTGCGGAACAGCGAGCGGGCGAGCGCGACCGCCGCGTACGAGCAGGAGGACGACCCCGCGCCGAGCCCGGCGGCGATGGCCAGGGTACGGGGCCGGTCGTCGCCGAGCAGCCGGATCACGGTCGAGCGGCGCACCACCGCCTGGACGATCGCGGAGAGGCCGAAGCCGACGATGAGCGCCCAGAGGATCTCCCAGGTCATCGAGCCGGCGATGGCCAGCGCGTGCACGATCGCACCCCACACCCGTGCCAACATACCCCCCGGAGGTATCCGTCGCACCCGTCCGGCGAGCCCGGCCGGGCCAGCGAGCCCCCGCCCGGCCAGCGAGCCCCCGGCCGGCGAGCCCGCCCCGACACGCGGGCGCACGGCAAACGGTGACCCCATCCGGTGACCCCTCCGGCATCCGGAGGGCCGATTTGAGGAATCTTCACCTTTTGGCGCCGAAGTTCGCCCGATCGAGCCTCGACAAAGGCCGTAAATCATAGTGTAAGGTTCATGTTGTTTCCGACCGTGGAGTTCGCGGTGTTCTTCGCCGCCGTACTCATGGTCAACTGGTGGCTGATGCCGAGGCCCCGGCTCTGGAAGCCGTTCATCCTGCTGGCGTCGTATGTCTGCTACGGCTGGGCCAGCCCGCGGCTGGTCCTGGTGCTCATCGGCGTCAGCCTGTGGAACCAGGGGTTCGGCTGGCTGGTCTTCCGCACCCGGCGCCGCTCGCTGCTGATCACCGGGATCGCCGGCGACGTCGCACTGCTCGGCTACGCCAAGTACGCCGGCTTCTTCGCCCACGAGATCGACGCGGCGCTCGGGCGCATCGGGCTCGGCGCGCCACTGCCGGTCATCGTGCTCGTCGCCACGGTCGGCGTGTCGTTCTACACCTTCCAGGGCATCAGCTACCTCGTCGACCTGTGGCGCGGGGACCTCCAGCGGCCGGCGCCGACGCTGGACTTCCTTGTGTACCAAGCATTCTTCCCGCACCTGTTCGCCGGGCCGATCGTGCGGGCCCGCGAGCTCATCCCGCAGTTCGCCAGCCCCCGCGACCCGGCACAGGTCCCGTACACCCGGGCCGGCACGCTGATCCTCGCCGGCCTGGCGAAGAAGCTCGTGATCGCCGACACGCTGGGCAAGCTGGTCGTCGACCCCGTCTTCGCCGCACCCGACCAGCACGCCGCGTACGAGGTGCTGTTCGCGATCTACGCGTACGCGGCGCAGATCTACGCGGACTTCTCCGGCTACACCGACATCGCGATCGGGCTGGCGCTGCTGCTGGGCTTCAGGTTCCCGATGAACTTCGACCGCCCGTACGCCGCGGCGAGCCTGCGCGAGTTCTGGCGGCGCTGGCACATCTCGCTGTCCAGTTGGCTGCGCGACTACGTCTACATCCCGCTGGGCGGTGGCCGGGGCCGCTCCCGGCGCAACCTGTTCCTCACGATGCTGCTGGGCGGCCTGTGGCACGGCGCCAACTGGACGTTCGTGGCCTGGGGCGGGCTGCACGGCGCGGCCCTGGCCGTGGAGCGGCGCACCGGGCCGGCCCGCCGTCCGTGGCTCGGCAGGCTCATCACGTTCCACTTCGTGGCCCTGTGCTGGGTGTTCTTCCGGGCACCCGGGTTCTCCGGCGCGTTCGCCGTGCTGGGCCGGCTGTTCGTGTGGACCACACCCGGTACCGGCCTCATCGCGCCTCTGCTCGTCGCGCTGGTCCTGGCCGGTACGGCGATCCAACTCGTCCCACCGGGGTTCCTGACCCGGCCGGTGCGCGCCCTGCTCGGCGCCATGTCGCCGGTGGCGCAGGGAGTGACCCTCGCGCTGGCCTTCGTCGCGCTCATGGCCATCGCGCCCAACCTGGGCGTACCGGCGTTCATCTACTACCAGTTCTAGCCCGGACGGGAGGCAGGCAGTGCACATGAGGCGTCCGATGGTGACCGTGGTCCTCGTCGCGCTGGCCGCGGCGACGCTGCTGGACAGCGGAGGCGCGCTGGCCGCCGCGCAGGAGGTGCGCTACCCGGCGGTACGGGCGCCGCTGGTCGGCGTGCTGCGCCCGGTCAACTGGGCCGCGGAGTCGCTCGGGCTCGACGCGCCGTACGACGCCGTGGCGCGGGCGTTCGGCAACACCCCGATCGGCAGCGTGGACGGGGATCCCAACGGCTTGGCCGCCAGGGCCCGAGCGCTGGCGTCGCAGGGATCGGGACGGCGGGCCGGCCCGTCCCCGTCGCCGGTGGCCACGGCGTCACCGATCCCGTACGTCGTCGACGGCCTGCCGCTCCCGGCCGTGCTGCCGCGGCCGGAGCCCGGCCACCCCCTGCGGGTACTGGTGACCGGCGACTCGACGGCCGGCGAGCCGGGGTACGCGCTGACCGACCTGCTCTCCTCGGCGGACCGCAACGACCTCGACGTGCACGATGAGCCCTACACCGGCACCGGCCTGACCCGGCCGGACTCGTTCGACTGGTCGCTCAAGGCCGCGTCGCAGGCCGCCGCCGATCACCCGGACGTGGTCGTGGTGTTCCTCGGCGAGAACGACGGGTTCCCGCTGGACGGCGTCAGCCCGTACAGCGCCGGCTGGGCCTCGCTCTACAGTGCGCGGATCCAGGCGGTCATCAACGCGTACCAGGCCGGCGGCGCCAAGCTGGTGATCTGGGCCGCCCCGCCGATCGACGCGCAGTCCAACCCCGCCGAGGGCAGCAACGTCAACGTGATCTTCCGGAACATCGAGGCGGCGGTGCGCGACGCGGTCGCCCGGATTCCGGCCAGCGCCATGGTCGACCAGTACGACCTCTTCTCGGTGAGCGGCCGCTACTCGCCGTCGGTGCCCGATCCGACCACGGGTGCGGTGGTGCCCAACGTGCGGCTGGCGGACGGTTCGCACCTGACCCGGGCCGGCGGGATGATCGTCGCGCGGCTGCTGCTGCGGTACCTGGACGGCGAGCAGTCGCAGCGCGACGGGCAGGCCGAGGCGGCGCAGCGCCAGAATGCGGGCCAGCGGCCGGATCCGGGAGCTCAGCGGGGTACGCCGCGGCAGGGCGCGCCGTCGCCGGTGCCGGGCCCCAGCCGCGCGGACGGCATGCCGCCCATCGGATCGGGTCACGACAACGCGCGGCTCACCAGCGGGACACGGCGGGCCACCTCGCAGCCGGAGCGGCCGGCGAGACCGCTGGGGATGGTCCTGATCGTCGCGATCCTGGCCGCCGTCTACGGCCGGGGCATCGTCACCCGCCGGCTGTTCAACGGACGGCTGGCCGCCAACCCGCTCGTGCGCCGGTTCCGCAGACCCGAGCCGCGCCGGCAGGTTGCCCGGCCGTACGTCGGCGCGCGATCCCGCGGTACGCACTCACCGGGACCGGAAACCGCGGCCATCACCGGCCGGGTGCGCCCGGTGCCGTCTCTCCGGTCGGCCGGGAACGGCGCCCGAACGGCCGGCGGGCCGGCGGACTCCAAGCCAGCGCCGTCCGGGCCGCCGAGCGAGCCACTGCCGACGGGATCGCCGCCGACCGGGCCGGCCCCGACCGAGCCGGCGACCGGGCCGGCGACCGGGCCGCCGCCGTTCGGGCCGGCGTAGCGGAGTTCGCTACGCCGGCGTCCGAACGGTCTAGCTCACGCCTTGACCGCCGGGTCGATCCGGTCGAACGGCAGCCGCAGCGCCAGGCCCTGGGTGAGGGCCGCGTTCGTGGTCCTGACCTGGTCCAGCTCCGTGGTGCTCAGCGCGCGGTTGTAGATGCGTACCTCGTCGAGCGAGCCGTCGAGGCGGAACGCGCCGTCGAGCCGCTGACCGACCTGGATCTGGAACGACACGGTCTGGCTGACCGAGCCGGCGACCGCGGGTCCGGCCGCGACTTGGGTACCGTCCACCCACATCAGCATCTGGTCGCCCGACCGTTCCAGGGCCACGAAGTGCCAGGCCTTGTCGTTGTACGCCGACGTGGAGCTGATCTGCTTGGTGCCGTTGACCGTGGACATCGTGGCGATGATCCGGTGGTTGGTCGGCTCGCCGCGCAGCCACACCTGTGGCGCGGTGCCGTTCATTCCGCCGAGCCACATGATGACCTGGTTGCCGGTCGCGGCACCGTAGTTGAACCAGGCGCTCCAGGTGAAGTCGCCGGCGCCGGGCAGTTGCTGCTTGTTGTAGGGCACCCGGACGTAGTCGTCGACTCCGTCGAGCACCAGGGCCTTGCCGAACTTACCCGCGCCCAGTGAGGCACCACCCAGCACGTTGCTCACCGCGCCCGGCCGGGACAGGTCAGGCGTGCGCGGGCCGGCGGAGTTGCGCCACCCGAGGTACTCGGTGTTGAACGAGGCGAGCCGGATCTCGTCGTACGAGGTCACCGTCCCGCCCTCGTACAGCAGCCCGACGAACGCGTCGCTGGCCTGCGGGGCGGAGAGCTGCACCAGGTCGGAGTAGGCCGTCTGGTCGCTGCTGATGACCGTGCCCTGGTCGGCGTTCTCCCAGGTGCGGCCGTCATCGTAGGAGGAGCGGATCATCATGGTCTTGCGCGCGGAGGTGTCGGCCGGCGAGGAGAACAGGATCCGGCCGTTGTTCTTGCCGGTGGTGTTCAACCGCAGCACGGAGCCCTGCACCGTTGGGGCCACCAGATCGGGGATGAGGGTGAACCGCGTGCTCCAGGTGAGCCCGCCGTCGCGGCTGATGGCGTAGTCGCGGGTACCGACGCCGGTGCCGCCCGTTTCACGGCCGGCCGCGTAGATGACGCCGCCGGGCAGCTCGGCGAGGCTGAGCTCCTGAGGCTTCTGGGTGAACGTTCCGTCGGCGGCGTAGTCGATGCTGTCGGTCGCGCCGACGTGCCACGTGTCGCCGCCGTCGTCGCTGTACGCGAGCGCCCCGTAGTTGGCCACCTCGTGGGTACCCGTGCCGCTCTCCGCGTTGATGCCGATCACCAACCGACCCGCGTGCGGGCCCTGGGCCAGCTGGATGGCGTGGCCGGGCCCGGTCACGAACCATTCGTTCCAGGTGGGCAGCTTGACCTGGCTGGTGATGTCGCGCGCGCCGGACCAGGTGACGCCGTCGTCATCGCTGTACTGGATGAAGGCGGTGCGGTCACACGGGATCGCGCAGCCGGCCGGATTGGTGCCGCCCGGGTTCGAGTTCGTGATCAGCAGGATCCGCCCGGTCCTGGTGTCCACGACGGGCGTCGGCTGGTCGTGTGTGTCGCCGTTGCCGCGGTCGACGACCTGCATCGGGCCCCACGTCTTGCCGCCATCGGTGGAGCGCTTGAGCACGACGTCGATGTCTCCCGCGTCGCCGCAGCTGTTGACCCGGCCCTCGGCGAACGCGAGCAGGGTGCCGTCGGTGGCTTTGACGATCGCCGGGATGCGGAAGCAGGTGTACCCCGGATCCTGCCCCGGCTTGAAGATCACTTGCTGGGTGAAGCTCGGGGCGGGCGCGGCCGGAGCGCGTCCGGCGGGGCCGGCCTGAGCCGGTGCGGGCCCGGCGGCGCTGGCCGGCGCCCCGGTCGCGACCAGCAGCAGTGCCCCGGCGAGCGCGACCAGCGCCGGCAGCGCTCTCCGGCGGCGCCCCAGCCGAGCCTGCTGGGGGGACGGTATGCGCATATCAGTTCCCCTTAGCTATAAAACGGACATCCGACGTAGGATGTCCTGCGGACTGGGTGCACCGTAGCCACGCCGGCGGCTTCCTGACAAGAGTGAGATCCACATGCGCAGGTCGGGGCGACTTCCGGTCGGGCACGACGGTCCGGCGGCGGAGTCCGAGCCACCGTCCCGGGATCCAACCCGTCGCCGGAACCTCGCATACCGGGCGCCGTTGCTGGCGCCGTTCCGGATTCCCCGGTGACATAAATCGCCGCGCCACCGGCACCGAGCGCACCCCGAGCGCCCGTACGGGCACGGAAAGTCGATCACGGAAAGCGCGTCATCGATGTCCCCCGAACGCACAGAGCATCCGATTTTCGACGGCGGGTAATCGAACATCGAGTAGAACCGCTGTCACTATTCGTATTCGGCGGTACCCCCACCACGCCGCCCCACCCGATCGTCCACCGTCGCCATTCGATGCCCCGAAGGCAACGAATCCGAGGTCAGGGGGTTGGCAGGAAGGAAAGCCGACGTTAGTGTCAAGCCGTCTGGTCCGGCCCCCCGTCATCGACACTGGTGACACCGGAGCAGACCCGCTGAATCGTGCTCGTCACGAATCGGGGACCCGTTGTTGTTGGGGTGAATCCGTGGATACCCCTATCCGCGGTAGGGCGATCTTTCCCGTCCGAATCCGTCAGCTAACCCGGTAAGCGGAACCGGAAGGAGTACGCGCTCATGCGACTGGAATCGTCGTGGCCCAACCCCCCGTTACCTCCGCTCGACGCGCGCCCATCGGCGCTGCTCACAGCGGTTTCGTGAGGTCGGATCAGTAGTCTCACCGCCGGCTTGTGACGCGCGGACGGTCATCGGGCCCCATTGGCCCGAAACGGCACTCCTGGGCGAAGCCTCGCCCGGATGCCCGTACCGACCCGGTCACCCGAAACGGTTGATCTGACCAGTCTCATGCGATTGTCCACCCGTGGAATCACATGACTCCCGCATACCCCGGAATGGTCTTTCCTGTTTCGGCTGTGACGTATTCACCGGCCGGCCTTTCCAGAAAACCATCAGCTCTCATCGAGCGATCGAAATACCCTGGCGAGGAATAGTGAACCCCCCAAATCTCGGTAAGCACTTCAGGCACGCCGTACCCCGGCGCAGGCATCGCATCGCCATCGGCTGGGCGGCCGTGCTCGGCGTGGCGCTGCTCATCGCGCTCCCGCTCAGCCTGGGCAGGCGCTCCCCGGCGTCCGGCAACGCCCAGTCCTTCTCCCTGACCAACGCCGCCGGCGCGGCCACCGGCCAGGCCAGCCACGCCGCACCCGAGGCCGCCGCGAGCGCCGCGAGCCAGGCGCCGGTACCGGCGTCGCCGTCTCCCGCCGCCACCCACTCGACGGCCCCGGCCGCACCGAAGGTCGCCAAGGCCACCAAGGCCGCGGCGCCGTCCGCGAAGGACCTCAAGTTCGACTTCGAATACCAGATCAACGGCTACTACTGCGGCCCCGCCTCGACCCGGATGGCGGCGAGCACGCGGATCTCCCCGCCCAGCCAGGACACGATCGCCAATGACATGGGCACCACGACCAACGGCACCAACTCGGCCGCCGACACGACGGCTGAGCTGAACCGCCTGGAGAACACGGACTTCTACCACACCACGCTGATCCCCGGCGGCGACGCGACGTCGGCGGAGGTCGGCCAGTTGGAGACGAACGTGGTGCACGCGATCAGCAACGGGTACGGCATCGTCGCGAACATAGTGGGCAGCGCCCAGGACTCCGCCGGCGGCTTCCACGAGTACGACGGCGGCCACTACATCGCCGTCATCGGCTACAGCGACAACGGTCGGGACGTGCACATCGCCGACCCGGCCGGTGAGGGCGCCGACACCTACTGGCTGACCGCGACCGACCTGGCCAACTGGATGGGCACCCGGGGCTACTCCTCCTGACCCGAGCGCACCAACCAACCCCGGACCGCCCCGGCCGGAAGCCCGTAACGGCTCCCGGACGGGGCGGTCCCGCGTGTTCCGGGCCTATACTTCCCGCCGTGAAATACGTCGTGTTCTACGAGTCCGCCGAAGACGTGGCGACCAAGGCCCCCATCCACTTTCCCGCGCACAAGGTGCGGCTGAACGAGTTCCACGAGCGGGGCACGCTGGAGGCGGTGGGCACCTTCGCCAATCCGCTGGAGGAGGGCTCCATGGCGATCTTCTCCACGCGCGAGGCGGCCGAGGATTTCGTCCGGGACGATCCGTTCGTCGTCAACGGCGTCGTCCGCCACTGGTACATCCGGGAATGGAACGAAGTGTTCTCCCGCGAATGACGCGCCACCCGCCCAGACGTCAAACGGTGACGGTCCGGCTACGGCTCCGCCGACCGGGCCGGCTTGAATTCCACCGGTACCGCTGACTATCGTCTGGGCGTCCAAGGTCACCTGCCGTCCGGTCGAGGAAGAAGGAGCCGCCCGTGGCGCCAGCCCGAGTGCTCACCCGCCCACGCCGGATCACTGTCGCCCTCATCGCCGTGCTGTTCGCGGTCGTGGGCACCGGCACCAACGCCGAGGCGACTCCGTCGATCTCCGACATCGAGGCGCAGATCAACACGTCCTGGAACAAGCTGGAGCCGCTCGTCGAGCAGTACAACGAGCTGCACACCCAGTTGCTCCAGAACCAGGCGAAGGCCGCCATGCTCGCCAAGCAGATCAAGCCGTTGCAGGTTCAGGTCGACCTCACCCTGACCCGGGTCAGCGCGATGTCGGCTCAGCTCTACGAGTACGGCGCCACCTCGCCCCTGGACGCGCTGCTGACCTCGGGTACGCCGCAGACGATGGCCGACCAGATGTCCACATTGGACGCGATGGCGCACCGCCAGTCCGACACGGTCTCTAACGCGGCCGGTCTGCTGGCGAAGTACAACACCCAGAAGAAGCCGCTGGACCAGCTCATCGCGACCGAGTCCGTGCAGGACGCCAGCCTGTCCAAGGAAAAGGCCACCATCCAGGGCCAGATGGACAACCTGCAGAAGCTGCGGCAGCAGGCCTACGGTTCCAGTGGCAAAGTGGGCGGCGCGACGCGGCCCGTCGCCTGCCCGTTCGAGCTGACCACGGGCAAGGGCGCGACCGCCGCGAAGGTCGCCTGCTCGGAGATCGGCAAGCCGTACGTGTGGGCCACCGCGGGCCCGAGGACGTTCGACTGCTCCGGCCTCATGCTCTACGCGTGGGCGCAGGCCGGGGTGACGCTCGGCCACTTCACCGGCTGGCAGTGGGACGAGACCAAGCCGATCAGCCGCTCGCAGTTGCAGCCCGGTGATCTGGTCTTCTACTTCAGTGACCACCACCACGTGAGCATGTACGTCGGCGGCGGCTGGGTGGTGCACGCACCGACCAGCGGTGACGTGGTGCGGATGACTGAGTTGAGCAACCCGTACCTGCCGATCGCCGGCTACCGCCGTCCGGGCTGACCGGCGCCTGTAGTTCTCACCGATCGCCGGGCACGGGCAGCGCGTGATCATCTACACCGCCGCCCCGGGCAGCGCCTCGGCCGAGGCGCTGCGGCTGCTCGGCGTCGTCGGTACCCAGTGGACGGCCGCGCACGTCGGCTGACCTGCGGCGCCCCCACGAGCCGCTCTCACGCGTCCCGCGCCCGGAGCAGGATCCCGCCGGCGAGCAGCGCACCCACCGCCCACGCGGCCAGCACCCCGAGTCCGGACCAGGGCCCGATGGGCAGGTCGGACACCCCGACCGTGGTCTGGACGGCGAGCCCGGCCTCGCTGGGCGCGATCTGCTCGAGGTGCCGCTGCCAGTGCGGGTCGTTGACCACGTGCAGCAGGATCGGGAAGAGGTACAGCAGGGCGAGGACGAGCCCGATGGCGGTCGCCGAGTCCCGTACCAGGGTGGCGATGCCGATGCTGAGCAGAGCGATCAGGGCGAGGTAGAGCACGGATCCCGCGGCGGCGCGCAGCGTCGGTCCGTGCGCCAGCGACAGCGGCGGGTAGCCCTGCGCCACGGTCAGGCCGTTGCCGGGCAGGATCAGCCGCCCGGCGAGAACGCAGCCGAGCACGGCCACGGTGCCCGCGACCAGTACCAGGCCGGTGACGGTCGCCGCCTTGGCGGCCAGCACCGTGGCGCGGCGGGGCACCGCGGTGAACGTGGTGCGGATCATCCCGGTGCCGTACTCGCCGCCGACCGCCAGCACGGCCAGGACGGCGACGACCGCCTGGCCAAGCTGGATGCCGGAGAGGCTGAGCCGGGTGGCGTCCACGGCCGGAGTGCAGCCCTGAGCCGGGCAGGTCAGCGTCGCGGCCACCAGCGTGCTGAGCGCCACGGTCGCCGCGATCACGCCGAGCAGCAGCCAGCCCGGGCCGGGCACGGTACGCAGCTTCGTCCACTCCGCGTGCAGCGCCGGCCTCACGCGTCCCTCCGGCGCAGCAGGTAGGCGGCGGCGGCCAGGGCGAGCGCGGTCCAGCTGCACAGCACCGCGAACCCGGCCCACGGGGCGAGCGGGTAGAAGCCGAACGCCGGAGTGAACACGCGACCCACCTGCGGGTACGCGGGGATGCTCTGCTGGATGGCGAACCCGGCCGCCGGGGAGATCCGCAGCAGCCACTGCGACGGCCCCGCCGGCAGGACCCCGGCGGTCGCGAGGATGTACGGCAGCACGATCAGCACGATCACGGTGGCCACCGCGCCGGCGCTGCGCCGCAGGATCGTACCGACGGCGAGAGCGAACACGGCGGCGACGGCGAGCAACGCGGCCATGCCGGCGACGACCCGCACCTGGGTGAGCCCCGTGATCGGGTAGATGAAGTTGCCGTTGACGCGCAGGAAGTGCTCGGTGAGCGGGATGGTGACCGCGACGGCGACCAGGCTCACGACGAACGTGACGGCGCCGATCACCACCGCCTTGGCCGCGAGCACGTGGCCGCGCCGGGGACTGGCCGCCAGGCTAGTGCGGATCATGCCGCGCCGGTACTCGCCGGTGATGAACAGCACGCCGATGACCACCATCACGGTCAGCGTGGCGAACGCGCCGGCCAGGGTCTGCTCGATGGTGTCGCCGGAGCCCGCCGGGTCCGGAGCGATGTCGCCGGCGCCGGTGACGGTCAGTGAGTCGCCGGACTGCTGGAATCCGCTGGCGCTACGGAGCGCCGGTTCGTCGTCGCCGGTACCGATCGCGTCGCCGGACCAGCCGCCGCCGGACCAGCCGCCGCCCAGGTCGACGGTGTCGAACCTCGCGGTGGCCAGCGCCGCGCTGCCGACGACCTGCCCGCCGCCGCCGAGGTGCTGGGTCACGTTCTCCTGCCGGGGAGACGTGGCGAACAGTCCGGCCGGTACGGTCGCCGGCAGTCCGGCCAGGCGTACGGTGCCGACTGTCGTCCACGTGGTGCCGTCGGTCGAGGCGTACCCGGTGACGGTGTCGCCGGTACGGGTCAGGCGCAGCCAGCGCGGGGAGTCCATCGAGACGGTACCGGCCGGGCCGGCCGTGTCGCCGGTGTAGTTGTGCTGCATCCGTACGCCGTGCGCACCGGTGACCATGATCGCCGCGTAGGCGGAACCCTGCGCGGTGTTCTCCTTGATGATCAGCCCCGCCTTGGCCCACGGCTGCACCTCGGCCGGTTCGGGCGTCGACGGTGCCGTCGGATCCTGGCCCTGGGGCATCCTGGAGCCGGTCAGCGAGGTGACCCGGGCGGTGATGCTGCCGTCCCCGGCCAGCGACCGGTGCACGAAGTAGAACCCGTCGGTGACGGCCTCCCCGTCCGGGCCGGTCGGCACGGGCGGGTGGCCGACGATGTCCGGCGTGCCCGGCCCGGTGTTGTACGAGCTGTGGCTGCCGAGGCCGGTCACCAACCCGAGCAGCACCATCACCAGCAGGGCCACGGCGGTGCCGATGACCCAGCCGCGCACGGTACGGAACTTGGTCCACTCGGCGCGCAGCACCTGCCGGAAGCCGGCACGCCCGGCCTCGACGCCGGAGCGGTACGGCGTCATCGTGGCGGTCATCGCGCCGCCTCCTCAGTGTCGGCGGCCAGATGGTCGGCGGCCAGCGGGGCGGCACGGTACTCGACGGAGTCACGGGTCAGCTCCATGTACGCCTCCTCCAGGGTGGCTCGGTGCGAGGAAATCTCGGAGAACGGCACCCCGGCCTCGCCGAGCACCGCGACGATCCGCTCCCCGGGCAGGCCGGCGATGGTGAGCGTGTCGCGGTCGGTGGCCGCGACCGTGGCACCGGCCCGGGCCAGGACGGTCATCGCCTCGGTACGGGCGGTGGTACGCACGGTGACCCGGTCGCCCGAGGCGGCGGCGATCAGAGCCTCGACGCTGGTATCGGCGACGACCCGGCCGCGGCCGACCACCACGAGGTGGCTGGCGCTGTCCTGCAGTTCGCTCATCAGATGGCTGGAGACCAGTACGGCCCGGCCCTCGGCGGCCAGCCCGCGCAGGAAACCGCGGATCCACACGATGCCCTCCGGGTCCAGGCCGTTGAACGGCTCGTCGAGCATCAGCACCGGAGGGTCGCCGAGCAGCGCGGCGGCGATCCCGAGCCGCTGGCGCATGCCCAGCGAGTACCCGCCCGCCCTGCGCCGCGCCGCCTTGGGCATGCCGGTCTCTCCAGGACCGCGTCGACCCGCCCGGCGCTCAGGCCCTGGGAGTGCGCCAGCCACAGCAGGTGGTTGCGGCCGCTGCGGGCCGGGTGCAGGGCGGCGGCGTCCAGCAGCGCGCCGACGTGCTGCAACGGGCGGCGCAGCCGGTGGTACGGCCGCCCGCCGATGAGTGCGGTCCCCTCGTCCGCGCTGTCCAGGCTCAGGATCACCCGCATGGTGGTGGACTTACCGGCACCGTTGGGCCCGACGAATCCGGTGACCTGACCCGGGGCCACGGTGAAGGACATCCCGTCCAGTGCCACGGTCGAGCCGAACCGCTTGCGCAGGCCGGTGACATCAATGGTCGCTTCCATGTCACGCACCGTATGCGGCGGCGCCCCGACCGGTCGTCACGCCGGGGAGCCATCTTCGCGCTCACTGACGCCAGGGAGGCCGTCGCCGCACTCCCTCCCACGAGGGACGGCGGCGTCCCTGACGCCGGTGACGCCATCCGCCCCGTCCGCGGCGACAATGGCCTACGTGGGGATAGCGCCGATCGACGCCACCGGCTGGGTGCACCGGGGCCAGCGGATCGTGGTGACGCCGTACGCGACGGCCGTCACGGGTGCGCTGCTCGGGCTGGCCGCGGTCGTCGAGTCGGCCGCCCGGCTCGTGGGTACCCGCGAGATCGGCGCGTACATCCTCCTGCTCTGCCTGATCGGCCTGGCCACCACGGCGCCGGTGGCCTTGCCGCACCGCACGGTCGCGGCGCTGGCGGCCACGGCCGCGAGCGTGCTCAGCCTGGCCGCGTTCCAGACGCTGACCGGCGCCGGCATCGCGGCCCAGGTGATCGTCGCGTACCTGGTCGGCCGGGCCGGCCAGCCGCCGGCCGCGGTGCTGCTCGGCACCCCGTACCTGGTGCTGGCGCTCACCGACCCGGCCGACCGGTACGTCCGGGTCGTCGCCGTCGTGCTGGCATCGCTCGTACCGCTGGCGGCCGGGGCCGGCATCGCCCGGCGGGTACGGCAGGAGGACGCCGAGAGCCGGGCCGCCCGGCACGCGATGGCCGGCACGCTGCTGGAACACACGGCCCGCCGGGAACGGGCCCGGATCGCCCGCGAACTCCACGACGTCGTGGCCCACCACATCTCCATGATCGCCGTGCAGGCCGAGAACGCCCGGCTGACCACCCCCGGGATGCCTGGCGCCGGGGCCCAGCGGCTGTCCGCGATCGGCGACACCGCGCGCTCCGCGCTCACCGAGATGCGCCGCCTGCTCGGCGTGCTGCGCGAGGACTCCGCCACCGATGCCGCCGACCGGCGACCGCAGCCGGGCCTGCGGCAGCTCAACGAACTGCTCGACGAGGCGCGCGACGCCACCGGCGCCGGTACCCGCCTGATCCTGCACGGCGCGCCGGTCGCCCTCGATCCCGGCGTGGAGTTGGCCGCGTACCGCATCATCCAGGAGGCCCTCACCAACTCCCGGCGACACGCCCCGGGCGCCGCCGTCGACGTGGAGTTGCGCTACACCGACGGCGGCCTGCGGCTGCTCATCCGCGACAACGGGCCGGGCCCGTCGGCACCGGCCGGGGCCGGCGGCCACGGGCTGCTCGGCATGCGCGAACGAGCCGCCGCGGTCGGCGGTGAGCTGCGCACCGGCACGGCCGGCACGGACGGCACCGGCGGCTTCGTCGTCGAGGCGACGCTGCCCGTCACCAGGGACGACATCCGATGAGCGCGGCCGCCCCGGCGATCCGGCTGGTCGTCGCCGACGACCACGAGGTGGTCCGCAGCGGGTTCGCCGGACTCCTGGACACCCAGCCCGACTTCACCGTCGTGGGTACGGCCGCCGACGGTACCGAGGCGGTCCGCGTCTGCCGCGACCAGAGCCCGGACGTCGTACTCATGGACGTGCGCATGCCCGGGATGGACGGCATCGAGGCCACCCGCCAACTCACCCGGTCGCCGGCCGGTGACCGCCCGCGGGTGCTCATCCTCACCACCTTCGATCTGGACGAGTACGTCTACGACGCGATCCGGGCCGGCGCCAGCGGCTTCCTGCTCAAGGACGTCACCGCGGAACGGCTCTTCGACGCGGTACGGGTCATCGCGGCCGGCGAGGCTCTGCTCGCGCCGACCGTGACCCGGCGCCTGATCAGCGAGTTCGCCGCCCTGCACCGGCCCGGCACCCCGCCGGTCGCGGCGCTCTCGGCGCTCACCCCCCGGGAGACCCAGGTCCTGCGGCTGGTCGCCGAGGGACTGTCCAACCCGGAGATCGCGGCCCGGCTCACGGTCACCGAGGAGACCGTGAAGACCCACGTCAGCCGGATGTTGACCAAGCTGGGGCTACGCGACCGGACCCAGGCCGTCGTCGCCGCGTACGAGACCGGGCTGGTGGTGCCCCGCTCGCTGTCATGAGGCCGTCGCCCGGTGGACCTGGGTCAGGTGCGGCATCGCGAAGCGGCCGGTCAGCCCGGAGGTGTCGATGAGCCCCCGCACGGCGTCGACCAGATCGCGCCGCTCCTGAGCGGTGGCGACCAGGTACGGCGACCGGGTGGTGGCCACCGCCACGAGATCCTCCGGCGTCAGCCACACCTCGTGCCGGAACTCGGCCCACCTCACCGGGCCGAAGCGCTCCCCGAAGTCCAGGGCCGGCGGCTCGGCCCCCGCCCCGGTCACCGCCGCCGGACCGTCGATGATCTCGGCGAACCGTACCGTCCACGGCACGTCCGGGTCGGCCAGGTTCCACAGCGCCGCGAACACCCCACCCGGCCGCAGTACCCGCGCGATCTCCGCGTGCGCACGGTCGGCGTCGAACCAGTGGTACGCCTGCCCCGCCACAACCGCGTCCACCGACCGGTCGGGCAGCGGGATCTCCTCGGCCGTACCGGCGAGCACGCTGACGCCCGGGCTCGCCTCCACCAGCCGGGCGCCCATGGCATCGTCCGGCTCGACAGCGATCACCTCGTGGCCCAGCCGGCCCAGCAGCCGGCTGAGGATCCCGGTCCCGGCGCCGAGGTCCGCGACCCGCAGCGGCCGCTCGCCCAGGGCCCAGGTCACCGCGTCGGCCGGATAACCGGGACGGTACCTGTCGTAGCGCTGCGCGGCGGCGCCGAAGGAGCGTGCGTGGCGGTCGGTCGCGTCGGTCACCGGGCCATGATAGGAGCCGGCTCGGACGTCGCGGATATCGTGCGGGACATGCCTGTGATTCCTTCCGAGGAGCGGTTCGAGCGGCTCGTCGACGAGTTCCTCGCGCACGACGGCGTGACGCCGCCATCGCCCGGCCGTGGCTTCGGGTCGAGCGCGCTGCGCTACCGCGGCAAGATCTTCGCCATGCACGTCCGCGGGGAACTGGTCCTGAAGCTGCCCAGGGCCCGGGTCGACGCGCTCATCGCCGACGGCGCCGGTGTCCGGTTCGACGCGAACAAGGGCACCCCGATGAAGGAGTGGTTCCGCCTGGCGCCGGCGTCGCCACTGGACTGGTCGGCGCTGGCCCGGGAGGCGTTCGACTTCGCCCGGGGGTAGCCGGCCAGACTTGTCGATCATCCGGTGAGCGCTCACACCCGTGGCTTGGTGCGACATCACAGGTCGCTGAGGGTCATCCTTGATGTCGCGCTGGCAGGAGTGTGTCACTGTGGAGACCGGAGCGGAATGTGTTCCGCCGGGACGGAGATGTTCGGATGAACGCCGCGAAGCTGCTCGCCTGGGTGGTCCTGCCGGTGGTCGGCCTGGTGCTCGCCGGAATGCTGGCGATCTGGGTGCTACACCTGTTCTTGGGACTGTTTTTCTACATCGTCGTCGGCGCGCTGGTCGTGGGCGGCGCCACCTACCTGTACCGGCGGACGAAGCGGGCCGTAGGCCCGGGCACCCGTACCCGCCGCCGGATCGACGCGGCCGCCGAGACGTACCGGATGCGCAACCGGTAAGGATCGATCGTCCGGATCAGCGACCAGCCCGTACACGAGATAGAGGAAGCCCCCCGGCGTGATGCAGAGGGGCTCCTTTTCGCATTGTGGGGTCAGTGCTGCTTGACGTCCTCGATCAACGCCCGCCACGCCTCACGGTCAAGGCTGGGTACGGGTCCGTCCGGGTGCTTGCGACCTGGCCATGACCCCCGGCTTCTCCGCGGAGATGGTCTTCAAGCGATTCCTGGCCTGGGCCGGACCCCTGGAATCTGACGGTCGCCCGGCCTGGGCGCGAGTCGCCTTCCCCGGCACTGCCTCCCCCCCGGCCGTGCCTCATTGAGTGGGCGCGCCGCCACGTCCTCCTGATCCCCGGCGACCGGCCCGGCCAGTAGCACCCGGGCCGCCGGCGCCGGGCGTCGCCGGAGTCGCGGACGTCGGCGGATTCGCGGGGTTGGCCGGTGGCCCGCCGCCGTCGCCGAAGGCGATGGCGACGCTGGGGGCGGTGAAGTCCTTGACCGGCTGGCCGGCCAGCGCGGTCATCAGGGTGTGTGCCACGGCCGCCGCCACCGAGGATTCGACGGCGGAACCGACGTCGTCGGTGGCGTTGCTCGGGTCGGCCGCGATACCGGCCGCCGCGACCTGCGGGGTGAAGCCCACGAACGTCTCGGTGGCGTTGTTCTCCGAACTTCCGGTCTTGCCGGCCACCGGCCGGTTACCGAAGATGCTGCCCACGACCGGCGCCGTACCGCCGTTGCACATGCCGAAGGCGGACTGCTGGCCGACCGGGCACCGGGCCGCGTCGGTGGCGGCGCGGGCCACGTCCGGGTCGAGAACCTGTTGGCAGCTCGAATTTCCGGCCGAGACCCGGTTGCCGCCGGCGTCGGTGATCGACACCACCGGTACCGGCTTGCAGTAGGTTCCCTGATCCGCCACGGTCGCGTACGCGTTGGCCAGATCCAGTGGCGTGGTGTCGGCGACGCCGAGGGTGAACGAACCCCACTCGCTGGCGTCGTTGGCGGCCAGGGACGCGTCGCTCGGCGCCCGGAACGTGATGCCCAACTGCTGTGCCATCGCCACGGCCTTCTGGGGCCCGATCTGCTCTTCGAGCCAGACGAAGTACGTGTTCACCGACCGGCCGTACCCGTCCCACATCGTGCGCTCACCGTCCATGAAGGACGGGTTGTCGTTGACCGGGCACCAGAAACCGCCGCAGCTGCCCGTGCCGCTCGCCGGGAACCGGGTGACCAGAGGCGACGGCGCGTCGAAGCTGGTGGACAGCGGCCGGCCGGCCTCCAGCGCGGCCAGCATGGTGAACAGCTTGAAGGTGGAGCCGGCCTGGTAGCCGTCGACCCCGTTGCCCCCGGCGATCAGCTGGCTGACCGTGTTCGGGTACTGCTGCCCCGGCGGGTCGGGGGCCAGGCTGTAGTGCCGGTTGACGGCCAGCGACAGCACCTGACCGGTACCGGGTTGGACCACCGCGATCGGAAGCGCCTTCTTGTTGTCGTACCCGTACACGGACAGCGACTGCTGGAGCGCCGAGGCCTGGACGTTCGGGTCCAGGGAGGTGACGACCGTGTACCCGCCCTCGTTCAGCGCGCGCTCGCGGTCGGCGACCGTGGCACCGAACGCGGTCTGCGCGTCCCACCACTGCCGGAAGTAGTCGCAGAAGAAGCCCCAGTCGTTGTGGTCGGCCGGAACCGCCGTGCAGTTGTTGGGCGGCTGGCTGGGGTTCAGCGCCAACGGTGTCGCGTCGGCCGCCTTCGCCTGCGCCTTGGTGATCACGTTCATGCCCGCCATGGAGTCGAGCACGTACGTGCGACGGGACAGCGCGGCGGACTTGTCGCCGCTGACCGGGTTGTCGGTGTCCGGAGACTGGACCAGCCCGGCGATCAGGGCCGCCTCGGGCAGGGTCAGCTGGCTGGGTGGCTTGCCGAAGTAGCCCTCGCTGGCCGCGTAGATGCCGTACTCGCCGTTGCCGAAGTAGGCGATGTTCAGGTACCCCTGGAGGATCTGGTCCTTGGTCATGCTCTTTTCCAGCGCCACCCCGTAGCGCACCTCCTGGATCTTGCGGCTCGGGGTGTCGTCGGTGGCCGCGGCGCGCTGCGCCGGGGTCAGGTTGGGGTCGGTCTTGAGCACGTTGCGGACGTACTGCATGGTCAACGTCGACGCGCCCTGCTCGACCTGGCCACTGCTGCCGTTGGAGACCAGGGCACGCAGCACGCTCTTCAGGTCGACCGCGCCGTGCTGGTAGAACCGGGTGTCCTCGGCGGCGACCATCGCCTGGCGCATCACGGGAGCCACGTCGGAGAGCGAGACGTTCTTGCGGTTCTCGTCGTAGAACGTGGTGATCAGCGTCTTGCCGTCCCGGGCATAGATCGAGGTGGTCTGCGGGTTCGGAACGATCTTCAAGTCGCTCGGCAGGGACTCGAAGTCCGCGCTGAGGGTGTTGACGGAGAGCCCGCCGATCAATGCGACCGGCAGCGCGGCCGCGGCCAGCACGGCCCCGGCGCCCGCCACGCATATCGCCACGCCCATGAATCGGCCCAACCGGCTCGCCATCAAACTACTCCCACCCCGCGCTACCCATACCGGGTCAAGACTTGCCACGCGATCGCCGGATTGCCCAGCAGAACGGCCAACTGATGCGGAAATCTCAGCCCGAACCCAGGCTTTTCGAAGAAACGGAACGGCACGGTGTCCCGCGCTGACCCGTGCTGGTCGGGTAAATGGCAATTGCTCGCTATTGCTGGTTGGTCCATTCGGCTGGATGGTCGCCCTGCCGGACGCGTGACGATTCGCGGCGGATCGGCTACCCGCAGTCGAAGGTCGGCCAGCGCCGTTGCGCGAGCCGGACGGTCGGCGATCAGCCTTAAGGGGCCGCTGTTTTGACAGTCGATGAGGGTAAAGGCGGCAAGACGTGAAAATGTTGCGCTTCTCGTGCATGAGTGGTTGACTCGCCTTTCAGACGCCCAAAACCGTGCGGACGGCTCTTAGCCGTCCTCTTGGTGCATATCGGGAAAACAACGGGAAGAGCGCGTATGTACTGCGAGATCTCGTGGTGACCCGGATGGGTTGGCGGCAGCGATTGGCTGACTGGCTGGGCCCTTCCGGCGGCAGAGAGCCGGACCGGACCGCCGTGCTGACCGCCGAGTTCACGGCCGGACCGCCGGCGGGACACGTCCCTCGGCGGGCGGTACCGCCCGCCGAACTGACCGCCTGGCCGGCCGGGATCGGGCCGGGCGGCATGACGCCGGTCGGCATGGGGCCGGCCGGCATGGCGCCGGTCGCCAGGGGGCCGGCCGGCATGGGGCCGGGATCCGTGGGGCCGGTCGGCATGGCGCCGGGCACCGCAGGACCGGGGAGCGCCGGACCTGGCGCTGGCGGACCGGGCACCGCGGGACCGGACGGCGGCGGGTCGGGCCGCGCCGACGACGACGTGTGGCCGAGGATCTGCGAGCAGTTCGCGCTGCGGGTGCTCGCCGCCGCGTACCAGATGAGTTCCCAGCTGGAAGCCGCCGAGGCCGAGGAGCAGAACCCGGAGCGGCTGGAGAAGCTCTACCGCATCGACCACGCCAACACCCGGCTCCGGCGGCAGGCCGAGAACCTGCAGGTCCTCGCGGGGCACAAGGTCGAGGACGCCGGCCGGCAGGTGACCACCCTGCTCGACGTGGTCCGCGCCGCCGCCTCAGCGATCGAGCACTACCCGCGCATCCACATCGGGTTCCTGGCCGACCTGGCGGTGGTCGAGTTCGCCGCCGACGACGTGATCCGGGTGCTGACCGAGCTGCTGGACAACGCGGCCCGGTTCTCCCCGCCCACGTCGAACGTGCTGGTCTCCGCGCACATCACCGAGCTGGGCAGCGTGCTGCTGCGGGTGGAGGACGCCGGGGTCGGCCTGGCCCCGGGCCGCCTCGCGTCGCTCAACGCGATGTTCGAGGCCGAACGCCCGGCGCAGCTCGACGGCAGCCCGGAGTCCCACATCGGGCTGCTGGTCGTGCAGCGGCTGGCCCTGACGCACCGGATCCGGGTGCGGCTGAGCGGCCGCCAGCCCGGCGGTACGACCGCCACGGTGCTGGTACCCGACGGGCTCGTCTGTGAGGTTCCGCAGTTGGACGGCCTGCCCGCGGTACCGAGCATGGGTCAGGCGCAGCCGGTGCCGCCGCAGTACGAGAGGGGCTCCGCGTACCAGGGCCGGGCACCGGTCTCCGAGGCGCACCTCGTCCAGCCGTACCAGCAGCCGGGCGACCCGCCCGACGAGTCCGACCGGTACGCCTCCGGGGCGGGGCTGCTCGCGACGGCCAGCGGCCTGCCCCGCCGTCCCCGCGCAAGCCTGCGGGGCGAACCGGGCGGCGACGGCCCGGCGGCCGGCGGCTTCGGCGGCCCCGCTCACGGGGGCTTCGGCAGCGGCGGCGCGACCAACGGCAGCGCGACCAACGGCAGCGCGACCAACGGCAGCGCGGCCATCGGCGGCGCGGTCAACGCCAACCCGCCGAACGCGCAGCCGGCCGATGTCGACCGGATGCCCTGGCCGGATGAGACGGCGGACTTCGCGGCCGGCATCAACGACGCACTCAGCGCCTCGGGCAGCGAAGCGCGTAGCACCTCGAGCAGCGCCCTCGGAGGCGACGCACTCAGCGCCTCGGGCAGCGAAGCAGCCAGCGGCTCCGGCGATCAGGGCTTCGAAGGGACAGGCCGATGACCGTACCCACCACGCACTCCGCCCAGTCGGGATACCGCACGCCGCAGGACTTCGCGTGGCTGATCAGCCAGTTCGCCGACGAGGTCCCCGGCGTGACGCACGCGCTGATCGTCTCCCGCGACGGGCTGCCGCTCGTCGCGTCCCGCTCCGTCCCCCGCGACCTGGGAGACCAGCTCTCCGCACTGACCGCGGGCCTGATCAGCATGGCCGACCGCAGCGCGTCGCTGCTGGACCTGGGCGCGTCGGAGTACATCACCATCCGGCTGCCACGCGGGCACCTGCTCTTCATGCGCGTCGGCGACGCGGCCGGGCTGGCCGTCGCGGCGGCCAGCGGATGCGACCTGCGGGTCGTCGCCTACCAGATGACCCAGTTCGTCGGCGCCGTCGCGCACCTGCTGACCCCGCAGCTG
>DASXOA010000164.1:0-6241 GCA_036494675.1 Rugosimonospora sp.
CCGAACATGTAGGACAGCAGTGCGTGGCGCAGCGCGATGGATCGCGCCTCCCGGCTCTCCAGGTTGGTGTCGGACACCTGGAAGGTCATCCCGATCGTGAACGCGAGGTAGGCGAAGTCCGAGTAGGCCGGCGCCTCCGTCTGGTTGAAACTCACGCCGCCGTCGGGCCCGGTGTAGTACATCCGGGCGTACCGCAGGGTGAATGTGGTGTGCACCAGCGCCCAGGACAGCACGATGCTGGCGATCGCGAGGGCGACCTGGAGCACTTCCGTGAGGCCGCCGCTGTGCCGGGCCCGTACCAGGACGAACCCGACGGCGACCAGGCTGGCCACCGCGGCGAAGATCAGCAGGATGTCGGCGATGGGCCGGGTGGGGTCCTCGTGGCCGGCCCGGGCGGCGGTCTGCTCGGCGTTCATCGGCCAGATCACCGACCAGATCAGGCCCACCCAGGTCAGCGCCGTCGCGTCCCAGCCGATCAACGGGGCCAGTTGCCAGGGGCCGAAGACGCCGGCGACGGATCCCACGACCAGGCCGGTGGCGGCCGCCAAGGCGACCCGGGCCAGGGCCGAGGAATGCTTCGGCGCCCTGAAGAACATGGAACGGTCCTACCCATATCCCGCGACGCCACCCGGCCGGCCGCCGGATCGCGTGCCGGCCCGACTGGGCTAGGCTCGTCGGGTGGCCAGGCCCATCGCCGTGTCTGGCGGGTTCGGCGGGCTGCGCTCAAGCGGGGAAACTGGACTGATGATGATCGACCACGACAAGGTACGAGTGCTCCTCCTGGAAAACATCCATCCGGACGCGGTGTCCCGATTGGAGACCGAGGGCTACCACGTGGAGACCGTGGGGCGGGCGCTCGACGAGGAGGAGCTGATCGAGCGGATCGACGGCGTACAGCTTCTGGGCATCCGGTCCAAGACCCAGGTCACCACGCGGGTACTGGAGGCGGCGTCCGCTCTGGTCGCCATTGGGGCCTTTTGCATCGGTACCGACCAGATCGACCTGCCCGCCGCGACCGCTGCCGGCGTCGCGGTGTTCAACGCGCCGTTCTCGAACACGCGCAGCGTGGTCGAACTCGCGCTGGCCGAGATCATCGCGCTCACCCGCCGGCTCACCGAGAAGAACTCCGGAATGCACGCCGGCGTGTGGGACAAGGCCGCCGACGGCAGCCACGAGGTGCGCGGTCGCAGCCTGGGCATCGTCGGGTACGGCAACATCGGCACCCAGCTCTCGGTGCTGGCCGAGAACCTGGGCATGCGGGTCTACTTCTACGACACCGCGGACAAGCTGACCCTCGGCAACGCGCGGCGCTGCGGCACCCTCGACGAACTGCTCGAGTGCTCCGACGTGGTGACCCTGCATGTGGACGGCCGGCCCGGCAACAGCGGGTTCTTCGGCGAGGAGCAGTTCGCCCGGATGCGGGAGCACAGCCTGTTCCTGAACCTCAGCCGCGGCTTCGTCATCGACCACGCGGCGCTGCGCCGGCACCTGGCCTCCGGTCACCTGGCCGGCGCGGCGGTCGACGTCTTCCCCACCGAGCCCAAGGGCCGCGGCGACGAGTTCGTCTCGGAACTGCGCGGCCTGCCCAACGTGATCCTCACTCCGCACATCGGCGGCTCGACCGAGGAGGCGCAGGCGGACATCGGCGGCTTCGTGGCCGGCAAGCTGGTCCAGTACGTGGACGAGGGCAACACGACGCTGTCGTCGAACCTGCCGACGATCGCGCTGGCCCAGCAGCCCGGCACGTACCGCCTGGTGCACATCCACCGCAACATGCCGGGCGTCCTGGCCCAGGTGAACAGCATCCTGGCCGAGCACTCGGTGAACGTGGAGGGGCAACTGCTGTCCACCCGCGGCGAACTGGGCTACCTGCTCACCGACATCGGCATCGACTACCCCGAGAACGTGTTGACGCGACTGCGGGCGATGAGCGAGACGGTGCGCCTACGCGTGGTCAGGTGAACGGCCGGCTGAGGCGCGGGCGAGAATAGAGCCATGACCACGGGTTCGGCCCAGTCCTCCCGTCCGGCCGGGCCCGGCGCGCGGCGGCCGGTGGGTGAACTTCTGCGCCAGTGGCGCGAGCGGCGCCGGCTCAGCCAACTGGAACTGTCCATCCAGGCCGACATCTCCACCCGGCACCTGAGCTTCGTGGAGACCGGACGGTCGCGGCCGAGCAGCGAAATGATCGTGCGCCTGACCGAACAGCTGAACGTGCCGCTGCGAGAGCGCAACCAGGTGCTGCTGGCGGGCGGGTACGCCCCGGCGTACCCGGAGACGTCGCTGTCCGCGCCCGAGATGGCCACGGTACGGGAGATGGTCCGGCGGGTACTGGGCGGCCACGAGCCGTACCCGGCACTGGTGGCGGACCGGCACTGGAACCTGGTGGACGCCAACGCCGGCATCGCGCTGCTGACCGAGGGCTGCGCACCCGGACTGCTCGCGCCCCCGGTGAACGTGCTGCGGATGAGCCTGCACCCGGACGGGATGGCGTCGCGCATCGTGAACCTGCCCGAATGGCGTGCGCACGTGCTCGGCCGGCTGCACCGGCAGGCCATGGTGACGGCCGATCCGCGGCTGTTCGAGATGCACGAGGAGTTGTCGGGGTACCCGGGCGGAGAGGCGGCCACCGGGCCGGCCGGGGAACCGGTACCGAACCCGATCGTGGTGCCGCTCCGGTACCGGTACGGGAAGCGGGAGCTGTCGCTCGTCAGTACGACGGCGGTGTTCGGCACTCCGCTGGACATCACGCTGGCGGAACTGGCGATCGAGTCGTTCTTCCCGGCCGACCCGGACACGGCCGAGTTCCTGCGCGTCACGCCTCGCCGATGACGACGTCGTGGCGGGCCGCGTCCGGCTCGACGAAACGCAGCAGGCGCAGGCCCTCGGCGGCCAGCGCCTCACTGTCCTCCGTGGACAGTGCCCGGAAGGGTGTGACGGACAGCGTCGCTTCGTCCCGCCGCCGGGTGGTCCGCCACAGTCCGCGCACCTCCCCGTCCACCAGGATCGTCGCCTGGACGATGCCGTTCTGCGTGAAGACCACCCTGCGATGCTCGTCGCTGATGACCCTGGTGCGGTCGGCGTGCGACAGCAGCAGGTCGTCGAACGGCGCCACGAACCGCACCGGTGCCGGGGTATCCGGATCGGGGCGCGGCGAGTCCGGCAGGTCGAACAGTTCCCGCCCCTGCTCGTCGTGGAAGGTCCGCAGCCGGGGACGCAGCCCGTCGAACACCGCGCGCAGCCGGGTCAGCCCGGCCCACGCCTGAGCGTCGGCCACGCTCGCCGGTCCGAACGCGGCGAGGTAGCGCAGCACGATGTCCTCAATGGACGGTTCGGCGTCGAGCGGCCGGCCGAGCCACGCCTCGACAGTGGTGCAGACCGGCGGCCCGCCGGCCCCCCAGATCCCCCTCGGCGGCACCTGCACCAACGGGAGCAGCGCCCGCAGCGCGAAGGCCAGCGCGGCCGGATCCCGGTCCGGCCACAGCGTCGCGAGCTGCGTCCCGGCCTCCACCGTGGTACGCGGCCGCCCCTCCAGCAGCGCGCGACCGGCCGCGGCGAGCGCCGGGAGGTCCATGCCGGTGAGCTTGGGAGCATACGTGGCGTTGCGCAACGCGCGGTCCATTGTGGACCGGAGTAGCGGCCGGAGGGTCAGGCTGTCCTGCGCGGCCACCAGATACACCGTGCCGCGCATCAGCGCGATGCGCACGACCTCGCGGTCGAGGATCAGCCGCGACAGGTCGTCGGGGACGAACCGGGCCAGCCTGCTCCACAGCCCGAGGTAGGGCGGGAGTGGCGCCTGCGCCTGGAGGCCGACCAGGTGCCGGACGGCCGCGAGCGGTTCGCCGTCCCAGCGGCGCAGCAGATGCTGGCGGGCGAGCAGGGCACGGTTCAGAGCCCGCTGGCCGAGCACGTCGGAGGTCACGAACGAAGGCTAACCACCGGGTCTGACGTTTCGCCGCCGCTCCCTCCGGCGTGACGCGCCTCGCGCGTGGCTCGCCGTGGTCAGGACGCGCCGTGGTCAGGACGCGCCGTGGTCAGGACGCGACTCCGGCATAGGCGCGACTCCGGCGTAGGCGCGACTCCCGCATCGCGGCCTCAGGCGTGCTGGCTGGCGGCCCGGCGGTGGTTCCGTGCCTCTGCCGCCCGTCCGGCGGCCACGTCGGCCAGCGCGGCGATCAGCGCGACCACGTCGAAGCCGACGCTGATCAGTACCGCCCTCTGGAAGGCGCTCGAATAGTCGTTGTGCGTGGACGCGACGGTGGCGAAGAAGGCCGAGCCGACCGTGGCGATACCGATCGCCGAACCGATGCGCTGGAACGTCTGCAACACACCACCCGCGCTGCCGGCCTCCGACACCGGAACCTGGGACAGGGTGAGGGTCAGGTTCGGGGAGATGACCGCACCGCTGCCGATTCCGGCGACGAGCAGTGGCGCCGCCGTTGCCCAGCCGACGGCTCGGCCCGGTACCAGATGTACCGCGATGACCGCCCCGCCCACGCCGAGCGCGACCAGCGCCAGGCCGCCCGCGACCAGCGGCCGCCCGATCTTGGTGATGACGCGCCCGGCCAGCGCCGCGGAGACCGCCGAACCGGCCGCGAACGGCGTGACCGAGATGCCGGCCTCCAGCGCGCTGTAGTGCTGTCCATTCTGGAGGAACAGGGTGAACACGAAGAACGTGGCGGTGAAGCCGGCGAGGTAGAGGAGACCGATGACCAGGCCGAGCCCGTACGAGCGCTTGCGGAACAGTTGCAGATTCACCAGCGAGTCGCGGCGCCGCCCGTACCGGCGTTCCCACCACACGAACACGGCGAACACCACCAGCGCGGCGACGACCAGCAGCCACTTCGACCGGCCGTGCCACTCCTGCTCCTCGGCCAGCGGCAGCAGCAGCAGGACCACACCGAGGCCGAGCAGGGCCACGCCGACCGGGTCCAGGTTCTGCCGGCGCCGGTTCTCCGCCCGCCTGGCCGGAATCAGCCGGAGCGCGAGGAGGATGGCCAGGGCTCCGATCGGCACGTTGACGTAGAACACGTACCGCCAGCCTTCGCGTTCGCCGCCCACCGCGATGAGCAGGCCGCCGAGCAGCGGGCCGATCGCCGTGGAGACGCCGATCGTCGCGCCGAGCAGGCCGAAGGCCCGGCCCCGTTCGGCGCCCCGGAACAGTTGCTGGATCAGCCCGCTCACCTGGGGGATGAGCAGACCGGCGGCCAACCCCTGGATCAACCGGGTGATGATCAGCAGGGTCGGGTCGGGAGAAATCCCGCAGCCCGCGCTGGCCAGGGCGAACACCGCCACGCCGAGAATGAACGCATTGCGCCGGCCGCGGGCGTCGCCGAACCGCCCGGCGGGCACCAGGATGAGACCGAAGGTCAGCGCGTAGCCGGAGACCACCCACTGGAGGTCGCTCTGGCTCGCGTGCAGCCCGACCTTGATCGAGGGCAACGCGACGTTGACGATGCTGACGTCGAGCAGCGACATGAACCCGGCCACCAGGCAGACCGCCAGTGCCTTCCAGCGACGCGGGTCGGGCGTGTACTCCGCCGGCTCGTGGCCGGCCCCGCTGTCCGGACCCACCGGCTCAACTCAGCCGTGCGCGTAGCTCGTCGGCTGGCAGTTCGGTCCCGTACACCGACGTGCCGGGCTGCTGTTTGCGACCCCCCTCGGCCAGGCCGCCGGCGTCCACCGGTTCGAAGCCCATCTCTTCGATGAGGTCGAACACGATGCGCTTGGCGCCGTCGTCGTCGCCGGAGACCGGGATCCCGTACAGCAGGGCCTCGCCGCCGGTGCGCGGGGAGTCGCGCAGGTGGTCCCAGGTGATGGTGTTGAACGCCTTGACCACGCGGGCGCCGGGGAGGTGATCCTGGAGCATCTCGCTGGAGGTGGTGCGATCCTCGTCCAGTTCCGGGTAGGTGCCGTCGCGCTGCGGGGTGTAGTTGTTGGTGTCCACCACGGGCTTGCCGGCCAGTTCCGCGGCGGGCATCTCGGTGTACCGGCCGAACGGCACCGACACGACCGCCACCTCGCCGAACCGGGCCGCCTTCGCCGCGGTGGTCGCCTGCGCGTTGGCGCCGAGGTCGGCTTCCAGCTCCCGGAGCGTCTCCGGCCCCCGTGAGTTGGCGATGGCCACCTCGTGCCCGGCCGAGACGAAGTACCTGGCCAGCGTGGTGCCGATGTGGCCGGCACCGATGATCCCGATCCGCATGACGCTTAGCTACCCGACCCCGCTGCGGCTAACCCTTTGTTC
>DASXOA010000165.1:0-42904 GCA_036494675.1 Rugosimonospora sp.
ACTGGCCCGGCAGATCGGCGACCGCACGCTGGCCGTGGGCACCCGCCTGCCCACGGTACGGCGGCTCGCCACCGACCTCGGCCTGGCGGTGAACACGGTCGCCCGCGCGTACCGCGAACTGGAGGAGGCCGGACTGATCGCGACCCGGGGCCGGGCCGGGACGTTCGTCGCCGCCGCCGGTGACCGTGGCCGGCAGCGGGCGCTGCGGGGGGGCGCAGGAATACGCCGCCCTGGTCCGCAGCCTCGGCATCGACGGCGACGAGGCGCTGGACATCGTGCGCGCGGCCCTGCTCGTCCGGCCGGACGTGCCGCCGACCGGTTCCGGTTGACGCCCCTGCCGCGGGCCCCGATCGGCGGCGTGGTGGCCCCACCGTCATCACCATCCACCTACCACTGCACGCGGCTCAAGGCAGACCTGGGCGGCGTCGGGTTAGTTGACGATGCTTCCACCGAAGCTCGACCAGCTCAGGCCGGCAAGCTCGCGCTGCAACGTGTTGTCCGCGCCGCGTACGTAGACCTGAACGTTGCCGACGGAATCCACCAGCGCCACGGGGTCGCCGGCGATGTTGCCCAGCAGCGAGGCCCAGCCGACGCCCGAGGGGTCCACGTGCCACAGGGCATTCGCGGCCCGCACATAGATCTGGAGGTCACCGTCGGGGTCGACCACCGCCGACGGGTTCCCGGCGATCTGCCCGCCCATCGACGACCAGCCGGCACCCGAGGGATCCACGTGCTGCAACGAGTTGTCCCGGCCCCGGATGTAGATCTGCACGTGCCCGGCGCGGTCCAGCAGTACGGCCGGGTCGCCCGCGATGCTGCCGCCCATCGACGACCAGCCCGCACCCGAGGGATCCACGTGCCACAGCGCGGTACCCGCCCGCGCGTAGATCTGGATGTTGCCGGCGGAGTCCACGATCGCCGACGGGTTCCCGGCGATCTGCCCGCCCATCGACGACCAGCCGGCACCCGAGGGATCCACGTGCTGCAGGGAGCCGTCCGCGCCCCGGACGTAGATCTGCACGTGCCCGGCGCGGTCCAGCAGTACGGACGGGTCGCCCGCGATGTTGCCGCCCATCGCCGACCAGCCGGCGCCGGACGGGTCGACGTGCTGCAACGAGTTGTCGTTGCCGCGGACGTAGATCTGCACGTGCCCGGCGGAGTCCGTCACGGCGGCCGGATTTCCGCCGAGGTTGCCGCCCATGGCCGCCCAACCGATTCCGGAGGCATCGACGCTCGACATCGAGTTGTCGGTGTTGTGCACGTACGCATGTATGTGACCGTCGCCGGTGCGCACGAGCCAACGGTCGTACGCGATGCCGAGTTGGACCGGCAGCAGGTTTCCCCACTGGCCGAAGTCGGCCACCTGCGCCGCGTTGGCGTCGCACTCCGCGCCGCCGACCGTGATGCCGTTCTGCACCTGTCGCAGGTGCGCACGGGTGTCCCAGTGCCCGGCGGACCACGCGTAGGTCTGCCAGCCCCAGACAATCTTGCCGGCGTTGAACAGTCGCTGGATCACGTAGTACCCGCCGTAGGCGCCGCACCGGTGCAGGCCCACCACGGACGCGACGCCGTCGAAGTAGGCGTTGATGGCGGGCTGCTGGGCAGCCGAGGCGTCGAAGTCGACGCTGAAGTAGATCGGCCGCGTCGGCGGCATGCCGCACGCCACCGCCTGGCTCTGCGCCTTCTGGGCGTCGGCCACGCCCTGCGTGAACCCGTTGAGCGCGGCGCTCGCCGCGGCCTCCCAGTTGCACACGATGTGCAGGCCGGCCGCGATGAGTTGCTCGGCCTCCTGCGGGGTCAGGTTCTTCTGGGGGTTGCGGCTGAGATACCGGCACACGAAGGTGTAGTTCGCGGCCCGGATCGAGCTCGGACTCGGATGGCTGAACGCATAATCGATTCCCATGCGTGTCATGGGAGACGCAATTCTGAGGGCCCGCCAAAGGAAGCCATCGCGACCTCCGCGCTAATAGTTTCGATGCGTCGATCGTCATCCCATGCGCACCGTGTGTCAATGGTTCTGACGTCCTTCGACAGGGCAGCATCACCGCTGGTCAAGGCCGACTTCGGCGAGTACGGTGAGAGCCATTGTGGACGCATTCAAGGGCAGCGGAACGGGAGTTTGATTCGGGTTAGCAATCGCCGGCTTTCATATTCGGTGACCGCCGAACGCACCGTGTCCGGAGCATGCGCGAGCCATGAGGAATAAGCGCGTCACTCGAACCGGTGGGGCTTCCAGGTCCGCCCCGCGTCGGTCGTCAGATAGATGGTCGCGGACGGTTCGAATGCGAGCGCGATGCCGTGGTCCGCATCGGTGAAGCCGACATAGGAGAATCCGCCGGACGCCGGCGCGTCCAGCGCCACGGGCCAGCTCGCTCCCCCGTCCCGGGTCACCCGCAGCGGCATCTGCGCTCCGGCGAGGAACACGGCGCCCGACGTCGCGGCCAGCGAGCTGACGTAGCCGGCCGGGTCCGGTGCCCCGGTCATCGCCGTCCAGGTCACCCCGCCGTCGGAGGACGTGAAGGCCCGCTTGGACGATGCGGAGTCGGCGGACGGGCCGGCACACACCACGGTCAGGCTCAGGTCGCCGGCCGCCGCGAGAGCGGATGCGGCCTGGTAGCCGTCGGGGCACGGCAGGCTGCGCCGGTTGATCACACCGTCCTTGATGGACAGCAGGCCGGTTCCGCCGCCGTACGCGTAGACGTAGTGCCCGTGCAGGACCAGCCCGGTACCGCCCGGGTCCGCCACCTTGCTGAACGAGTCGCTGCCGGTGGTCGTGGAGTACAGGCCGTGGGCGTCGGCGGGACCGAGCCCGGTCGACACCCACACCCGGCCGAAGGCGGCCTCGACCGTCGCCACCGCCGGCACCGAGGTCACCTTGCGCCAGGTCGCCCCGCCGTCGTGCGTCGCGTACAGCACGCCGGACACGCCGCCGGGATCCCCCGCCACCACCGGGCCGCGGGCCACGACCCAGCCGTCGTGAGCGTTGGCGAACCGGATGTCCCCCACGTACGCGGCGTCGCCGGGCGCCGGGACGCCGACCCAGGTGTGCCCGCCGTCCCGGCTGCGGACCACCGCCGGGCACTGGGTCCAGGGCCGCGTGGACAGGCACGGCGCGTAGCCCAGCACCCACGCCGAACTCGTGTTGATGAAGGTGATCGACTCGGCCTGGAACCCGGGCGGGACCGGCCCGCCGGCCGGCCCGTTCGGGGCCGAGGGCGTGACACCCGGAGTGGACGGGGCGGGTTGCGGCCCCCGCGTCGGGCCGGTGCCCTCACCGGCCCCGTTGACCGGCGCCGCCGCGGTGGTCCGGGCCGCCGTCACGTCGTGGCTCGTGCCCGGCCGCCCCGCCAGCAGGTACCCGCCGCCGGCGGCGAGCAGGACGACCACCGTGGCGGCCACGCTCGCCAGTACCCGCCGCCGGTACCGGGACGTGTACGCGCGCCGGGCAGCGAGTGCTCCGGCCGGCCGTACCCGCGACAGCGTCTCGGTACGCAGAGCCGCGAAATGCTCGCGCAGCACGGTGTCATCGTTGTCATCCAACGGATCCACGCCGCATCTCCTCAAGAGGGTCGCTCAGCTCTTTCAGCAGGGCGGCACGCGCGCGGTGCAGCCAGGAGCGCACCGTGCTCTCCGGGACGCCGCACTCCTGGGCTATCTCCGCCGTCGTCAGGTCGGCCAGGTAGAACAACGTGACCGCCTGGCGTTGCTTGACCGGCAGCCGGGCCAACGCCGCGGTCAGCGCGACCCGGTCGGGGTCCGGCCCGGCGACGGACTCGACCCGCTGGCGGGCGACGAACCGCAGCGCGGTACGCGCCCGCCGCCACCGGCTGATGGCCAGGTTCCAGGCCACCCTGCGCACCCAGCCCACCGGGTCGTCGTAGCCCATCAACCGGTCCCACCGTCCCCACGCCCGACAGAAGGCCTCCTGCACCACGTCCTGCGCCTCGGCCAGATTCCCCGTACCGGCGTGCAGCTGCACGACGAGTGGACCGAAGTGCGCGGCGTAGAAGTCATCGAAACTCCCAGACAAACGCCCTCCCCCGCGAGCCGGTCCCTCTCAAGACACGCGACCGCGCGCCCCTACGTTGCAGAGAACTAGAGTGGTTTCGTGAAAGCCATCGAGGTGAGTAAAAACGGCGGTGCGGAGGAACTTGCCCTGAGCACGCTCGCCGATCCGGTGCCAGGCCCGGGCCAGCTGCTGATCAGACTGACCGCGTGCGGAGTCAACTATATCGACATCTACCACCGCCGGGGTCTCTACCCCCGGCCGCTGCCGTTCGTGCCCGGCACCGAGGGCGCCGGCGAGGTGGTCGCGGCCGGTGCCGGAGTGGACCCGCGGCTCGTCGGCACTCGGGTGGCGTCGTCGGACCTGATCGGCGGGTATGCCGAACTCAGCCTGGTCGGAGCCGACCGGGCGGTGCCGCTGCCGGACGCGATCGGTGACGAACTCGGCGCGGCCGCGATGCTCCAGGGGATGACGGCGCACTACCTGGTATCCGACAGCTACCCGGTGCGGCCGGGCGACACCGTACTGGTCCACGCGGCGGCCGGCGGCATGGGCCTGCTGGTCACGCAGTTGGCCACCGCGCTGGGGGCCCGGGTCATCGCGACCGCGTCGACACCGGAGAAGGTCGAGCTGGCCCGGTCGGCGGGCGCGGTCGAGGTGCTCGGGTACGACGGCTTCGCCGGGGCGGTACGGGAGCTCACCGGCGGCGAGGGCGTGGCCGCGGTGTACGACGGCGTGGGCCGGTCCACCTTCGACGGCAGCCTGGCCAGCCTGCGGCAGCGCGGAATCCTGGTGCTCTACGGGCAGGCCAGCGGCCCAGTGCCGCCGTTCGACCCGGCGCGCCTGGCGGCCGGCGGGTCGCTGTCGCTCACCCGGCCGACGCTGACCCATTTCGTGGCGACACCGGAGGAGTTGAAGCGGCGCGCGGGCGACGTGCTGAACCGGGTCGCGGACGGCTCGCTCGCGCTGCGGATCGGGGCACGGTACCCGCTGGCCGAGGCGCGCCGCGCGCACGAGGACCTGGAGAGCCGGCGTACCACCGGAAAGCTCCTGCTGATTCCCTGAGACGGGACGCGTTCGCCTGAGGCGGGACGCGCCGGCCGGGTCCCGCTAGAACCCGGCCGGCGCGACGCTGCCGCCCAGGTCGTCGCCGATCAGCTTGGCCGTCTCCAGCAGCGGCGGCAACAGGTCGCGGCGGATGTCCTCGACGCTGCGCCGGCTCGCGTGCGCGGAGACGTTGATGGCCGCCACCACCCGGCCGTGCCCGTCGCGGATCGGTGCCGCCACCGAACACAGGCCCTCTTCGAGTTCCTGGTCGACCAGCGCCCAGCCCTGCCGGCGGATGCGCATCAGCTCCGCCCGCAGCCGGACCGGTTCGGCGATGGTGTGCGGCGTCAGCGGCCGCAGTTCGGCGGAGAGCAGGTACCCGTCGAGCCAGTCCGACGACTGGCCGGCGAGCAGCACCCGACCCATCGAGGTGGCGAACGCCGGGAAGCGGGTGCCGACGCTGATCGCCACCGTCATGATGCGCTTGGTCGCCACCCGCGCGATGTAGACGACCTCGTCGCCGTCGAGCACCGAGACCGACGAGGACTCGTGCACCCGCTCCACCAACTGCTCCAGGTGCGGCATGGCCACCTCGGGCAGCGACTGGCTGGACAGGTACGCGTAGCCCAGTTCGAGGATCTTCGGCCGCAACGCGAACAGCCGCCCGTCGCTGCGCACGTAGCCGAGGCTGACCAGGGTGTGCAGGAACCGTCTCGCGGCGGCGCGGGTCAGGCCGGTCGTGCGGGCGACATCGCTGAGCGTCAGCTCCGGATGATCGGCATCGAAGGCCCGGATGACCGCGAGGCCGCGGTCCAGCGACCGGACGAATTCGCCCTCGCGTGGCTCGTCGTCAGCCATCGGGTTCCTCTCTCGCGTTCACGGCAGACTCGCGCTCATGGCAGACTCGCGTTCCGCACCGCGTTCGCTAGACGAACATGACCACCTGCCGAACAGTAGAGCCGCCCGGCCGGCCAGTCAACACTGCGTACGCTGGCCGATACCGTTGCCTGCGCCCGGATCCTAATCGGTACACGGAGGCCGTTGACGCCTACCGTTGCGTCACCTATGTTCGCCGGAGAAACACTCGTTCGTACGGCGCACACACCCCCACTTCTCCGTCGAGGAGTAGTCGTGACGTTGTTTGATGAGTCGACATGGCGTGGCAAGATCTTCCTGAACGGATGGCGGACCGCTGCCGGCGGCGACGCGGCGGTCACCGAACCGGCTACCGGCGAGGAACTGACCCGCATCGGCAACGCCGGCCCGGACGACGTGGTGCGGGCGGCTCAGATCGCCCGCGAGGCACAGGCTGGATGGGCGGCACTGCCGCACACCGAACGCGCGGCGGTGCTGCGCCGGGCCGGTGACCTCTGGACGCAGCACGCCGACGTGGTCGCCGGGTGGCTCGTCCGGGAGGCCGGATCGGTTCCCGGCAAGGCACAGTTCGAGGTCGGGCTGGTCGTCCAGGAGTGCTACGAGGCCGCGGCACTGCCCTCACGCGCCTACGGCGAACTGCTGCCCAGCACCGAGCCCCGGTTGAGCTGGGCACAGCACTCGCCGGTGGGCGTGGTCGGCGTGATCTCGCCGTTCAACTTCCCGATCATCCTCGCCGTCCGGTCGGTCGCCCCGGCGCTGGCCCTGGGTAACGCGGTCATCCTCAAGCCGGATCCGCGCACCGCGGTCTGCGGCGGGGTCACCGTCGCCCACATCTTCGAGGAGGCCGGGCTCCCGCCGGGAGTGCTCCAGGTGCTGCCCGGCGGTGTGGACGCGGGCGAAGCCCTGATCAACGAGCCACCGGTACGGGTCATCTCGTTCACCGGTTCCACGGCGGCCGGCCGCCGGGTCGGGCAACTCGCCGCCGCCTCGCTCAAGCGGGTCCACCTCGAACTCGGCGGCAACTCCGCACTGGTGGTGCTCGACGACGCCGACCTCGACCGGGCCGTCTCGGCCGCCGCGTGGGGCTCGTGGCTGCACCAGGGCCAGATCTGCATGACGACCGGGCGGCACCTGGTGCAGGAGCGGCTCTACGACGACTACGTCGCCCGGCTGTCCGAGAAGGCGACCCACCTTCCGGTCGGCAATCCGGCCACCGACCAGGTGGCCCTCGGTCCGCTCATCGACTCCCGCCAGCGCGACAAGGTGCACGAGTTGGTCACCCGTACCGTCTCCGCCGGCGCGAAGCTCGCGGCCGGCGGCGAATACGACGGGTTGTTCTACCGCCCCACCGTGCTAGCCGAGGTGACGCCCGACATGCCGGCGTACGCCGAAGAGGTCTTCGGTCCGGTCGCACCGGTGGTTCGATTCTCCACAATGGACGATGCCGCGAGGCTGGCCGCCGACAGCGAGTACGGGCTGTCGCTGGGCATCCTGACCCGCGACGTGATGCGCGGGCTCGCACTGGCGCAGCGGATACCGACCGGGGTGGTGCACATCAACGATCAGACCGTGAACGACGAGGCCAACGTCCCGTTCGGCGGCCTGGGCGCCTCCGGTACCGGATCCCGGTTCGGCGGGGCCGCGGCCAACGTCGATGCCTTCACCGATACGCGCTGGGTGACGGTGCGCGGAGAAATCGCTCCGTATCCATTCTGAGTTAGAGGCCCCGCTTCCTCCGGAGAGCCCCATGACAGCATCAGCCGCAACACCCGGCGGACTCCCCCGCCGCAGCGTGCTCAAGGCCATCGGTGCCGGCGCGGCCGTCACCGGCGGCGCCGGCCTGCTCGCCGCGTGCAGCAAGGGGCTGAAAGGCACCGGCGGCACCGGCAGCTCAGGCACCGTGAAGATCGGCTACGTCAGCCCGCAGACCGGGCCGCTGGCCAGCTTCGCCGCGTCCGACAACTTCATCATCAAGCAGGTGAACGACGCGCTGCGCAAGGGCATCACGGCCGGCGGCAAGCACCGCAACGTCGAGATCGTGGTGAAGGACAGCCAGTCGACCTCGACCCGCGCCGCCGATGTCGCCAAGGAACTCATCCTCACCGACAAGGTCGACATCGTCCTCGCGTCGGCCACCCCGGACACCGCCAACCCGGTGGCCGACCAGTGCGAGGCCAACGGCGTGCCGAACGTCTCCACGATCGTGCCCTGGGAGGCGTGGTTCTTCGGCCGGGGCAAGAAGGACGGCGAGTCCTTCAAGTACACGACGATGTTCTTCTTCGGGATGAAGGAGTTCACCGACCTGTTCATCCACATGTGGGACCGGATCGGGGCGACCGACAAGACCGTCGCCTGCCTGTGGCCGAACGACACGGACGCCAACGCGTTCCGTACCGGGTTCACCCCGGTCATGCCGACCAAGGGGTACAAGGTCATCGACCCGGGCGCGTACCAGGACGAGATCAGCGACTTCAGCTCCCAGATCGCCAGGTTCAAGGCGGCCGACGCGGAGCTGTTCACCTGCACCCCGCTGCCGCCGGACTTCCAGACCTTCTGGAAGCAGGCCGCCCAGCAGGGCTACCGGCCCAAGCTGGCCACGGTGGCCAAGGTGATGCTGTTCCCGAGCGAGGCCGACTCGCTGGGCCAGCTGTCCAACAACATCGCCACCGACGTGTGGTGGAGCCCGAGCCACCCGTACAAGTCCACCTTCGACGGGAAGACCGCGCAGCAGCTGGCCGACGAGTTCGCGGCGCAGACCGGCAAGCAGTGGAGCCAGGCGCTCGGCTCGGTCTACTCGCTGTTCGAGATCGCCGCGAAGGCACTGTCCGCGGCCAGCGATCCGAAGGACCGCGACGAGGTCGCGCACCAGTTGCAGACCATGAAGATCGAGGGCATGAGCGGGCCGCTCGACTTCACCGCCGGCCCGCAGCCGGGCATCGCGATCCAGACGCCCGTCGGCGGCCAGTGGCGCCAGGGCAAGAAGTTCCCGTGGGACATGTACCTCGTCGACAACACCTTCAACCCGAGCGTTGCCACCACGGGCGACCTGCAGGCCACGTCGTAACCGGCATGACCGAGGGAACTGCCCGGGACGCACTGCTCACGCTGACCGGCATCAGCAAGCGTTTCGGCCGGGTCCTCGTCGCCGACCGCATCGGGTTGCGGGTCGGCGACGGGGAGGCGGTCGGTATCGTCGGCCCGAACGGCGCCGGAAAGACGACGCTGTTCTCCATGGTGTCGGGTGACATCGCACCCGACACCGGCGATGTCGTCTTCGCCGGGCGTAGCGTCACCCGGCTCGGGGCCGCCGCCCGCTGCCGGTTGGGCATCGGGCGCACGTACCAGGTTCCGCGGCCGTTCGAGAACATGACCGTGTTCGAGAACGTGCTCGTGGCCGCCCAGCACGGCAACGCGGCCCGGGGACGCGGCGCGGAGGATCTGGCGCTGGCCGTGCTCGACCAGACCGGGCTGCTGCACCAGGCCAACCGCAGCGCCGGGGCGCTGACCCTGTTGCAGCGCAAGCGACTGGAACTCGCCCGGGCGTTGGGCGGCCAGCCCCGGCTGCTGCTGCTCGACGAGGTCGCCGGCGGGCTCACCGAACCCGAGGTCGAGGAGCTGGCCGGGATCGTCGCGACGCTGCGGGCGGCCGGGCTGACCATCGTCTGGATCGAGCATGTCGTGCACGTGCTCGTCCGCTCGGTGGACCGGCTGCTCTGCCTGGCCGGTGGCACGTTCATCGCCGACGGCAGCCCGGAGGAGGTGCTGCGCGACGACACCGTCCGCGAGGTGTACCTCGGCGGCGGCCCGGAGTTGACGACCGTGGACGCCAGCGAGCGGGGCGAGGTGGAGACGTGAGCGAGCGCAGCGAACGAACCAGCAAGCACCGTGCGTGCACGGCTCACAGCGACGCCGAGCGCAGCGAGGTGTCGCCGTGAGCTTGCTGGAGATCGGCAACCTGTACGCGCACCACGGGCAGCTTGCCGCGATCAGCGCCCTGGACCTGAGCGTCGAGGAGGGCCAGACCCTCGCGGTCATCGGCGCCAACGGCGCTGGCAAGTCGACCCTGCTGCGCACGATCGCGGGCGTGATGCCGGCGAGTACCGGCACCATCCGCTTCGACGGGCGGGACATCACCCGGCTGCCCGCGCACCAGCGGGTGGCGGCCGGCATCGCCCTGGTGCCCGAGGGGCGCCGGCTGTTCCCGTCCCTGAGCGTCGAGGAGAACCTGCTCGTCGGCGGGTACCGGCGCCGCCCGGGGCCGTGGAGCGTGGCCCGGGTGATGGAGCTGTTCCCGTGGATGGAGCAGCGGCGCAGGCAGTCCGCGGCCGCGCTGTCCGGCGGCGAGCAGCAGGCCGTGGCGATCGGCCGGGCGCTGATCAGCAACCCGCGCCTGCTCCTGCTCGATGAGGTGTCGCTCGGGCTGGCGCCGGTGGTGGTCCGGCGGATCTACGAGGTACTGCCGGAGATCCTTCGGGCCGGGACCACGGCGCTGCTGGTCGAGCAGGATGTCGCCCAGGCGATGCGGGTGGCCGATCAGGTCCACTGCCTCCTGGAGGGGGGCACGGTGCTGCGCGGACGCCCCGGCGACCTGGCCCTCGACCAGATCGAGCGGGCCTACTTCGGCCTGGACGCGCGCCGGTCGCCGGCCGCCCCGAGCGGCGGGAGCGCCACGGCCGGCGGAAGCGCCACGGCCGTGCCGCAGCAGGCCGGGACCGGTCCGGCCCTGCCCGACCCGACCGCGCCCGACCCGGTCGGGACACCAGACGAGGAGGTGGCCAGCTAGATGGCCTGGGTCAACGCGGTGGCGCAGGGAATCCTGCTGGGCGGGCTGTACGCGCTGTTCGCGTGCGGGCTGTCGATCGTCTTCGGGGTCATGCGGATCGTCAATCTCGCGCACGGCGACCTCGCGGTGCTCGCGGCGTTCCTGGCGTTCTCGGTGGCCCAGACCGGGCTCGGCACGTTCTGGGCCAGCGTCATCGTCATCCCGGTCCTCGCCGCGCTCGGGTACCTGCTCCAGCGGCTGCTGTTCCAGCGCAGCCTGGGCGTCGGCCCGCTGGCGACCCTGCTGGCCACGTTCGGGCTGTCGGTCATCATCCAGAACGTGCTGCTGCAGGGGTACTCGGCCGACGCCCGCTCGCTGGACATCGGCCGGCTCGCCTCGGCGTCGCTGCGGGTGACCGGCCAGCTGTCGATCTCCTATCTCGCGCTGATCACGTTCGGGCTCGCCGTCGTCGTCCTCGTCGGGTTGCAGCTGTTCCTGTCCCGCTCCCGTACCGGCCGGATGCTGCGCGCGTCGTCCGACGATCCGGAGGCGGCCCGCCTGGTCGGCGCGGACAGCCGGCACCTGTACGGCATCGCCACCTCGATCGCGTTCGCGACCGTGGCGCTGGCCGGGGTGATGTTCGCGATGCGCTCCTCGTTCGACCCCAGCATCGGTCCCACCCGGCTGATCTTCGCGTTCGAGGCGGTGGTGATCGGTGGCCTCGGGTCGCTGTGGGGCACCCTGGTCGGCGGGATGGTGCTCGGCCTGGCGCAGACCGTCGCCGGCCAGTTCGATCCGGCACTGACCCTGCTCGCGGGGCACGTCATCTTCCTGACCGTCCTGGCCTTCCGGCCGCAGGGCCTGATTCCCGCGAGGAGCACCTGATGGCGATCGGCGACGCGTTGCTCGCGCGGGCCCGGGCGATACCGGTGCGGCGGGCCGGCCGGTCGACCCGGTGGACCGCGGCCGGGCTCGGCGTGGTCGTCGTGGTGCTGGCCTACCTGCCGTACGTCGCGTACACCACGATCACCGATCGGCTGATCAATTTCCTGATGCTGCTCACCATGGCCACCATGTGGAACCTGCTGGCCGGGTACGCCGGGCTGGTGTCGGTGGGGCAGCAGGCGTACGTGGGCCTCGGCGCGTACGCGGTGCTCCAGTTCAGCGACTGGGGAGTGCAGCCGTACCTCGGCGTGGTGCTCGCCGCGGCGGTCTGCGCCGTCATCGCGCTGCCCACCTCGTTGCTCGCGTTCCGCCTGCGCGGCGACTACTTCGCCGTCGGCACCTGGGTCATCGCCGAGGTGTACCGGCTGCTGATCGTGCGGGACAACGACCTGGGCGGCGGCAGCGGCCGGTCGCTGACCACACTGTCCGGGCTGGACCACACGCTGCGCGAGGCGATCACCTACTGGGTGGCGCTGGCCGTCGCGGTCGCCTGTTTGCTGGGCTGCTACCTGCTGCTGCGCAGCCGGCTCGGGCTCGCGCTGACCTCGGTGCGCGACAACGAGACCGCCGCGCGCAGTGCCGGGGTGGACGTGCTGCGGGCCAAGCGCGTGGTGTACCTGGTGTCCGCGGCCGGCTGCGGCTCGGCCGGCGGCATCCTGCTGGTCAGCTCGCTCAACGTGCACCCCGACACCGCGTTCAGCGTGCAGTGGTCGGCCTACATGATCTTCATCGCCGTCATCGGCGGGATCGGGTACCTGGAGGGCGCGATCGTCGGCTCGATCGTGTTCTTCGCCGTACAGGAGATCTTCGCCAACTACGGATCCTGGTACCTGATCCTGCTCGGCGTCCTCGCCGTGATCGGCGCCGTATGGCTGCCCAGGGGACTGTGGGGCGAGCTGCGGGCGAGAACCGGGGCGCAGATCTTCCCGCTGCGGTACCGGGTGGGCACACCGGTCGAGAGGTAGGGCATGCGCACCCAGGTAGGTCGCACCCAGGTAGGCATCGTCGGGGCCGGGCCGGCCGGTCTGCTGCTGTCGCATCTGCTCGCGCTGCACGGGATCGACTCCGTCGTCGTCGACGACCGCGGCCGGGAGCACATCGTGGCGCGTGCCCGGGCCGGCGTACTGGAGTACGGCAGCACCGAACTGCTGCGCTCGGCCGGCCTCGGCGCCCGGATGGACCGCGAGGGCATCGAGCACGGCGGGATCTACCTGCAGTACGGCGGCGTCCGCGAGCACCTCGACTTCCGGGACCTGACCGGCGGCCGGACGGTTACGGTGTACGCGCAGACCGAGGTGATCAAGGACCTGGTCGCGGCCCGGCTGGCGGCCGGCGCCAGGCTGGAGTTCGAGGTCCGCGACACCGCCGTGGACGGGCTGCTCTCGGACCGCCCGGTGCTGCGCTACACGGCGGCGGACGGGGTACGCCACGAGGTGGTGTGCGACCTCATCGCCGGGTGCGACGGGTTCCACGGCGTGTCCCGGCCGAGCATTCCGGAGGGGGAGCTGACCGTCTTCGACCGCACCTACCCGTACGCCTGGTTGGGCATCCTGGCCCGGGTACCACCGTCGACGGACGAGCTCATCTACGCGTACCACCCGGACGGTTTCGCCCTGCACAGCCTGCGCAGCGCGGAGGTCAGCCGCCTCTACCTCCAGGTGGACCCGGACGAGCAGCTGTCCGCGTGGCCGGACGAGCGCATCTGGGCGCACCTGCGCCGCCGGTTCGCGCTGGACGGCTGGGAGCTGGCCGACGGCCCGGTGTTCGACCGGTCCATCACGCCGATGCGCAGCTTCGTCGCGGCACCGATGCGCTACGGCCGGCTGTTCCTGGCCGGCGACGCGGCACACATCGTGCCGCCGACCGGCGCCAAGGGCCTCAATCTCGCGATCGCCGACGTGGCGGTGCTGGCCGAGGCGCTGGTGGCGCTGCTGCGCGACGGGCGCCCGGAGCTTGCCGACGAGTACTCGGAGCGGTGCCTGCGACGGGTCTGGCGGGCGACCCACTTCTCCTGGTGGATGACGTCGATGCTGCACCGCGCGCCGGGGGCGGATCCGATGCAGGAGCAGTTGCAACTGTCCCAGCTGCGGTACACGACGTCGTCGCGGGCGGCGGCCACCACCCTCGCGGAGAACTACGTCGGGTACCCTCCGCTGGACCTGAAGGGCCTCGACCTGCCCATGCGGTCGGGAAAAGAGTGACCCGGGTTGGCGATAGCATCGGGCGCATGAGAGTCTTCGCGAGCCCCGGTGACCTGAGCGACGCGGTCGGCACCCACCTCGGGTACAGCCCCTGGCGGACCGTGGAGCAGGACCGGGTGACCGCGTTCGCCGAGGTCACCGGCGACCGGCAGTGGATCCACATCGACCCGGAGCGGGCAGCCGCCGGGCCGTTCGGCACGACGATCGCGCACGGGTACTTCGTGCTGTCGCTGCTGCCGTCGTTCGCCGCCGAGGTGTACCGGGTGGACGGGGCGCGGATGGCGGTGAACTACGGGCTGGGCAAGGTGCGGTTCCCCGCCCCGGTACCGGTGGGCAGCTCGATCCGGGCCGGCGTCGAACTGGTGTCCGCCGACCCGATCGCCGATGGCGTGCACACCGTCGCGCTGGTGACCGTGCAGCGGCAGGGCAGCGACAAGCCGTGCTGCGTGGCCGAGACGATCGCCCGGTTCTACGGCTGAGGCGTCAGTGGAGAGAAGCGATCCGGCCGAGTTCGTCCGCGCTCTGGTGCTCGGGGACTATGAGGCGACCGGCCGGTACGAGCGGCGGCTCGACGAGCAGAGCTGGGACGGCTTTCCGAGGTTTCTCGGCATCGCGTTCTTCCTCGCCGTCCACCGCCGGTTCACCGGCCGCGACGACCGTGGCGAGATCATCCGGTTCGTCGCGGACCTCCTCTCGGAGGGCGGCGCCGGCAGAGCGGACGTCGATCCGCTCGTCGCCGAGTCGGTCATCCTGCGGGTGTTCGACCCGCAGGTGAACATCGACTTTGACCAGACCGCCATGGGCAGGGTCCAGACGCTGGTCGTGCACAAGATCCTGACCGGGGAAGACCTGGCGGCGGGCGAGCTGGACTCGTTCCTCGGCGAGGCGGAGCGGCTTGCCGCGGGTGGGTGATCTCCCGGCCGGCCGTCCTGGGCTATTGACACCCGTCGAATAGATGGTCGACAATCCCCGGTATTACTCAGTGTGGGAGCGCTCCCAACCATCTGTCCGCCCGCGTACCACACCCCTGGTCCGTCCCGAAGGAGGAACATGGCACGCCTGCGCGCGATCCTCGTCACCGCCGTGGTCACCGCCGGCGCCGCGCTCGCCGCGGTCACCGCGACCAACGTCGCCCACGCCGACACCCAGATCTGCACCCAGTACGGCTCGACACCCATCCAGGGCGGCAAGTACATCGTCCAGAACAACAACTGGGGAGACTCGACGACCCAGTGCATCAACGTCACCGACACCGGGTTCACCGTCGCGTCGGCCAGCCACAACAAGGCACAGAACGGTGCGCCCGGCGCGTACCCGTCGGTGTACGCCGGCTGCCACTACGCCAACTGCTCCACCGGCAGCGGGCTGCCGATGGCGGTCAGCAGTTCACAGTTCGCCTCGATCGCGACGAGCGCGTCGATGACGTATCCGAACAACGGCAGCGTCTACGACGCCTCGTACGACATCTGGTTCGACCCGACAGCGCGCACCGACGGGCAGAACACCGGCGCCGAATTGATGGTGTGGCTCAACCACACCGGTTCGGTGCAGCCGGTGGGCTCCCGGGTCGCCACCGTCAGCCTTGCCGGCGGCACCTGGGACGTGTGGTACGGCAACAGCGGCTGGAACGTGATCTCCTATGTCCGCCAGTCGGCGACGAACTCCATCAGCTTCAACGTCTCCAGCTTCTGGAACGACATCGTCAGCCGGGGGTACGGCCAGCGGTCGTGGTACCTGACCAGCGTGCAGGCCGGCTTCGAGCCGTGGGTGAACGGCACCGGACTGGCCGTCAACAGCTTCTCCTACAGCGTCGGTGGCGGCGGTGGCGGTGGCGGCCCGACGCCCTCGCCGACGCCGACCCGCACCGCATCCCCGACCCCGAGCCCGACCCCTCCCGGTGGTGGCGGCGGTAGCTCGGCCTGCCGGGTCAGCTACGCGGTCCAGCAGTGGCAGGGCGGTTTCACCGCCAACGTGACCGTTGCCAACACGGGCGGTACGGCGGTCAACGGCTGGCGGCTGGGCTTCACCTTCCCCGGCGACCAGCACGTCACCAGCGCGTGGAACGCCACGCTCGCCCAGAGCGGGGCGGCGGTCACGGCGACCAACGTGGCCTACAACGCGGCCATTCCACTGGGTGGCAGCACATCGTTCGGCATGCAGGGTACCTGGAGCGCGAGCGACGCCTCCCCCACCGCGTTCGCTCTCAACGGCTCGGCCTGCACCACCGGCTGAGCGAACGTCCCCTGTGGACGACGCCGACGCTCCGGTCCTCCTCCAGCCGGAGCCCGAGGCTCCGGCGGTCCCGGCACCGGGCCGCCGGAGCGTCCGGCGCAACCGTGAGTGACGGACATCTGCCGCGGGACGGTCGGGAAATGGCATCGGTGGACTGGTGACACCCTGGCTACCGGCCGGTAGCGTGCCGTTATGGTCGACATCACCACTCTCGCCATCCCGGCGTACGTGGTCCTCATGGTCGTGGAGGCGGTCTCCTTCCGGCTGCTGCCCGACGAGGGCGAGCGGGGCTACGCGATGCGCGACACCGCCACCAGCCTCGCGATGGGGTTGGGGAGCGTCGTGGCGGGCCTGGGTTGGGGCGCGCTCACGCTGACGACGTACCTGTTCGCGCAGCACCTGACCCCGCTGCGGATCGCACCGTCGTGGTGGAGTTGGGCCGCGCTGTTCGTGTTCGCCGACCTGACGTACTACTGGCAGCACCGGGCCGACCACCGGGTCCGGATCCTGTGGGCGAGCCACGTCAACCACCACTCCAGCCGCCGCTACAACCTGTCCACCGCGCTGCGGCAGAGCTGGACCGGGATCGGCACCATGCCGCTGGAACTGCCGATGGTGCTGCTCGGCTTCCCGCCGGCCATGATCTTCACGACGATGGGCGTCAACCTGCTGTACCAGTTCTGGATCCACACCGAGCGCATCGACAAGCTCGCCAGGCCCATCGAGTGGGTGCTGAACACGCCCTCACACCACCGGGTGCACCACGCCACCAACCCGCAGTACCTCGACAAGAACTACGCCGGTGTGTTCATCGTGTGGGACCGGTTGTTCGGCACGTTCGAGCCCGAGGTCGAGCCGGTGGTGTACGGGCTGACCACGAACATCGACACGTACAACCCGATGCGGGTGGCGTTCCACGAGTACGCGGCGATCGTCAGGGATCTGCGCGCGGTCCGGGGCGTACGGGCCCGGCTCGGCGTCCTGTTCCGCACGCCGGCCTGGTCGTCGGCCACCGTCGAGGCGGCGCGGACCACGCTGACCCCGGCCATCGGCTGACCCCGACCCAACGGGAGGGTGCCACGAGCCGGGCGCACCGGCCGTTGGTACCGTCAGGCTCATGCGCGCCGGTATCGTCATCCTGCCCGATCTGCCCTGGTCACAAGCCGTTCACCGGTGGCGACGCGCGGAGGAGTACGGCTTCGACCACGCCTGGACCTACGATCACCTCGGCTGGCGGAACCTGGTCGACGGGCCGTGGTTCGACGCCGTACCCACGCTGACCGCGGCCGCCGCGGCGACCTCCGGCATCCGGTTGGGAACCCTGGTCGCCTCGGCCAACTTCCGCCACCCGGTGCACTTCGCCCGCGAGGTGACCGCGCTCGACGACATCAGCGGGGGCCGGCTCATCCTCGGCGTGGGAGCCGGAGGCGCCGGGTTCGACGCCGACGTTCTCGGCCTCGCGCCAATGACGGCCCGGGAACGGGTCGACCGGTTCGCCGACTTCGTCGAACTGCTGGACCTGCTGCTGACCAACGACCGGGTGAGCTGGAGCGGCCGGTACTACACGGCCGTCGACGCCCGCAGCATCCCGGGCTGCGTACAGTCGCCGCGCGTACCGTTCGTGATGGCCGCGAACGGTCCCCGGTCCATGCGGCTCGCCGCCCGGTTCGGGCAGGGCTGGGTGACCACCGGCGGCGGCGAGGACGACCTCGCGGCCTGGTGGCGCGGGGTCGAGGAGCGGGCACGCCGGTTCGAGGACGCGGTACGGGCCGCCGACCGGGATCCGGCCACGATCGACCGGTACCTGTCGCTGGACTCGGCACCGGTGTTCTCGCTGTCCAGCGTCGAGGCGTTCACCGACGCGGTGGCGCGGGCCGCCGAGGCCGGCTTCACCGACGTCATCACGCACTGGCCGCGGCCGGAGGGCTGGTACGCCGGCGACGAGGCCGTCCTGGAGACGGTGGCGACCGAGGTGCTGCCCGGGCTCCGCGCCTGACCGGTCCGGCCGGTGCGCACTCGGCAACGCGACTGAAACGATCACAGCCATTGACGTTAATAACGGCCTTTCATGATCGATGTCAACGACGATCCCCGTTGTCGCCGATCAGGAGGGTCTATGAATCCAGTACCGCCACAGGTCAGCCGGCGCAGCTTTCTGCGGTCCGTGGGTGTCACCGGTGGGGCCGGCGCGCTGTTCGCCACCATGGGAGCGCTCGGACTCGCGCCCGACGTCGCGGAGGCGGCACCCCCGTTCCGGGCTCCCCGGCCGTCCGACTTCACGCTCACCGGCCGCTCGCCCCGCAAGGTGGTCATCCTCGGCGGCGGGATCGCCGGGCTGACCACCGCGTACGAGCTGGGCAAGGCCGGTTACGACTGCACGATCCTGGAGGCCCGCGGCCGCACCGGTGGACGCAATTTGACGGTGCGGGGCGGCACCGAGCAGACCGACCTGGACGGGCACACGCAGAAGGCCCAGTTCTCCAACGGCATCTACATGAACGCCGGGCCGGCCCGCATCGCGCAGTGGATGGTCACCCTCGAGTACTGCCGCGAACTCGGCGTACCGGTCGAGGTGTTCACCAACCAGAACGCCAGCGCCTTCCTCTACAACGAGTCGGCCGGCATGACCCCGGGCAACGCCGTGCGGTACCGCACCGCCAAGGCCGACGTCTACGGGTACTCTCGGAGCTGCTGGCCAAGGCGACCGACCAGGGCGCCCTGGACAGCGCGTTGACCGCCGACGACAAGAGCCGGCTGCTGTCGTTCCTGAGCAGCTTCGGTGCGATCGGCAACAAGGCTTCCGGCTACGCGTACACCGGCACCGAGCACCGCGGCTTCACCTCCGACCCGGGTGCGGGCAACGACGCCGGTACCATCCTCGCGCCGCCGCCGTCGCTGTCGGACGTGTTCGCCAGCAACGTCGGGCGGTACTTCTCTTTCGAGTTCGGCTACGACCAGGCCATGCTGATGTTTCAGCCGGTTGGCGGGATGGACCAGATCCCGCAGGCGTTGACCAGGGCCATCGGCGCGCACCGCGTCGAACTGGGCGCGGTGGTCACCGGGGTGACCGACGGCCCGGCCGGCGTGGAGGTCACCTACACCCGACAGGGACACTCGCGGAAGATCACCGCAGACTACTGCGTGGCGGCGATGCCGCCGCACCTGACGGCCCGCATCCCGCACAACCTCGGCGCCGACGTGACCGCGGCGCTGGCGAGCTTCCCCGCCACTCCCGTCGGGAAGATCGGCCTGGAGTACCGCAGCCGCTGGTGGGAGACCGACTACAAGATCTTCGGCGGGATCACCGAGACCGACATGGACCTCCAGCACATCTGGTACCCGTCCTACGGCCACCTCGGCGAGCGCGGCCTGATCATCGGCTACTACAACACCGGCAGCGCCGCCAACGTCTACAGTGTCCTGTCACCGGCCGACAGGCAGGCCCGCGCGCTGGCGCAGGGCGAAAAGATCCACGGCAGCAAGTACCGCACCGAGCTGGCGACGTCGTTCTCCATGGCCTGGCACCGCACCCCGTACCTGGAGGGCGGCTGGACGTCGCCGCCGTACACGAGCCCGGGATACCAGCTCCTGCTCCAGCCGGCCGGCCGGGTCTACTTCGCCGGCGACTGGCTGAGCCAGGCGGTGGCGTGGCAGCACGGCGCCTTCGTGTCCGCCCGGGCCACCGTCAGCGCGCTGCATCAACGGGTCATGTCCGGCTGACCCCGGCCGGTCGACCCCCGGCCGGGGCACGGTCAGCCGAGTACCTCGTCGACGAAGCACCACCGCCACGACTCGCCCTGCTCGAACGAGCGCATCACCGGGTGGGTCGTGGCGGTGTAGTGCGCGCTCGCGTGCCGGCTCGGCGACGAGTCGCAGCAGCCGACGTACCCGCAGGACAAGCACAACCGCAGGTGTACCCAGTCGGTGCGGCCCTCGTCGCGGCAGCCGATGCACTCCTGGGCGGCCGGCGACGCCGGCTCCACCGCCTCGTCCAGGTGTAGACAGCTCATTTTCTGCGCTCCAGCAACGATTCCTCCAGGTCCATGTCGCGCTGCGCCTCGCGCAGCACCTCTTCGGGGATCTTCCCCTCGTCCCGGGCCTGCCGGAAGACGTCCCGCTCCGCCTCCAGCATGGCCGCGCGCAGCCGGCTGTACGCCTCGGTCGGGGTCTCCCGCCGCCGGCCGCCGAGCCGTTCCCAGGCCATGTTGGCCCGCAGGTCGATCTTGTCGCGCAGGCGGTCGACGACGTGGGCGGGGAGCGCATCCTGCTCTCCGGCGATCTCCTTCTCCAGCCGCTCGCGGGCGGCCCGGCTCGCGGAGTGCTGCACGGCCGCCTCGGCGAGCGCGTCGTCCTTCGGGTCGTCCGGCTCGATCCGCAGCCACCGGGCCACCGCTGGCAGCGTCGCGCCCTGCAGCAGCAGGGTGACCACGATGGTCGCGAACGCCAGGAAGACGAAGAGGCCCCGCGGGTACGGGGCGTCGTGCGCCAGCGCCGCCGGCAGGGCCAGGGCGGTGGCCAGGGTGACCACGCCGCGCATGCCGGCCCAGGCCAGCAGGGTCGGCACCGACGGCCGCAGCGCGACGTCGCGCTCGCGCAGCTTCGGCACGAGCCGGGTCAGGTACGTCGCCGGGTACATCCAGACGAAGCGCGCCCCGATCACCGTCGCCAGTACCACCGCGGTGGCCAGCGCGACCGTACCCACCGGCGTACGCAACTGTTCGACGGTCCCCCGCAGTTGGAGCCCCACCAGCACGAACACCATGCCTTCGAGCACGAAGCTGACCATCCGCCAGAACGCCTCCATCTGCAGCCGGGAGGCGGCCGACATCAGGACCGGGTACCGGTGCCCGAGCGCCAGGCCGGTGACCACGACGGCGACGACACCGGAGGCGTGGATCGACACCCCGGCGACGTACACGACGAACGGCACGATCAGCGAGACCGCATTGTCCACCAGCGGATCGGTGATCCGCTGGTGCAGAGCGCCGAAGACCAGCGCGCCCAGGGCGCCGACCGCCACCCCGCCGACGGAGGCGATCAGGGCGTTCACCGTGATCTGGCCGGCGCTGACCGCGCCACCGGTGGCGGCCGAGATGGCCACCCCGAAGATGAGCAGCGCGGTCGCGTCGTTGATCAGGCTCTCGCCCTCCAGGATCGCGACCTGCCGTCGGGGCAGGCCGACGCGCCGGGCGATCGCGCTGGCGGAGACGGCGTCGGGTGGGGCGACCACCGCGCCCAGCGCCATGGTGGCCGCCAGCGGCACCGCCGGCAGGACCAGGTGCAGCGCGTACCCGACGCTCAGCGCGGTGAACACCACCAGCCCGACGGCCAGCAGCAGGATCGGCTTCAGGTTGAACCGGAACGCCGGTACCGACGTGTTGACGGCGGCGACGTACAGCAGCGGAGGGAGGATCCAGGTCAGCACGATCTGCGGGTCGAGGTCGATGCGCGGCACCCCGGGGATGAACGACGCCGCGACGCCGGCGACCAGCAGCAGGATCGGCGAGAGCAGGCCGAACCGGCGGGCCAGGGCGGACACGGCCACCACGACGGTGACCAGCCCGACGACGGTCAGCAGGTCGGTCACGACGGCGGTGAGCCGGGCGCGATCGGCAGGATCACCCGGAACCGGGTGTCGCCCGGGTGCGACTCGACCCGGATGTCCCCGTGGTGCTTGTTGACCACGATGCGGTACGAGATGTCCAGGCCCAGCCCGGTGCCCTCGCCCACGGGCTTGGTGGTGTAGAACGGCTCGAAGATCCGGGGCCGTATGTCGGGCGGGATGCCGGGTCCGGTGTCGGCGATCTCGACGACGATCCGGTCGGCGTCGCAACTGGTGCTGACGGTCAGGGTACCGGTGCCGTTCATCGCGCCCAGCGCGTTGTCGATGAGGTTGGTCCAGACCTGGTTGAGTTCGGCGGCGTAGGCCGGGATCGGCGGCAGGTCGGGATCGTACCGCTTGACCAGCCGTACCCCCGGCGGAATCTTCGCGTGCAGCATGGTCAGCGTGGCGTCGAGCAGGTCGTGCACGTTGATCACCTGGTGCGGCGCGCGGTCCAGCTGGGAGTACTGCTTGGCCGCGCCGACCAGCCCGGAGATCCGGGTCACCGCGTCGTCGATCTCGCCCATCAGCAGTTCGGTGTCGATGGTGTAGCTCAGCCAGCGCACCGCGGGGTCCAGGTTGTCCTCGCCGACCGACGTGGCGACCCGTTCCAGCCAGTCGACGTCGATGCCGCCGGACACCAGCGTCGAGGCGAGGTCCCAGCCGCCGGCGATGCCGTGCTCGTCGAGCCAGTCCCCCAGCGCGTCCTCGGCGTCGGCGGTCGCCAGCGGGGACCGGGTCGGGGCGATCGCGGCCCGCTTGACCGCGGCGTCCTGGAACTCGACCAGCTCGTGCAGCCGGGTGCCGTCGAGCCGCCCGTCCGCGATCATCGCGAGCTTGTGCCGCATCCCGGCCACCCGGTCGCGCAGCACCGAGGTGGCGCGCACCGCCGCGGCGGCCGGATTGTTCAGCTCGTGGGTCAGCCCGGCCGACAGCGAGCCCAGGGCCAGCAGTCGCTCCCGCTCCCCGATCAGCGTCTGCTGGCTGCGCATGCCGAAGAACAGGCCCTCCAGCAGGTGCATCGCCATCGGGAACCACTCCCGCACGGCGTAGGCGATGGTCTCCGCCGGCAACTCGAACATCTCGACGTCGGTGACCGCCTGGATGCCGTGCAGGTACACCTGATCGATGCTGGTGATGAACGCCTGGGTGGCGCCGCCGTACACGCCGCGCTGCTCGGTGCGGTTGACCTCCACGTCGTCGCCGCGTACCTTGCGGCTCATCGCGATGGTGCCGTGCAGCAGCACGAAGAAGCACGTCGCCGGCTCGCCCTCGGTGCAGATCGCGGTGCCGGCCGCGGGCCTGACCACGCGGCCCTTGTCCGCGAGCAGTGCGAGCTGCTCGGTGCTCAGGCGCTCGAACAGGAACAGGGTACGCAGCTCGTCCGGGCTCATCCGGTCGTTGGTGTCGCTCATCCCGCCCACTCCCTTCCGCTCACTGTCCGGCCAGGTAGCGGTGCACCAGGGCCACGGCCGTGGCGCCCTCGCCCACCGCGGAGGCGACCCGCTTGAGGCTCTCCGCCCGCACGTCGCCGGCCGCGAACACGCCCGGCAGGCTGGATTCCAGGTGGTACGGGTCGCGGGGCAGCGCCCAGCCGGGCGGCCGCTGCCCGTCGGAGACCAGGTCGGCGCCGGTGACCACGAACCCGCGTACGTCGCGCACCACGGCGTCGCCGAGCCAGTCGGTGCGCGGCTCCGCGCCGATGAAGATGAACAGCGCCCCGGCGTCCACCGTCCGGGTCTCGCCCGAGCGCCCGTCGCACAGCACCAGCCGCTCCAGGTGCCCGTCACCCTGCGCGGCGACCACCTCGGTGCGCGGGTGCACCTCGATGTTCGCGATACCGTCGATCTGGTCGATCAGGTACTGCGACATGGAACGGCTCAGGTCGCCGCCCCGGATGACGATGTGCACGCTGCGGGCGTAGCGCGAGAAGTAGACCGCGGCCTGCCCGGCCGAGTTGGCGCCGCCGACGATGTAGACCTGCTCGTCCGTGCAACTGGGCGCCTCGGTGGACGCCGAGCCGTAGTAGACGCCCAGCCCGGTCAGGTCCGCCACGCCGGGCGCGTCCAGCATCCGGTACGAGACGCCGGTGGCCAGCACCACGGTGTGGGTGGCGATCGCGGTGCCGTCCGAGAACCGCAGCAACCGGGTCGCCCCGGCCGTCTCCAGGCCCACCACCTCGCGGGCGGACAGCAGCTCGGCGCCGAACTTCAACGCCTGACGGCGGGCGCGCTCGGTCAGCTGCGCCCCGGAGACCCCGTCCGGGAAGCCGAGGTAGTTCTCGATCCGGCTGCTCTGGCCCGCCTGCCCACCGGTGGCCCGCTGCTCGACCAGCACCGTACGCAGGCCCTCGGACGCGCCGTAGACCGACGCGCCCAGCCCGGCCGGGCCGGCGCCGACGACCACGAGATCGTAGAAGTCGGAGGCGGGGGTGGTGGTCAGGCCGACGTGGGCGGCCAGCTCCGCCTCGCTCGGCGCGACGAGCGGCTTGCCGTCGGGCAGGACGACCACCGGCACGTCGGCCGGGGTGAGGTCGGCCGCCTTGAGCAGGCGCCCGCCCTCCGGCTCGTCGGCGAGCAGCCACCGGTACGGCACGAGGTTGCGGGCCAGGAAGTCGCGTACGGCGAACGACGGGGCCGACCAGCGGTGCCCGATCACCCGGGTCTCGGTGATCGACGGGTCCGGAGTGGACAGCCACGCCTCCAGCAGCGTGTCCATCACCGGGTAGAGCTTCTCCTCCGGTGGGTTCCACGGCTTGAGCAGGTAGTGGTCGAGGTCGACCAGGTTGATCGCGTCGATGGCCGCGTCGGTGTCCGCGTAGGCGGTCAGCAGCACCCGCCTGGCGCGCGGGAACAGGTCCATCGCCTCTTCGAGGAACTGGATGCCGTTCATCTGCGGCATCCGGTAGTCGGCCAGCAGGACGGCGACCTGCTCACCACGTAGCTTGATCTCCCGAAGGGCTTCCAACGCGTCCGCGCCGGAGGCGGCGCGCACCACCCGGTAGCGGTCGCCGTACTGGCGGCGCACATCGCGGGCCACCGCCCGGGACACGGCCGGATCGTCATCGACGGTCAGGATCGCCGGGTTCGTCATGGGTCGAGTCAGCACCTTCCGGGCGAGGCGTTGCGGCGTCACCTCAACATGCCATGTTGATCATGAATTGGGCCAGCCCAACAGTAACCTGCCGGGCCGCCACCGAGCCACCTGCGCGCCGCGGAGGCCACCGGCCGCGGAACACATGGTTTCCGGCAAGACTATGTGTCGCCGAACCATGTCCCCGGGCCCGGGGCGGCTCGTAGTTTCACCGCATGACGATCACGCCACCACCGGGCGCGACCGGTCCGGTCACCGAGGTGGTCCGCCTCGACCTGACCGGCCGGACCGCGCTGGTCACCGGCGCCGGCAGCGGCATCGGCCGCGCCTGCGCCGTACGCCTGGCCCATGCCGGAGCGCGGCTGGTGGTGGTGGACGTCGACGCGGTCGCGGTACAGGTGCTGGCCGAGGAGATCGGCGGCACTGCGATCGTGGTCGACCTGTCCGACCCGGACGCGGTGGACGGGCTCGACGGCGGGTACGACGTCCTGGTCAACAACGCCGGCCTCCAGCACGTGGCGGCGCTGCCCGACTTTCCGGCCGACCGTTTCGCGTACATCCAGCGGGTCATGGTGGAGGCCCCGTTCCGGCTGGTACGCCGCGCCCTGCCGCACATGTACGCGCGGGGCTGGGGCCGGGTCGTGAACATCTCCTCGGTGCACGGGCTGCGCGCCTCGCCGTTCAAGGTCGCCTACGTGGCCGCGAAACACGGACTGGAGGGCCTGTCCAAGGTCGTGGCGCTGGAGGGCGCGCCGCACGGAGTGACCGCCAACTGCATCAACCCGGGTTACGTGCGCACGCCGCTGGTCGAGGGGCAGATCGCCGACCAGGCCGCGGCGCACGGGATCGCGGAGTCCGAGGTGGTGGAGAAGATCCTGCTGACCCGTTCGGCGATGAAGCGGCTCATCGAGCCGGCCGAGGTCGCCGAACTGGTGGCATACCTTTGCTCCCCGGTTGCCGGATTCATCACCGGTGCGTCCGTTTCGCTGGACGGCGGCTGGACGGCGAGTTGACAATGCCGTCTCGGGACCGCGACCGCTTGACCGGCTCGCCCACAAACCAGGCGAGCCTGGCGGCCGGTCCATAATGGCGCGCATGTCCACCAGCGTGTTCCTGGAACTCCTCGCCCGCGAGGCGGCCGCGGTGGAGTTCGAGGGGCCGCTGGTGGCGGCGCGGGCCGCCGGTACGCCGGCCGGCGTCCTCGCCGACCTGGAGGACGTCAAGCTGCTGGCCCTGCGGGTACGGGCGCTGCTGGAGCGCCGCCGCCGCCGGGAGGAGGAGCTGTCCGGGCTCTACGACACCGCCAGCGACCTGGCCGGCCTGCGTGACCTGGACGCGGTGCTCAACGCGATCGTGCACCGGGCGCGCACGCTGCTGGGTGCCGACGTGGCGTACATGACCCTGACCGACCAGGAGCGCGGCGACACGTACATGCGGGTCACCGACGGGTCCATCTCCGCCCGGTTCCAGCGGCTGCGCCTGGGCCTGGGCGAGGGCCTCGGCGGCCTGGTCACGCAGACCGCCACGCCGTACGTGACCGCCAACTACAAGGAGGACGGGCGGTTCCGGCACACGAACGAGATCGATGCCGGTGTCGGCGAGGAGGGGCTGGTCGCCATCCTCGGGGTACCGCTTCGGCTGGGCTCCAACGTGATCGGCGTGCTGTTCGCCGCGAACCGGTCCGAGCGGCCGTTCGCCCGCGAGGAGGTCTCGCTGATGATCTCGCTGGCCGCGCACGCCGCGGTCGCGATCGACACCGCCCGGCTGCTGGCCGAGACCCAGGTCGCGCTCGACGAACTGTCGGCGGCGAACGCGGTGATCCAGGCGCACAGCGCCTCGGTGGAGCGGGCCGCCGCCGCGCACGACCGGATGACCGGCGTGGTGCTGCGCGGAGGCGGCGTGGAGGACGTGGCCACCGCGGTCACCGACGTGCTCGACGGCGCCCTGGTCGTGCTCGACGCGGACGGGCGGCGCCTGGCGGTCGCCGGCGACCCGACCGAGCCGCACCTGACCGAGCCGCACCGGACCGAGCCGCACCTGACCGAGCCACACCTGGCCGAGCCACACCTGGCTGGGCCGCACCTGACCGGGCCGCACCCGAGCGCGCTGGAACTGGCCGCGCCGGAACTGGACCAGGTGGCCGAGGCCGTCGCCGCGTCCCGGGGCGAGGGCCGCAGCGTGCGCCGCGGCGAGGTGTGGGTCGCCGCCGTGGTGGCCGGCGCGGAGAACCTGGGTGCGCTGATCCTGCGGCCGGAGCATCCGCTGGTCGACGCCGATCAGCAGATCCTGGAGCGGGCCGCTCAGGTGACCGCGCTGGTGCTGTTGTTCCGCCGTACCGTGGCGGAGGCCGAGGGCCGGGTGCGCGGCGAGTTGCTCGACGATCTGATCAGCCGGCCGATCGGCGATCCCGACGCGCTGCGCGCCCGGGCCCGCCGGCTGGGCGTGGACCTGGACGCGCCGCACGTGGTCGTCGCCGTCGGCGAGGCCGTCAACGCGGCCCACCGCCAGCGTTCCTTCTCCTGGGCGGTCAGCTACGCCGCGACGCGCGGCGGGCTGGCCGCAATCCAGCGCGGCCGGGTCGTCCTCATGCTGCCGGCACCCGACGCCGGCCCGCTGGCCCGGGAGGTCGCCCGCGACCTCGGCCGGATCCTCGGTACCCCGGTCACCGCCGGCGGCGCGGGGCCGGCGACCGGCCCGGCCGGGGTGGCCAGCGCGTTCCGGGACGCGGACCGGGCGGCGACCGCGCTGGTGGCGCTCGGCCGGGTGGGCGACGGGGCGAGCACCGCCGAGTTGGGCTTCGTCGGGCTGCTGCTGGGCCAGGACCGCGACGTCGCGGGCTTTATCGCCGGTACGGTCGGCGCCGTCGTGGACTACGACGCCCGGCGCGGTACCGGGCTGGTCAAGACGCTGGAGGCGTACTTCGGCTCCGGGTGCAGTTCGGCGCGGGCGGCCGAGACGCTGCACGTACACGTCAACACGGTCACCCAGCGGCTGGACCGGATCGCGGCGCTGCTCGGCGCGGACTGGCAGCGTCCGGAGCGCGCGCTGGAGGTCCAGCTAGCCCTGCGCCTGCACCGGTTGCGCGGCCCGGCAGACCCGCTGGCCTGATGGGAGCTACCGGGTCACTGCCCGGGGAGGTCGAGCGGCTATCGCCGGCCGGGCAGTCCCGCCACCGTGCCGCTGGTCGCCGTCCACGGCCGGAGCTTCTCGGGGTTGCGTACCGCCCAGATGTGCCTGATCCGGTCGCCCGCGATGTCGAACGCGAACACCACTATGGTGACACCGTCTCGCTGACCCACCAGACCGGGCTGACCGTTGACCGTACGCTCCAGGATCGTCAGGGCCGGTATCCTGGCGACGATGTCGACGGCGGAGCGCGCGACCTGCTCGCCGCCCTCGATCGGGTCGAGCACGGCGCCGACCACGCCGCCGCCGTCGGCGACCGCCGTGGCGTCGGGGTCGAGGAGACCGATGAGAGCGCCGATGTCCCTGGCTTCCCACGCCGCCTTGAAGTCCCTGACGATGCCGGCCTGCCGGGCCGCCGGAACCGCGGGAGCCTCTGACGCGCGAAGGCGACGGCGGGCCGAGGACGCGAGCTGGCGACACGCCCCCGGCGTACGGCCGACGATCCCGGCCACTTCGGCGAAGGAGTACCGGAAGACATCGTGCAGGATGAACGCGACGCGCTCGGCCGGGGTCATCGACTCGAGCACGACGAGGAAGGCCATGCTCACCGACTCGTCGAGGGTGACCCGATCGGCCGGGTCAAGTGTGGCGCCTCCCGGCCGCCCGCTGACCCACTCCGTACGGTCGGGCAGCGGCTCCGGGATCCATTCGCCGACGTACCGCTCCCGCCGAGCCCGGGCCGAGCCCAGCACGTCGAGGCAGATGCGACTGGCGACCGTCGTCAGCCAGGCGCCGGGGGACTCGATGGCCGCCCGCTGATCCCGGGACATGGCGTACCAGCGGGCGTAGGTCTCCTGTACGGCATCCTCAGCCTCGGCCAGCGAACCGAGCAGCCGGTACGCCAGATTGATCAGCCGACGCCGCTCGCTCACGATCACGCTCAGGCCCGGATCGAGCCCGTCTCCTGGCTCGGACTGAGTGCCCATGGTGTCGCCGACTCCCTCGATCGCCGCTGCTTTCAGCAGTTGGACGAGACACCGCACCGAACTGTGACGGCACGCCGCCTCACCGTTCCGGTGGGGTCGCCCGGTGGCGATGAGCGGTGACGATCCAGGCGCGGGAGTCGAAACAGACACCGTCGTCGCTCAGGTGCGCGGCGAGCGCCTGGCGGAGACGCTCTTCCGCGCGCGTTGCCGCGGCGGGATCCAGCCGCTTCAGGACTTCGCTGGTACACGTGAAGCCGCGGACCCAGTCGAGGGCGGCGGCCACGTCCGGACCGTAGTGGACCGGTTCGCGGACACCGGTGAAGGCGACGCCGGCGAACCCCGCGGCGCGCAGGATCTCCCGCACGGTCGGCGGGTCGGCGAGCGAGAACGGATCCGGTCCCTTGGAAGCACCGGCCACCGACCCTCCGGCCGCTTCGAGCGACTGGTGGATGGCGAGGTCCCACTCGTTGCGCTCGCGGGCCTGCCAGACCAGCATCACCAGGCGCCCGTCCGGCCGCAGCGCCCGCCCGATGTTGGCGAACGCGGCGACGGGATCGTCGAAGAACATCGTGGCGAACCTGCTGATCGCCACGTCGAAGCGCTCCGGCGCGAAGCGGTGCACCTGCGCGTCGGCATGGTCGAAGGTGACGTTGCGGAGTCCCTCCGCCCGGGCCAGGTCGCCGGCGCGCCTGATCGCGGACGCCGAGATGTCGACTCCGAGCGCACTGCCCGCACGGGCCGTACGCGCGGCCTGTCGGGTCGTCTGCCCGGTGCCACAGCCGATGTCGAGGACGTGGTCGTGGAGCGCCACGCCAACCGCCTGGCGCAGTACCTCGTTGTGCCGCCGCAGTTCGGTGTCGTAGCTCGTCGCGTCTCGCATCGCGGTCCCTTCACCGTCGCCCGGGCCGCCCGGGCGCCGAGCCCGGGGTCACATGGCGACCGGGTGGCGTGGCTCGTAGAGGCCGAGCTCGCCGCCGCCGGGCAGCCGCAGCGCGGTGCGCAGCCCCCACCGCTCTTCGGTGACCGGAATCGTGAACTCGACGCCCTTCGCCGACAGCTCGGCCATGGTCGCCGCGACGTCGTCGCACATCAGAAACAGCTCGTGGGCCTGTTCGCCGTCGGTCGGGTGCACGGCGAGCTCGGCCGGCGGCAGCCTGAAAATGAGCCAGCCGTGGCCGGCGTCGACGTGGTGGTAGCCGAGGGTGTCCCGGAAGAAGGCGCGGTCCGCCTCGGAGTCGCGGCTGTAGATGATCACATGAGCGCCATTGATCATACGTCGATCATAACGGCGCGGCGTCGCCGACCGACCCGCCGCCACCCGATCTGCCACGCCGGCCGAGTGCCCGGGCGAGCGCGGCCCCTCGCCGGCCCAGCCCGGCCAGCCCGCCGGGCGCGAAGTACACCGCCAGGATGAACACCGCGCCGAGCACGAACAGCGGCTGGGACAGCGGCCCGCGCAGCACGCCGGGCAGGTGCCGGACCGCGCTGGTGCCGCCGAGCGAGGTCAGGCGCTGATCCAGGTACGTGTACCCGATGCCGCCGATGACCGCGCCCCACCGGGTACCCGGGCCTCCCAGCACCGTCATCACCAGCAGCGACAGGGTCAGGTCGGACGCGGCCAGTTGGGGTGACGCGCCACCGACCACGAGTGCGTAGACCACTCCGCCGAGCGCGGCGAGCCCACCGGAGAGCGTGACCGTGACGAGCTTGAACCGGTACGGGGACAGCCCGAGCACGGCCACCCGCCGCTCATCGTCGCGCAGCCCGGCGAGTACCCGGCCGTACGGGCCCCGGTCGATCCGGTGCACCACGAACGCGACCACGGCCAGGAAGGCCAGCGCCAGCCAGTACAGGTTCACGGTGTTGGCCACGCCGACGAGGAACCCGGGCAGCCGGGATCCGTCCATCGGCAGGCCCTCCTCGCCACCGGTCAGGCCGCCCGGGTCGCGGTCGGTCAGGATCGAACCGACCTGGGCGAAGGCGAGGGTCACCATGGCGAACGCGATTCCGGTGGTGCGCAGGGCCACCGAGCCGAGCAGCGCGGCCAGCACCGCCCCGCCGGCCGCCGCCGCGAGTACCGCCGCCCACAGTGGCCAGTGTGCGTGGGTGACGAGGATGTCGACGCCGTACGCCCCGGCGGCCACGTAGAGCGCGTGCCCGAACGACAGCAGGCCGGCCCGACCGAACAGCAGGTCGTACCCGGCGGCGAGCCCACCGAACACCAGGCACAGGGCCAGCAGTTGGAGCGTGCCCGGCGAGTTGAGCGGGCCGTCGAAGACCCCCGGAATGTCCACTGTGGACCACGGCAGGATCGCGGCCACCGCGAGGACGGCCAGCGGTAGCGCCGCCCGGGCCACCCGGCGCACCGGCGGCGCCACCGTACCCGGCCGCTCTCCGGTGGCGACCGGCGCCGCGGGCCGATCCGGCTCGGTCGCGTGTGGACGGTCGCCGATCGTCGCCGGGGGCTGCTGTCCGGTACTCATGCTCACGCCGCCACCTTCCCGGCGATGCCGGCCGGACGTACCAGAAGCACGGCCGCGAGCAGCGCGACCACGCAGATGTCCCCGGCCCCGGCGGCGCCGTAGTAGTTGACGAACTGCTGGAGCAGCCCGACCGCGACCGCCGCGCAGGCCGACCCGGTCACCGAGCCCATCCCGCCGATCACCACCACGATGAACGCGAAGATGAGCAGCGAGGCGCCCTGCCCCGGCGACACCGAACCGAAGTACACGCCGCCCAGCGCGCCGGCCAGCCCGGCCAGCGCCCCGCCGATCACGAACACCAGGGTGAAGGCGCGGCGTACGTCGATGCCCAGCGCACTGACCATCGCCCGGTTCTCGACCCCGGCCCGGATCACCAGGCCGTACCGGGTGAACCGGAGGAACGCCAGCAGCCCGGCGAGGACCAGGACCGCGGCGCCGATGAGTACCAGCCGGTCGTTGGGCACGTCCGCGCCGAGGAACCGGGTCACCTGCTGCGTCCACTGTGGGCTCGGGTACCGGCGCGGATCCGCGCCCCACGCCGCCTGCAGCAGCGCCACTCCGGCCAGCGACAGCCCGACGGTGACCAGTACCTGTTCGGTCGGGCGCCGGTACAGCGGCCGGATCAGTACCAATTCGACCAGCCCGCCGACCACGGCGCCGCACGCGACCCCGAACACCACCGCGACGCAGAAGCCCCACGGCCCGGTCAGCCGCCCGCCGGCCCACCAGGTGGCGTAGGCACCCACCGACAGGAACAACCCGTGCGCGAAGTTGAGCACGTCGGCGAGGCCGAACACCAGCGACAGGCCGGAGGCGATGAGGAAGTAGAGCGCGGCCAGGCCCAGGCCGGTCACGGCGAGCAGGACGACGGTACCCATCAGAGCCGACCTCCCTTCGACCGTCCGGCCGCGGACTCCGGCTCGCCGTGCCCGCTAGCCTCGTCGTGCCCGCTAGCCTCGTCGTGCCCGCTGGATCCGACGCCGAGCAGGGAACGGGTGCGTTCCGCGTCGCCGAGAAGGTCGGCGACCCCGCCCTGCCAGGCGACCCGGCCGGCGGCCAGCACCACGGCCCGGCCGGCCAGCCGCCGTACCACCGCGAGGTTCTGCTCGACGAGCAGGATCGGTACCCGCTGCGCGACCTCGGCCAGCACCGCCGCCACCTCGGCGACCACCTTCGGCGCCAGCCCCTTGGTCGGCTCGTCGACCAGCAGCAGCCGGTTCGGGTTGAGCAGCAGGCGGCCGATCGCCACCATCTGCTGCTGCCCGCCGGACAGCGTGCCGGCCCGCTGCCTGCGACGCCTCTGCAGTTCGGGGAACAGCGCGTAGACGGTGTCGTAGTCCGGGTCCGGCACCCGGCAGGCCAGGCGCAGGTTCTCCGCGACGGACAGCCCGCCGAACACGCCCCGGTCCTCCGGCACGTAACCCAGTCCCGCGCGGACCAGCCGGTGGGTGGACCGGCCCAGCACCGGCTCGCCGTCGAACGTGACCGAACCCGTGGCCGGCAGCTCGCCGAGGATCGCGCGCAGCGTACTGGTCTTGCCGACCCCGTTGCGGCCGAGCAGCGCGGTGACTCCGGTGCCGGCGACCTCGAACGTGACGCCCTGCAGGATGTGCGACCCGCCGATCCACGCCGACAGGTCGCGCACGTCGAGCATCACAACTCCTCCCCCAGGTACGCCTCCTGGACCGTCGGGTCGGCCATCACCGCGGCCGGGGTGTCGCAGATCAGCAGCGCCCCGTGGTGCATCACGGCCACCCGGTCGGCGAGGTCGAGCACGACATCCATGTGGTGCTCCACCATCAGCACGCTGCGCCCGCTCGCCGCGGTCAGCGACCGGATCACCTCGACCAGGGCCGGCACGTCGCCGGCGGACACCCCGGCCATCGGCTCGTCGAGCAGCAGCACCCGCGGCGAGCCGGCGAGCAGCAGAGCTATCTCGAGCTTGCGCTTCTCACCGTGCGCGAGCGCGCCGGCCGGGTCCCGGCGGCGCGCGTCGAGCAGTACCTGGGCGAGGATCTCGTCGGCGACCGCGGCCACGGCGCGGTCCGCCGCTCGGCGCGGCCAGGCCCGCAGGGAACCGCCGCGGTGCGCCTGCACGGCCAGCCGGACGTTCTCGGCGACGCTGAGCGAACCGAACACGGACGAGGACTGGAAGGTACGGCCGAGACCGAGCCGGGCCCGGCGGTGTACCGGCAGCCGGGTGACCTCGACGCCGCCGAGCAGTACCCGGCCGGCGGTGGCCCGGCGCAGGCCGGACACCAGATTGAACAGGGAGGTCTTGCCGGCGCCGTTGGGCCCGATGACAGCCACGAACTCGCCCGGCGCCAGCGACAGCGACAGTTCGTCCACGATGGACAGTCCGCCGATCCGCCAGGACAGCGCCTCGGTGGCCAGCGCGGCGGGGTCACCGGCGGGAGCCGGCGCGGCGGACTCAGCGCCGGGAGCCGGCGCGGCGGACTCACCGCGAGAGGCCGGCGCGGCGGACTCACCGCGAGAGGCCGGCGCGGCGGACTCACCGCGAGAGGCCGGCGCGGCGGGAGCGCCGTGCGCGCCCCCGCCGCCGATGCCGTCGACCGCCACGGCCTCAGCCCTTCATCGACGCCACCGGCGGCGCCGTGTCGTTCGGGTCGATCGTCTTGACCAGGGTCGCGGTCATGCCGGCGCCGGAGCCGCTGAGCTTCGCCTGGAACATCGGCTGGAGCAGCGCGTGGTCGTCGGCCCGGACGGTCAGCTTGCCCTTCACCGAGTCGAAGCTGTAGCCCTCCAGCGCTGTGACCATCGCGTCCACGTCGTCGCCGCCCTTCTGCGCCGCGTGCACGACCATCTGGGCGGCGGCGAAGCCGTCCGGGTCGAACAGGTCCACCTTCCCGCCCGGTACCGCCTGCTTGAGCGCCTTCTCGGCGGCGTTGTCCGTGGCCCCGTCGAAGTAGTGCGCCAGGAAACTGATCTTCGTACCCGCGGCCCCGAACGTCGGCCACGACGCCCGGATGTCCAGCCCGGTCACCACCGTCGTGCTGGCCAGCACGCCCTGCTGGTCCAGCGCCTGCCACATCGCGCTGGCGGTGGTACCGGCCCACGCGACGAACAGCAGGTCCGGCGCGGCCGACTTGGCCTGGCTGGCGAACGGCGTGAAGTCGGTCGCGTTGGCCGGCACCGCGATGCTGGAGACCGTCGCGCCGGCACCGCCCATGACCGCCTTGACGGCGTCCACATTGGACTTGCCGAACGCGGAGTCCTGGGCGAACACGAGCACCTTCTTGCCGGTGGCGTTGCCGATGAACGACTGCGCGGTCAGTACGTCCTGATAGGACTGGCGGCCGGAGCGGAACGTGTACTTGTTGACCCCGGTGACCGCGTCGGTGGCGGCCGGCCCGGAGATGAACAGCACCTTGTTCTGCGCGGCCAGCGGGGCCACCTGGAGCGCCACGCCCGACGCCGTCGACCCGGCGAGAATCTTGTAGCCCTTGCCGATCAGGTCCTTGGCCGCCGACACCGCCTTCGCGGGGTCACCCGCGTCGTCGGCGTAGGTCACGGTGACCGGCCGGTTGCCTATCTTGTTCGTGCCCTGGGTCGCGTACGCCAACCCGGCCTTGAAGCCGTCCACGTATTCCTGCCCGTAGCTGGCCAGCGCGCCGGTCTGCGAGTAGACCACCCCGATGTTCACCGGTGCGCTCGAACCGGCGCTCGCCCCGCCGCTGGCGGCCTGTTGCGGGCTCCCGCAGGCCGCGGCCGTGAGCACCGCCACCGCTGCCACCGAGCCGGCGAGCAGCGCACGCCGGGATGTCCGTACCGCACCCATGAGACGCCTCCCACCTCACACACCGATGTCCGTCCAGCACACGGTAGGGCGGAGGTCCACGGGCAGCCATGTGTGCGACATCTACAAGTACCGCTCCGAAGGTGGGTGTTGGCTACGTGCCTGGTTGGCACACGCCGTACCCGGCGGAGCCGGCACGGGCCGTACCCGGCGGAGCCGGCGAGGGTCAGCGGATGTGCGCGGCGACCGCCTGCGCGCCGTGCGGTGCGAGCAGGATCGTGTAGTGGTTCACGTCGGGTACCGGCCGCACGTCGACGTGGCCGCGATCCAGCCCGATCTCGTCGAGCCGCCGCTCGTCGTACAGGCCCTGGGGCTCGTCGAGCATGCCGCGCTGCGCGTACAGCAGGGTCACCGGGCAGGACACCGTGCGTACCGCGTCGATCGTGTCCCGGTCCAGCAGGGTGTCCTGCGCGTCCGCGCGGATCGCGTCCAGTACGCACGAGGAACGCAGCCGTGGCGGCACGCCGACCAGGTCGCGCAGCAGGTACGGCTCGATGCCGGGGCGCCACCAGGGGCCGATCGCCGGGTGCCGCCGCCAGAAGTCGAGGTACTCCGCGGTGCCGGTGAACTCCATCGTCAACCGCCGCATGGCCGGGCCGATGACCGCGTCGAGGATGGTGTCGATGTCGTCACCCTCCGGTACCCGCAGAGCGACTCCGCCGTCCACCAGCAGCACGGAGGAGACGCGGTCCGGATGCCGCAGCGCGGCCAGCGCGGCCACGAACCCGCCCATCGAGTGGCCGACCAGTGGGGCCCGTTCGATGCCGAGGAAGTCCAGCACCGCGACGAGGTCGTCGGCGTGCGCGGCCATGCCGTACGGGCCGGGCAGGTCCCGGCTCGCGGCCCGGCCGCGCAGGTCGGGTGCGACCAGCGACACCCGGCCGGCCAGCGCCTCGGCGACCGGGGCCCAGGCCAGCGCGTTGGCGGTGATGCCGTGCACCGCCAGCACGGTCGGGCCGGTACCCGGCCAGCGGCAGGTCGCCAGGCGGCCGCCGGACACCGATATCTCAAGTTCCTCGATGTCCATGACGCGCAACCTCCGCCGGACCATGGGGCCAGGGCATCGGCTCCGGCACCTGCCCAGGATCCACCGGCCGAGGCTATGCCCCTCCCGGCGCCCGGACCACGGGTGCCGCGACCACAGGACGCCGGCCGGATATGGGGCGGCCCGACATTGCCACCCTCCCCACTGCCCTCGACGCCACGGAGCCCTCAACCCCGCGGGGGAGCCCTCGACGCCGCCGGCGCCCTCGACACCGCCGGAGCCCGGGTTGTGTGGCCTGAACCCATTACCACCCATCGATGCCGTGACTAGCCTGCGAGCTACCCATCATGTGGTTCCCACCCCGTCCCAGGGAGGCGCCATGCGCAGACCACACCGGCTCCTCGTCGCGGCCCTGGCGTGCGCCGGCACGCTCGCGGTCGCCGCCGCCATCCCGCTCGTCGCGTCGCCGGCACAGGCCGCGGCCACGCTCACCCAGGTCACCGGGTTCGGCTCCAACCCCGGCGCCCTGAGCATGTACAGCTACGTGCCGACCGGCCTGCCGTCGGGCGCCCCGCTGGTGGTGGCGCTGCACGGCTGTACCCAGAGCGCCTCGGACTACTACACCAACGCCGGCTGGCCGAAGTACGCCGACCTGTACCACTTCGCGCTGGTGTACCCGCAGCAGAGTTCGGCGAACAACTCCACCGAGTGCTTCAACTGGTTCCAGACCGGTGACTACACGCGAGGGCAGGGCGAGGCGCTGTCCATCAAGCAGATGGTCGACTACGCGGTCGCGCACTACGGTTCGGACTCCCACCGGGTGTACGTGACCGGGCTGTCCGCCGGCGGCGCGATGACCGCCGTCATGCTCGCCGACTACCCCGACGTGTTCGCCGGGGGCGCCATCATCGGTGGCATCCCGTACGCCTGCGCCACGGACCTCTCCAGCGGCGTGACCTGTGAGTACAGCGCGACGAGCAAGACCCCGGCACAGTGGGGCGCCCTGGTACGCGGGGCCGACGCCGGGTACTCCGGCACGTGGCCCCGGGTGGCCATCTGGTACGGCACCTCCGACGCCATCGTGAACCCGGCCAACGCGACCGAGTCACGGGACCAGTGGACGAACGTCTGGGGCATCTCCCAGACGCCCAGTTCCACCACGAGCCTGCCGGGCAACACCACGCTGCAGAGCTACAACGACTCGTCCGGCAAGGCGGCGGTCCAGCTCTACAGCGTGCAGGGCATCGGCCACGGTACGCCGGTGAATCCGGGCAGCGCGACGGACCAGTGCGGCGCCACCGGCACGTACTACCTCCAGTCGATCTGCTCGTCGTACTACATCGCGCAGTTCTGGGGATTGGCCACCGGCTCGTCGAGCCCCACCGCGAGCCCCACCGCGAGCCCGACGCCGACCCGCAGCGCGAGCCCGACGCCGAGCCCCACGAAGAGCCCGACGCCGACCCCGACCGCGAACCAGCCCTGCTTCACCGACAACAACTACAACCAGACGGTCGCCGGCCGGGCGCACCAGTCCGGCGGGTACGTCTACGCGAACGGCTCAAACCAGGCGATGGGCCTGTGGAACGTGTTCACCACGCACACCCTGCGCCAGACCGGCGCCAACTACTACGTCCTGGCCGACGGGCAGTGCTGAACCGGCGGGCAGCGGGGCCACATCACGCCCTCCTCGCCACGACGCGGTAGGTCAGCGCGATCAGGGCGGTGGCGACCAGCAGCAACACCACCGCCCTGGTCAGCTCGATCGCGCTACTGGCCGACGGCGATCGGGTTGCTGGCCGAGGTCAGCGAGAACAGGTTCTCCTCCTCCTCGGCGAAGTGCAGGCGCAGGATCGCGTCGAGCCCGTAGAGCGTGGCCAGCAGGTCGGGTACCTGGTCGGCCTCCAGCCGGGAGTCGGACGTCAGGCACAGATGCCCGTCCACCCGGTCCACCAGCCGCCGGATCTCGGTGTGCGCGCGGCTCATCGTGGCGGTCGTGTCCGGACCGACGGGACCGGCCAACTCCGGATACAGCCGGCGCTCCTCGGCCTCGTCGTGGCTGATGAGCTGGCGGCTGAGCCGCTTGTACGCGTCGCGCAGCCTGTCCACGCACATCGCCCCGTCGTGCTCCATGGCCACCAGGTCGGCGGTGCTGCGCAACCGGATCAGGGCATCGCGCAGCCTCTCGTGCTCCACGGTGAACTGGTCGATCAACTCGTCGGTGCTCGTCGGCAACCGGTGCCGGCGTACACCGCCGATCAGCGCGGACAGCGCACCGGCGATGACCACGACCTCGATGCCCTCCCGGACCAGTGCGCCGGCGACCGGTACCAGCAGCCCGGTCATCGCGATCGCCATGGCGGCGACCACGAGTAGCATCCCGGCGGCGGCGGTGCCCAGCGCGATCCGCCGGGAGTGCCGGGCGATCTCGACCGCGTCGCCCAGCTTGTCCAGCCGGTCCACGGTCAGCACCGCGTCCGCCGCCTCGGCCGAAGCGCTCGCCCCGGTGGCGCCCAGCGCGACGCCGACGTGCGCGGCGGACAGCGCGGGGCCGTCCTGCACGCCGTCGCCGACCATCACGGTCACGGCGTACTGCGACTCGGCCCGGACCCGCTGGACCTTCTCCTCCTCGCTGCACTGGGCGATGACGTCGTCGACGCCGACCATCCGGGCCATCTCGGCGGCGATCTGCGGACGGTCGCCGGTGACCATGACCAGCCGGCTCACGCCCGCCTCCCGCAGCCCGCGCACGTTGCGCCGCGCGTCGGAGCGCACCGGGTCCTGCACGAGCAACGCGCCGGCGGGCTTGTTGTCCAGGCTCACCCACACCACCGCGGCGCCGTCCAGCTCGGCACGGTTGCGTTCCTGCTGCGCCCACGGGGCCAGCTCGCCGTCCAGCTGCCCGACCCACACCGTGCGGCCGTCGACCCGGCCGCTGATCCCCCGGCCGTTCTCCTCGTGCACGTCCTCGGGGGCGGCCAGGGACAGGCCGCGCCGGGCCGCCTCCGCCACCACCGCGCTCGCCAGCGGGTGCGAGGAGAACTGCTCGACCGAGGCGGCCAGCCGCAGGGTCTCGTCGTCGTCGACGTCCGGCGCGCTGACCATCTCGGTCGCCTTGGGCCGGCCGAGGCTCAGCGTGCCGCTCTTGTCGACCAGTACCGTGCCGGCCCGGCCCAGCCGCTCCAGGACGGCGCCGTCGCGGACCATGACGCCGCTGCGCGCCGACCGGGACAGCCCGCAGACGATGGCGATCGGCGCGGCGAAGATCAGCGGGCCGGGTGTGGCCACCACCAGAACCGCGACGGCGCGGACGAACACGCCCCCGACCGCCCAGGCGAGCCCGGCCAGCAGGAGCGTGAACGGCACGAACACGATCGCGTACCGGTCGGCCAGCCGAACCATCGGCGCCCGCTGCCCGGTCGCCTGCCGGGCCAGCCGCACGATGCTGGCGTAGGTGCTGCGCGCCGCCGTCGTGGTGGCCCGCATGCCGAACGCCTCCCCGGCGTTCACCGCGCCGCTGGCCACCCGCTCCCCCGAACTGCGCTCGACCGGCTCCCGCTCGCCGGTGATCGCGAACTCGTCCAGCACCGCCGACTCCTCGGCGAAGCCGTCCACCGGCACGACCTCTCCGTGGTACACGATGAGGCGGTCGTCGGGACGGATCGCGTCCGAGTCGACCATCTCCTCGCCGCCCTCCCCGGTGTGCCGGCGCGCGGTGCGGGGCACCCGGTTGAGCAGCGCCTGAAGGTCGCCCGACGCCCAGTGCCGCGCGTACGTCTCCAGCGCGGCCCCGAGTACCAGCAGCAGCGCGACGAGCGCGCCGGCCCCGTACTGGTGGACGCCGAGAGTACCGGCGAGCGCCAGTACGGCGATCACGTCGACGCCGATCCGCCGCCGCATCAGCGACACGGCCAGCCATGCGATGGCGGGCAGCAGTCCGGCCGCGGTCGCCACGATCCACGCGATGTCGGCGGAGCCCACGTGGCCGGACAGCCGGAACCCCGCTCCCGCGATGATGGCCGCCGTGATCCCGGTCAGCAGGGCCCATTCCCACCACAACCCGTGCCAGCGGGCCTCGTCGGTAACCTTGTCCATCACATCGCCCCCTCGGTTCATGCTCAGACTCGTCATGCTCAGGCTCGCCGGCGGCGCCGCGCCGGGATCGGCGAACCGCCCGGTCCGTTGCGCGGCCCGTTCCGCGGCCCGTTGCGCGGCCCGTTGCGTCGGCTGAGCGGCGTCCGCCGCCCGGCCGCGCGGCCCGGACTGCCTGTCCTCGCGTTGGATTCGCTTGTCGCTTCGTTCGTGCCGATGGATTCGGGGTCGGCCGGTCCGGCAGGCACGCCGGTGGTTGCGACCCGGTCCGGATGGCGGCGGCACCACGACGGCTACCGGCGCAGGTACTCGGCGAACCAGTCACGGGCCAGATCGGCGACCCGCGGCAGCGCACCGGGTTCCTCGAAGAGATGGGTGGCGTCCGGCACCACGTCGAGCCGGTTGGGGCCGCGCAGTTGGGCCTGCGCTTCCCGGTTGAGCGCGAGCACCTCGGTGTCCCGCCCGCCGACGATCAGCAGCGTCGGCGCCTCGACCCCGGTGAGCCTCGCCCCGGCCAGGTCGGGCCGGCCGCCCCGGGAGACCACGGCGGCGATGCGGGAACCCGGCCGGGCCGCCGCCGACAGTGCCGCCGCCGCACCGGTACTCGCGCCGAACAGCCCGACCACGGCGTCGCCGCCGACCGGTTCGCCGCGCAGCCACTCGACCGCCTCGCTCAGCCGCCCGGCGAGCAGGTCGATGTCGAACACGTTCGCGCGGTCGGTCTCCTCCCCGGCGGTGAGCAGGTCGAGCAGGAGGGTGCCGAGGCCCGCGCCGTTCAGCAACTCCGCCACGAACGTGTTGCGCGGACTGTTCCGGCTGCTGCCGCTGCCGTGGGCGAACACCACGACGCCGCTGGCACCGGCGGGTACGGTCAGGTGTCCGGGCAGCGCGACGGTGCCGGTCGTCACGGTGATCTCCGCGTCGATGGAGGTGCGAGAGTCCGTCACCGAGCCGGCGCGGGAATCCGTCATCGAACCGGCGCCGGCGTCCTTGCCGGCCGGCTCCAGGAATCGGGAGCCGGAGTCCCCGCCCCGCCGTGCGCCACCGTCCTGCCGTGCGCCACCGTCCCGCCGCGCACCGCCGTCGTGGCGGCGCAACAGGTCCGCCACCTCGTCGTCGCTGATCTGCGCGAAGTCGTCGTACCAGGCGCTGATCGAGGAGAGCCGGTCGGACGCGGTCACCCAGACCACCTCGTCGGCCGCCTGGCGCAGCACCGGCAGGACGTCGGTGGAGGCCACCGGTACGGCAAGTACCACCCGCGCGGCGCCACGGACCCGGGCCACCTGGCAGGCCGCGCGGGCGCTCGACCCGGTGGCCACGCCGTCGTCGACCACCACGGCGGTGCGGCCGGTGACCGGCAACCCCGGCCGCCCCTCGCGCAGCCGTGCCCGCTGCCGGTCGAGGTCGACCCGTTCGTCGCGCTCCACGTCGGCCAGTTCGCGGGCGCTCGGCGCGATCCGGCTCATCACGTCGTCGTCCACGACCCGTACGCCTTCCTCGCCGATCGCACCCATCGCCAGTTCGGGCTGACCGGGCGCGCCGAGCTTGCGTACCACCACGACGTCGAGCGGCGCGGACAGCGCGCCGGCGACCTCGGCCGCGACCGGCACGCCGCCGCGGGAGAGCCCGAGCACCGCCACATCGTGGCCGCGCAGGTGCTCCAGCCGTCGCGCCAACTGCGCTCCGGCGTCCACCCGGTCGGCGAAAGTCATCGCCGTCACCTCGTTTCACGGCTGTGCGGCCCGCGCGGCGCTCGCCCGTCAGGGATTCTTGGCGCAGCCGAGCACGATCTTCGAACCGTGCTGCCGGAACTGCCCGGCGGGCGGCGTCTGGGTCTGGACGGTCCAGTGCTCGGGAATGAGGACCACGATGTGTCCGTCGACGGTGTTCAGATCGATGTTGGTGAAACCGAGCCTTCTCAACGTGTCCAGTGCGGTGGAGGCGTTCTGCCCCACCACATCGGGGATGGCGGTGCGGATCGGGGTCGGGGACGCGGACGGCGGCGGAGGCGGGTCGCGTTGTTCTCCCGGTCCGACGCAGCCCGCGGCGCCGGCCACGACCAGAGCGGCCGAGGCGACGAGAACGGACAGTCGCCGCACGAGTCGCGGCATGGTGCTTCAACCTTCTGTGTTCCGCGCCGGCCGGTCGCCAGCGCGGGCAACGACCTCATGATGGCAGGCCGGGCGCCGCCCGCGGTCCGGATCCGGCCGGGAAACCCCCTTATGGCGGGCCGGTTGTGGGGCCGGTGCGGCGGCGACCGGCCGCGCATGCGGACACCGGACGCCAGCGCGGGCAACCGGCGACGGCACGGACACCGGACGCCAGCGCGGACAACCGGCAGACGGCACGGACAAGGGCGACGGCGCGGACAACGAACGCTACGAGGGACGAGCGACGCCACGAGGGACAAGGCTCGCCAATGTGGGCAGCGAAGCCCGACGCACGCAACGGACTCCAGCGCGAGCGGGGACAAGGATGCCCAGAAGGGATACCGGGGACCGGGGGTGCTCAACCGCCCAGCGCGCGCACCTCCGCCATGACGGTCTCGCTCTGGGCCCCGCCGTGGATCGGGTAGTTGGTCGCGCCGAGGTAACCCCACCAGTCCCAGCAGCCGTACGGATTGACGGCGCTCGCGGTCGCCTGCGGGTACAGCA
>DASXOA010000166.1:0-9542 GCA_036494675.1 Rugosimonospora sp.
CAGAACGGCACGCTGCGACCGGAGGCGGACCCGGCGAAGCTGGCCACCGGGCTCATGGCCGCGTTGCAGGGCGGCTACCTGCTCGCCCAGACCGCGCGGGACGCCGCACCGATGGCCGTCGCCCTGGACATGGCGCTGGACAACATCAAGGCGTACGCCGCCGGACCGGCCGGACGCGCCGACCCTGCCGAGTAGGACGGCCGGTACCCGGCACGATGCGCGGATCGGACCGGGCACGGTACGTCAAACTGGACCCGACAGACCAGTTTGGCGACCGAGTGCCGAGGCCGGCGGGCCCACGGACGGCGTAGCATGCCCACGTCCGTACCCCGATGGCCCAGGATCTCCCGACGGCCCAGGATCTGAGGATGCGCCCATCGTGACCGTGCTGCAGTGGCTGCGGACACGCGACGCCGGCCTGTCCGCGCTGCGCCGTGCCGGACGTGCCGCCATCGTCATGCCCGCACTCTTCGCCGTGTCGGTGAAGCTCATCGGCAACCCGACGCTCGCCCTCTTCGCGGCGTTCGGCGCCCTGTCCACGTTGCTGTTCGTCGACTTCACCGGCTCGATGCGCGAACGGTTGGCGGCACAGGCCTCGCTGGTCGTCTCCGGAGCGGCCCTGGTCTGCCTCGGGTCCCTGGTGTCGCAGACCGTCTGGCTGGCCGTGGTCGTCACGCTCGTCGTCGGCTTCGCGGTGCTGTTCATCGGCGTTGTCAGCTCGGTCCTGGCGAGTTCCTCGACCGCACTGCTGGTCGGCTTCACCCTGGGGGTGACCCAGCCGGGGCCGATCGGCTCGATCCCGGTGCGCCTCGGTGGTTGGCTGATGGCCGGCGCCGTGTCCCTGATCGCCATCAGTGTCCTGTGGCCGGCTCCCGCCCGCGAGCCGTTGCGCCTGTCCACCGCCCGCGCGTGCGCGCTGCTCGCCCGGCGCCTGCGGGCGGAGGTCGACTGCGTCCGGTGCGGGTTCGGGCCGGGAGCGCTCGCGTCCCGCGATTCCCTGGTATCGGAGGCGAGGGCCGCTGTGGCGGCGCTGCGTACGTCGTTCTTCACCACGCCGTACCGTCCCACCGGACTGAGTACCTCGGCGCGCGCGCTCGTGCGGGTGGTGGACCAGGTGATCTGGCTCGACACGGTGCTGGAACGGGTACCCGTCGACGAGCAGGAGGGGCCGACCGACGCGGCCGTGTGTGAGGTCAAGCTGGCGGCGGCGGCGTTGCTGGAGCGCGGGACGACCCTGCTGGAGTCGATGGGTGACCCGACCGACCTCGCCGCCGACCTGACCCGCCTGCGCGACGCCAGGGAGGCAATGGAACGGACCGTGACGTCCACCCTTCCGGTCCACCGCGGGAGCCCCGCGACGGCCACGACCGCGGCGGGCACGACTGCGGCGGCCACGACGACCGTGACGGGCACGACCGTGACGGGCGGCATCGCACGGGACCTCGGCGCGCAGACATCGGTCGCGGAGTTCGTCGACTCGCTGGAGCCGAGCTTCCGCGCCCAGGAGATGAGCTTCGCGACCTCGGCGATCGCGCAGAACCTCGAACTGGCCGTGGCCGCCCGCCGCCGGACCTGGTGGCAGCAGGTTCTGGGACGCCGGCCGGCAGGCGTCGGCTCCCAGTTGTCGTCCGTGCAGGAGCGGGCCGGGGCGCACGTCGAGCGGCACTCCGTGTGGCTGCACAACAGCGTCCGCGGTGCGATCGCCCTCGCCCTGGCCATCCTGGTCGCCGAGGTCACCGGCGTGCAGCACTCGTTCTGGGTGGTGTTCGGTACGCTCGCCGTCCTGCGGTCCAACGCCCTGAACACCGGCCAGAACGCGCTGCGCGGCCTGCTCGGTACCGTCGTGGGTTTCATCATCGGCGGCGCTCTCGTCCTCGCACTCGGCACGAACACCGTGGCGTTCTGGTGCCTGCTCCCGTTCGCGATCGCGTTTGCCGGCCTGGCTCCCGCCGCCATCTCGTTCGCCGCGGGCCAGGCCGGTTTCACCATCACCCTGCTGGTCCTGTACAACGTCATCGGGCCGGCCGGCTGGAAGATCGGGCTCGTCCGTATCGAGGACGTGGCGATCGGCTGCGCGGTCAGCTTCATCGTCGGCGCGCTGTTCTGGCCGCGCGGCGCCGGCTCGGCGCTGGGACAGGCCCTGGCCGAGGCCCTGGAGGACAGCGCGGACTACCTGCTCGCCGCCGTGCGGTACGGGCTGACGCGGTGCGATTCGGTGGTACCGGCGGCCCCGGCGCCGCGGGACGAGGCCCGGCGCGCCGCGGCGGCGGCCCGGCGCCTGGACGATGCCTTCCGGGGTTTCCTCGCCGAACGCGGCACCAAGCGCGTCTCCCTGCCGGACGTGACGACGCTGATCACCTCGGTGGCCGTGCTGCGCCTGACCGCCGACGCCGTGCTCGATCTGTGGACGCGCGACAGCGCACCGGCGGCCGGAGATCGGGCGGCGGCGCGGTCCGAGGTCCTGGACGCCGGCGAGGCGCTGGCCGACTGGTACCGGCGGACCGGGCGCGCGTTCGCCGGCGACGGCACGGTGCCCGATCCGATCGTGCACGACACGGTCGCGGACGGCCGGCTGCTCGACGCGGTGCACCGGGACCTCAGCGGGGACGACGGCCAGGGAACGGCGACCGCGGTGAAGATGATCTGGACGGCCGACCACGTCGATGCGCTGCGGCGGTTGCAGACCCAGATGCTCGCCCCGGCCGGGGCTGCCGCGCGAGCCGCCGCGGCTCGCCGCACCGCACCGGTCCGGGCAGCGACGCCGGCATAGCGCGGCGCCGCGGCACAGCCCTGGCGGCCGCCGGCCGTCCGGGCCTGGTTCGCCGGCGATCAGGTGCCGTCTCGTGCTCCCCATGCCCTCCGTGCCCGGCTGCGGCGTTTCTCCCGGTCGGACCCGGGTAGCTGGCCACGGTGTCCCCGTTGTTCGGTCCGACCTCCGACGACCTCTCCGGTCCGGTACGTGATCTTCGAGCAGCGCGGCCGGATCTCCGTCGTACGCGGCGGCGGGAGCGGTGGCAACCTGCTCGACGAGGTGAAGCCACCCTCGGCGCCGGCCGGTTGAGCCGTGCCAATCCCCGGAACCGGCCCGAGTCACCATGGAGGTGTTGAGCGATGAATGGCACTGACGGCGCGAACCGGGTCACCCGCTACCGGTCGATCGATGTGGCCGGCATCGACGTGGCCTACCGCGAGGCCGGCGCGCCGCAGGCACCGGTGGTGCTCCTGCTGCACGGCTTCCCCACCTCGTCGCGGATGTTCCGCGATCTGATCCCCCGGCTGTCCGACCGGTACCGGGTCATCGCCCCCGACTACCCGGGCTTCGGCCACAGCGGGGTACCCGACCGGGCGAACTTCGCCTACAACTTCGACAACCTGACCGCCGTCGTCGAGCGGCTGCTCGATCGGCTCGACGTCGGCGCGTTCACTCCGTACCTGATGGACTTCGGCGGACCCGTGGGGTGCCGGTTGGCGTTGAAGTACCCCGATCGGGTCCCGGCGCTGGTGATGCAGAACGCCCCGTTGTACCCGGAGCCCCCGCAGGGGTGGTGGGAAACGCTGGGCAGGTACTGGAAGGAAGGCACCGGGGAACGCCGCGACGAGTCCCGCTCGTACCTGTCCCTCGACTCCCTCCGGGACCAGTACCTGCACGGGGTGCGGGACGGCTCGCTCATCGACCCCGACAACTGGATCGTCGACGCGGCACTCATCGGCCGGCCCGGCGTCGACGAGATCATGCTCGATCTCCTGTACGACATCCACAACAACACCGCCACGTTCTCGGCCATGCGGCAGTTCCTGCGGGATCGCCGACCGCCGACGCTGGTGGCCACGGGCGCGAACGACGAGATCTTCCCCGAGGAGGTGATGCGCAAGATCCTGAACGACCTGCCGGAGACGGAGTTCCACGCCATCGACTCCGGCCACTTCGCCCTGGAGGACAGCTGCCCGGACATCGCGGACCTGATGCGCGACTTCCTCGGCCGGGTACTCCCCTGACCCCACCCGCGGTCACGCCAGTCACGAGGCGGTCACGCCTGCCGTCGCTCCGGCCGGGCCGGTCAGGCCTTTTCGGGTATCACCCGGGCGAGCACCGCCGCGTGACTGATCTCCAGCGCCCTGGTCGCCGTCAGCAGGGTCACGTCCCGTTGATGGCTGAGCTTCCTGAGCCCGTCGAGTGCCGCGGCGCGATCCGGGTTCCGCAACTCTGCCAGGTACCTCGTGGAGAACTCGTCGAACCGCGCCGGGTCGTGCCCGTACCAGCCACGCAGCTCGTTGGACGGCGCGATCTGCCGGCACCAGTCGTCCAGTTCGACGGCCTCCTTGGCCAGGCCACGAGGCCAGAGCCGATCCACGAGTACCCGCGCTCCGTCGTCCGCCGCCGGCTGGTCATAGACCCGCGCCACGCGCACCTGGTATGTCCCTGTCACAGTGCCATCCTCGTCACAGTGCCATCCTCCGGCACCGCCACCGGCCGCGCCAGGCGAACGCGACGGACCCCGCGCGTACCGGCCGGTAACGACCCGCCGGGAGGAGCCAACTGCCGGACCGGGGCGGGTACGGACGGCCCCGTGGCGGGTAGCCATCCGGAGGGCACCGCCGCGGCGCCGCGCGGGGATCCGATGGCCGGCGCGGCCCCGTGGCCGGCACGTACCTCATGAACCACGACCACCACTAGATCCGGCCCGGCGCGGCAGATCGACCAGCGCACCGCCTGAGTCACACCGCCTGAGTCACAGCTTGCCGGCCTCGACGATGCGTTGCAGGAATTGGCGGGTACGGGGCTCCCGCGGCGCACCGAGCACCTCCTCGGGGGTGCCCTGCTCCAGGATCCGGCCGTGGTCGAGAAAGCAGACCCGGTCCGCCACCTGGCGGGCGAAGCCCATCTCGTGGGTGGCGATGAGCATCGTCATCCCCTGCTCCTTGACGTCCCGGATCAGGGCCAGAACCTCACCCACCAGCTCCGGGTCCAGCGCCGAGGTCACCTCGTCGAGCAGCATCAGCCGGGGCGCGTTGACCAGCGCGCGCACGATGGCCACCCGCTGCTGCTGGCCACCGGAGAGGCGGTCCGGATACTCCGCGGCCCGGTCCGCCAGGCCCACCCGGTCCAGCAACGCCATCGCCCGCGACCGGGCCTGCGCCGGTGCCAGGCGGTGCACCCGGCGCGGCGCGAGGGTGATGTTGTCCAGCACGGTCAGGTGCGGGAACAGGTTGAACGACTGGAACACGATGCCGATGCGCTGGCGCACGGCGTCCGGCTTCACCCGCGGGTCGGTGATGTGCCGGCCGTCCAGGTAGATGGCGCCGTCGTCGATCGTCTCCAGCAGGTTGACACACCGCAGCAGCGTCGACTTGCCGGATCCGGAGGCGCCGATGAGCACCACGACCTCGTGCTCGGCGATGTCGAGCGACAGGTCGTCGAGCACCACGGCGGCGCCCCGGCCGGTGCGGAACTCCTTGCGCACGTTCCGGCAGGACAAAACGGCGGCCGGGCCGCCATTCGCTCGCTCACGCTCACTCATGCGGCGTGCTCGGCGGACTGGCGGCGCGCGGCGCGCAGCGTGACCCAGTCGGTCACCGCGATAAGCGGGAGCGCCAGCAGCACGAACAGCGCCCCGGCCAGCACGTACGGCGTGTAGTTGTACGTCTGCGCGGTCTGGATCTGCGCCGCCCGGATCGCATCGATCGGGCCCGCCAGCGAGATGAGGCCGACGTCCTTCTGGAGCGCGACGAGATCGTTCAGGATCGGCGGCGCCACCCGCCGGGCCGCCTGCGGCAGCACCACGTGCCGCATGGTCTGCCGGTGCGTGAGGCCGAGCGACCGGGCCGCCGCACGCTGGGAGGGGTGCACCGACTCGATCCCGGCCCGGAACACCTCGGCCAGGTACGCGCCGTAGACGATCACGAGTGCCGCGCCGCCCAGCACGAGCACCGGCGGCGTTCGCTGCAGCCGCAGCCCCGGCGCCCCGAACGTGAACAGGTACAGCACGATGATCAGTGGCGAGCCCCGGAAGATGTACGTGTACGAGGTCGCCAGCGCGCGCAGCGGGAAGAAGATGGCCGGGCGCAGGGTACGCAGGATCGCGGCCGCCAGACCGACCGCCAGCGCACCGGTCGCGCAGACCACCAGCAACCGTACGTTGAGCCACAGCCCCCGCAGCACGTCCGGCAGCGCCTGCCAGGCGACGGTCGGGTCGAAGAACGAGGACCTGACCCGTTCCCACCCGGGCGCGCCGGTCACCGCGACGAGCAGCAGCACGCCCAGCACGAGCGTGGAGGCGGCGGCGACGAGAATCGAACGCACGGTCTGCCGCCGCCGGTACGCCACCCGGTCGCGCTGGAGCGCACTGGGCTCGTACCCGGTCGCCGCCGCGGCCACCCTCAGCTCAGCTCGGGCGCGCCGGCCACCTGGGCGAGCCACTGCTTGCGCAGGCTGTCGAGCGTGCCGTCGGACCGCAGCCCGTCGACCGCCCGGCTCACGCACGCGGTCAGCGCGGATCCCTTGTCCAGCACGAGACCGAACTGCTCGGGTGCGCCGCTGGGCTGCGGCAACTGCCCCAGGATCAGCGAATCGTTGATCTCCGCCGACGTCATGTAGAACGCGGTCGGCAGGTCCACCACGAGGCCGTCGATCTGCCCGTTCTGCAACGCGGTCTTGGCGTCGTCGTTGGTGTTGAACACGGCCGGCTGCGCGACGGGCTTCACCACCTCGGTGATCGCCCGGTAGCTGGTCGTCCCGACCTGCGCGCCGAGCTTCGCGGACTTCAGGTCGGCCAGGCTCTTCGCACCCGCGATCTTCGAACTCTTCAGCGCGATGACCGCCTGGGTCACGTCGTAGTACGGCGAGGAGAAGTCGACGGCTTTGCGCCGGTCGTCGGTGATGGAGAACTCGTTGATGTCGACGTCGTACGGCTTCGCGCCGGGCGCGATCGCGTTGTTGAAGGTGACCCGCGTCCAGACCACCTGATCCTTGGCGTACCCGAGCTTCGTGGCCACCGCGTAGGCGACCGCCGACTCGAAGCCCTGCCCGTTGTCCGGCTTGTTGTCGACGAACCACGGCTCGTACACCGGATCGTCGGTGCCGACGGTGAACTTGCCGGGGGCGTGCGTCGTGAGACTCGCCGGGGAGCAGCCGGAGGCCGACGGGCTGGACGCCGCGGTACCGCCCGTGTCGTCCTGCGGGGCGCAGGCCGCCGCGGTCGCGAGGAGCGCCGCCGTGCCGAGCAGGACCAGCAGGCGCAGGCCATGGGTTCGCATGGCCGTCAGCTTAGCGCCGACGCCGACGCGCTTCATCGATAGGCGCGACGCCGTGTTGCCGTGGCGGCGGTCAGTCCGTCGAGACCACGTAGGGGAACCGGTCGCTGCGGGTGGCGCTGAACTGGTCGGGGGCCAGGCCAGTGGTGATGGCCGCGTTCATCACCAGCGAGAACATCGCCTCGGGCGCGTTGTCGGACAGCGCGCGACCGTTGAACCCGAGGAACCCGTAGCTGGCCGGGGTACCGATCCGGTACGGCAGGACGTCGGGCAGCAGGCGTCGTGCGACCGCTCTGCCGTACGCGGCCGGGTCGTCGCAGGTACCGTTCGCCGCGACCACGCCCGCGATCAGCTCCGCGATGTGCGTTCCCTCCTCGTTCGCGTCGGTGTCCGGGTGGCGGGTGTTCGCGTTGGTCGCCCAATCGTCGTTGAGCTGACGGAAAATCGGCCACACCATCGGGTGGCCCTCCCGGTTGATCTGCCGCCAGCCTCCCGAGTCGGTGGCCAGTTGCGTCGAGATCCAGCTCGCGATGTCGACCCCGGTGTTCAGGTTCGGGTCGTCGTCGGGAATCTCCAGGACGATCGAGTGGACGGTGGCGTCCGTGAAGCTGCTCTTCGCGGCGTCCGGCCGCCAGGTACCCGAATCGATCTTCTTGCCGTTCTTGACCGCGTCCTCGATCGTGGCGAGCTGTGTCAGGTCGATGTAGAACGGATCGGCGACGCACCCCGCCCACATCCGGACTCCGCTGGGGCCGGCGACGGGCGTGTTCGTCCGCCCCTCGGCGAGCATGTCCCCGGCCGCCCCGTCGTCGGACGCGTCGGACCCGGTCAGCGTGTGGAGCCTGAACGACTGTTCGCCGTCCCCGTCGGGCTCGTCGAAGGTCACCCGGTAGGTGAGGTCCTCGACCGCCGAGTCGCCCAGGTGGATTTTGAACTCATAGCGGCCTTCCGGGTGGAAACCGGGCTTCGCGTCCTCCCCGGCCGCCGAACTGTTCACGTCCAGGACGAAAACGGTCCCATTCTCACCGGGGAACACGAACTGGTCGGTCAGGTTGAGACGGCTGTCCTGCATGGAGAGCGGTGAGTCGAGATGGTGGGACACGGGAAACTCCTGGCGCGTGCGACACGATCGGACCCGGGCCTATTACCCGGGCCGGCCGCTCTAACGCCTGACCCCGGCCAGGAAGCCGCGGGTCACGCCCAGACGGGTCGCGCGCGCACGTCCCGTCTGGGCGCTGTCGCCGCCTTCATCCGGCGACACCCCGCCGCGGCCATCCGGCGACTTCTATCTGGCCACGGCTATCCGGCGACGCGGAACCAGAGGTTCGTGGCCTTCGGCGCGTGGGTCAGGCCGATCCGGTCCAGCTTGACGTTGGCGCCGCCGGGGCGGTCGAACAGGCGGACGCCGTCGCCGAGCAGGACGGGTGCGATGCCCACGAAGACCTCGTCGAGCACGCCGGCGTCGAGGCACTGCGCGGCGACGCTGGCGCCGAGGACGTTGACGTACCGGTCGCCCGCCGCCGCCTTCGCCGCCGCCACGGCGCTGTCGAGGTCACCGACGAAGGTGACGTCCGGTACCTGGATGTCCGGCGCGTGATGGGTGAGCACGAACTGCGGTCCGCTCCACCCGCCGCCGAACGGCTTGCCCTCGTTCTCCGTACCCCGGTGCGGATCGTCGCCGCCGAACGTCCGCGCGCCGACGAGCAGTGCACCGATCTGGCCGATCAGATCGTCCACCGTCGGGTTGGGGCCGATGTGCTCGGTCAACCAGGACATGTCGCCGTCCGGGCCGGTGATGAAGCCGTCCAGCGACATGGTGGCCGAGTACAGCAGCTTAGCCATGATCTACCTCCGTCGAGATCAACTGTGATTGACCCCTGTTGAGACGGTGGGGCGCGGAGAAACTCATCGCTGTGCCGGGGCTGTGTCGGTTGAGCTGTGCCGGGCTATTCCAGGGGCAGCGCCGTGGGCAGGCCGAACGCCGGGAACAGGTTGGGGTCGTGGAAGGCGGTCACCTCCGCGAGGCGGCCGTCCCGCACGCGCAGCACGGCGATACCGAAGGCGCGGTACCCGGTCTCCCCCGGCGCCCGCAGGTAGGCAGCCGCCGCGGGCTGGCGGTTGGCCGACGTCTCGACCATCCAGAACCGGCCCACCCAGGCGGGCGAGCCGGTGTCCCAACTCGCCGTCAGCGCCCCGAGGACCGCGTCGCGCCCCTGGAACCACATCGGGTACGGCGGCATCGTCGTACGCACGTCCTCGGCCAGCAGGTCGGCCACCGCGGCAAGGTCGGC
>DASXOA010000167.1:0-8796 GCA_036494675.1 Rugosimonospora sp.
GCGAACCTCGCCCACGTGCGCACGGCCGACATGCCCACGGCCGACATGCCCACGGCCGACATGCCAACGGCCGACATGCGCACGGCCGACATGCCCACGTCCGACAGCCCCATGTCCCGCAGGTGCACGTCCCACATGCACAGGGTGGCCGGCTACGAGGCGCGGCACATGGCGCAGCGCCCGTCCGGCGAAGTGGGGGAGGCCCGGTGGGGGGTCAGCGGTGATCGGTGGCCGGGTAGGTGGCTGCGGTGACCGCGCCGTACGCCAGATGGGGTACCACGTCGCTGAGCCAGTCCGTCCGGCTCCAGGTGCGCGGGTCGCTCACCCCCAACAGCGCGAGCGGGGTGTCCGCGCCGATCATTGCCGCGCCGCCGACCGCCAGGGCTCCGGCCCACAGCGGTGGCCGGAACCCGCAGGCGCGGGCGATCCCGTAGCCGGCTCCGATCGCGACCCCCGTCATGAGCCCGCTCAGCGCGCCGAGTGCGGTGCGCCGGTTGCCGCGCTGCTGTTCGTCGCCCGGGATGTGCGTGCCGGTCCGCGTGGCGATCTGGTCGACGGTTCGCTCCGGCGTCGTGCTGGCCGCCCGCCCACGCAGTGTCATGTCGAGGTAGGTCACGACGTTGAGTGCGGTGGTGCCGGCGGCCCCGGCCGCTGCGCCGGTCGCGGCCCCGCGCAGGAGCTGGCGAATCACGATCCTGCGGGTACCCGGGACTCCGGGGTTGAAACTGGCGCCGGGCAGGCCACTCGCGGTGGGGCGCATACATACCCAATGTCCGGGTACCGAACCCGACATGGCGGAGCTTGTTTCAGAGGTGCTCATCGCTGCGCTGGCGCGATGGGGAGTGGATACCGTCTTCGGGCTGCCCGGAGACGGCATCAACGGGATCATGGAGGGGCTGCGGCGCAACCGGGACAAGGTGCGCTTCGTTCTGGTACACCACGAAGAGTCTGCGGCGTTCATGGCCACCGGGTACGCGAAGGCGACCGGCCGGCTGGGCGTGTGCCTGGCGACCTCGGGCCCCGGCGGGATCCACCTGCTCAACGGGCTCTACGACGCCAAGCTCGACCACATACCCGTGCTGGCCATCACCGGCATGCAGGAGACCTCGGTGCTGGGCACCGCGTACCAGCAGGAGGTTCAGCTCGACCACCTGTACGAGGACGTGACCGAGTACAACCAGATGATCACCAACCCCGCACAGGTTCCCGGTCTGGTGGACATCGCGATACGCACCGCGTACGGGCGGCGTGGCGTGGCTCACCTCACCTTCCCGAACGACATCCAGGTCGCCGAGGCCGGCATCAACCCCTGGGAGTCGGTCGCCCCGGCCAACCCGCCGAAGACCGCACCGATCTACCTGAATCCGCCGGTCCGCCCGTCGGATGCCGATCTGGGCAAGGCGGCGGATCTGCTCAACTCCGGACGGCGGGCGGCGATCCTGGCCGGGATCGGCGCGCGGGGCGCCGGGCCGCTGGTCGAGCGCACCGCCGACGCACTGGGCGCACCCATCATCAAGTCACTGCTCGGCAAGATGGTGGTACCGGACGACTCGCCGTTCACCACCGGCGGCATCGGGCTGCTCGGTACCGCGCCGAACGTCGAACTGGTCGACGACATCGACACCCTGCTCATGCTCGGCACCAACTTCCCGTACACGAAGTTCCTGCCGCCGCCCGGCAAGGTCAAGGTCGTCCAGGTGGAGATCGACCCGACCCGGGCCGGCACCCGGCTGCCGACCGACGTGCCGCTGATCGGTGACGTCGGTGCCACGCTGGAGGCGCTGCTGCCGATGCTGCACCGCAAGCAGGACCGCTCGCACCTGGAGAAGTACCAGAAGCAGATGAGCGACTGGCGGGAGAAGATGGCCGCCCTGGAAGCCTCGGACCGCGACCCGATCGCACCGCAGCACCTGGCGTACCTGCTCGACGAACTGGCGACCGACGACGCGGTGTTGACGTGCGACTCGGGCACGATCGCGACCTGGGCGGCGCGGCACTGGCAGATCCGGGGCAAGCGGGAGTTCTACCTGTCGGGCAACCTCGCGACGATGGCGCCGGGGCTCCCGTACGCGATCGCGATCCAGCACGCCCATCCCGGCCGCCAGGTCATCGCGTACGTCGGCGACGGAGGCTTCGCCATGCTGATGGCGGAGTTCAGCACCGCGGTCCGGTACGGGCTGCCGGTCAAGGTGGTCATCAACAACAACAACAGCCTGGGCCAGATCCTGTGGGAGCAGATGGTTCTGGGTTATCCGGAGCACGGGGTGCGTTTCGGCGCACCGCAACCGGACTACGCGGCATGGGCTCGGGCGGCGGGCGGGCACGGGACGCGGATCGACAAGTCGGGCGACCTGCCCGACGCGCTGCGCGCCGCGCTGGCGGTGGACGGCCCGGCGCTGGTGGACGTGGCGGTGGATCCGAACGAGCCACCGATGCCCGGCAAGGTGAGCTACGAGCAGGCGAAGAAGTTCGCCGCTGCTTTCCTGCGCGGCCAACCGCACAAGGCGGCGATCGCCACGACCCTGTTCAAGGACCAGATCCAGCAGTTGAGGGCCCGCTGATGCCGGCGGTGCCGGTGCCTCCGCCCGGTGGGCCGGCACCGTCCGCGGGGGCGGCATCGTCGGTCGGCGGACCGTCGGTCGAGGCATCGTCAGGTGGGGGATCGTCGGGTGGGGGATCGTCGGTCGGGCCGGCATCTTCGGTTCGGGGACCGTCTGTCGGCTCGTCGTCGTCGGTTGGGCCGGTGCCGCTGGGTGGGCCGGTGCCGCGGGTTGGTGTGCCGTCGCCGGACGGGGCAAGGGCATCCACATTGGACACCGAGGCGCTGGCCGTCGCGTTGCGCGAGGCGGTCCGGGGCGAGGTGCGCTTCGACAAGGGTACCCGGGGGGCATACTCCACAGACGCGTCCAACTACCGCCAGGTACCCATCGGGGTCGTCATCCCGAGGAGCGTGGACGATGTCGTGGCGGCCGTGGCCGTCTGCCGCCGGTTCGGCGCACCGGTGTTCTCCCGGGGCGGCGGCACCAGCCTCGGTGGCCAGTGCACGAACACCGCGGTCATGCTGGACATGGCCAAGTACCTCAACGCGATCGAGTCCGTCGACGGGACATCCCGCACCGCCATGGTGGAGCCCGGGATCGTGCTCGACGACCTGAACACGGTGACCCGGCAGCGCGCCGGCATCATGTTCGGCCCCCGGCCGGCCACCCACACGCACTGCACCATCGGCGGCATGCTGGGCAACAACTCCTGCGGCTCCACGGCCATCTGGAGCGGCACCACCGCGCAGAACGTGATGCGGCTGGAGGTGCTGACCTACGACGGGGAGCGGATGTGGGTCGGCCCGACGGATGACGAGGAGTACCAGGAAATCCTGCGGGCCGGCGGGCGGCGGGCCGAGATCTACCGGTCGCTGCGCGAACTCACCGATCGCTACGCTGACGACATCCGCGCGTTGTACCCGGACATCCCGCGGCGCATCTCCGGATACAACCTGCCGGACCTGTTGCCGGAGAACGGTTTCAACGTCGCCCGCGCGCTGGTCGGCTCGGAGTCGACCTGTGTCACGATCCTGCGCGCGGAGTTGGCCATGCTGCCCGAGCCGCGGCACCTGTGCCTGCTGATGGTCGGGTACCAGGACATCGCCGCCGTCGGCGACCGGGTCCGGCTGGCCGAGGAGTTCCATCCGTTCGTGGCGGAGGGACTGGACCACCGCCTGCTGGAGTACGAGCGGGGACGGCGGCTGAACCTGGCCGCGTTGCACAAACTGCCCGATGTCGGCGCCTGGTTCTTCGTCAAGACGATCGGGGACAGCCCCGAGCAGGCCCGGGAACGGGCCGAGGGGCTGCTCGCCAAGCTCCAGGACGAGGGGGGCGTGATCGCCTGGCGGATCTACCAGGACAAGGCCGAGGAACTGGAGATGGACAAGGTACGCGACGTGGCGTTGGGTGCCACCGCACGGGTACCGGGGCGGCTGGACACCTGGCCGGGGTGGGAGGATTCCGCCGTCCCACCGGCGCAGCTGGGCGGGTACCTGCGCGAGCTACGCGACCTGCTGGACGACCACCACTTCGACGAGGCCCCGCTGTACGGGCACTTCGGCCAGGGCTGCGTGCACACCAGCATCCCCTTCGACCTCGTGACCGCGACCGGCATCGCGAAGTTCCGGTCGTTCGTGACCGAGGCCGCCCACCTGGTCGCCCGCTACGGCGGATCCCTGTCGGGCGAGCACGGCGACGGGCAGGCCCGGGGTGAGCTGCTGCCCATCATGTTCGGCGACCGGCTGGTACAGGCGTTCCGTGAGTTCAAGGCCATCTTCGACCCGGACAACCGGATGAACCCCGGCAAGATCGTGAACGCCAACCCGCTGGATTCCCAGCTGCGTCTCGGTGTCGACTGGCGACCCCCGACACCGCAGACTCACTTCAACTTCCCCGACGACGGCGGCTTCGCCGGGGTACCGACGCGTTGCTTCGGCGTCGGCGAGTGCCGGCGGCACGACAGCGGCTCGGAGGTCATGTGCCCCAGCTACGTGGTGACCCGCGAGGAGGAGCACTCGACCCGTGGCCGGATGCGGCTGCTGTTCGAGATGATGCGGGGCGAACTCATCACCGACGGCTGGCGCAGCACGGAGGTACGCGACGCACTGGACCTGTGCCTGGCCTGCAAGGGCTGCCGGCGGGACTGCCCGGTCGGCGTGGACGTGGCCACGTACAAGTCCGAGTTCCTGTCGCACCACTACGAGCGCCGGATCAGACCGGTGTACCACTACTCGCTGGGCTGGCTGCCGCTGTGGGCGCGGCTGGCCGCCCCGGTGCCGTTCCTGGCCAACGCGATGACCCAGACGCCCGGTTTGCGCCGGGTGGCGAAGGCGGTCGCCGGAATCGACGCGCGGCGCTCGATCCCCCGGTTCGCGTCGCGCCGGTTCACCGACGCGTTCCACCGCCGAGGCAACCGCGGATCCGGGCAACGGGGCCGGGTCGTGCTGTGGCCCGATACCTTCAACAACTCGATGCAGCCGCACGTCGCGGCGAGCGCGACCATCGTGCTGGAGGCCGCCGGGTTCGAGGTGATCGTGCCGCGAGGGACTGTCTGCTGTGGACTGACCTGGATCTCCACCGGGCAGTTGGGCGTCGCGGAACGGGTGGCGCGGCGCAGCCTGGATGTGCTCATCCCGTACCTGCGCGAGGGGCTGCCGGTGGTCGGGCTGGAGCCGAGCTGCACCTCGGTGCTGCGCTCCGACCTCGTCGACCTGCTGGACGGCGACGTCGACGCGGTCCGGCTGCGCGAGCAGACACTCACCCTGGCCGAACTGCTCAACGACCGGGCCGGGGACTTCGTTCCCCAACTGTCCACCGAGGACGGTAGCCACCCGACCGCGATCGTCCAGAAACACTGCCACCAGCACGCGGTCCTGGGCTTCGAACCAGACCAGAAACTGATGCGACGGATCGGGCTGGAGCCGCAGGTCCTCGCGTCCGGCTGCTGCGGGCTCGCCGGTGACTTCGGCATGACCCGGGAACACTGGGACGTCTCGATGGCCTGTGCGGAACGGGTACTGCTGCCCGCCGTACGCGACGCCGATCCGGGTGCGGTGATCCTGGCGGACGGCTTCTCCTGCCGTACCCAGATCGATAGCGTCGGCAACGGTCGCACCGGCGTACACCTGGCCGAGGTCATCGCGGCGGCGGTGCGCGGGCAGCCGCTGGGACCGTACCCGGAGCGGACCGTCGGGATCCGCTGATGGCGCCGATCGCGTCCGTGCACGCGGAGACCTACACCGTCCCGACCGATGGGCCCGAGGCCGACGGCACACTGTGCTGGCAGTCGACCACGGCGATCGTGGTGACCGTGTCGGCGGACGGGCGCACCGGACTGGGCTGGAGCTACGGCCACTCCGCCGCCGGCGAGGTGGTCGAGAGCCTGCTCGCCGGCGCCGTCGTCGGCACGGACCCGATGGACATCCCCGGCGCCCACGCGGCCATGGCGATGGCCGCCCGGAACGCGTTGCTGCCCGGACTGGTCGGCATCGCCGTCTCGGCCGTGGACGTGGCTCTCTGGGACCTGAAGGCCCAACTGCTCGGGGTACCCCTCGTCGAACTGTTCGGGCGCTGCCGGCAGGAGGTGACGCTCTACGGCAGCGGTGGCTTCACCACACTCTCCGACGACCAGTTGTGCCGGCAACTGAAGGGCTGGGCGTCCGACGACGGGATGTCGGCGGTGAAGATCAAAATCGCCGAGCGGTGGGGCGCCGACGAGGCACGCGACCTGCGCCGCATGGAACTCGCCCGGGAGGCGGTCGGGCCGGACGTCGCGCTGATGGTGGACGCCAACGGCGGGTACGGCGCGAAACAGGCGGTCAGGGTCGCCCATGCGGCCGGCGACCTCGGAGTCACCTGGTTCGAGGAACCGGTGTCGTCCGACGACCTCGCCTCCCTCGCGCTGATCCGCGGCATGGTGGAGCCCGACGTCGCGGCGGGGGAGTACGGCACCGATCCCAACTACTTCCGCCGGATGTGCGCGGCGGGCTCGGTGGACTGCCTGCAGATGGACGTGACCCGATGCGGCGGGTACACCGGGTTCCTCGCCGCCGCCGCGGTGGCTGACTCGTTCGGGGTGCCGGTCTCCGCCCACTGCTCGCCGCAGTTGCACGCCCCGGTCTGCGCCGCCGTACCCAACCTGCGACACGTCGAATGGTTCGCCGACCACGTACGGGTAGACCGCATGCTGTTCGACGGTGGGGTGCATCCCGTCGGAGGGGCGTTGCGCCCGCAGACGAACCGTCCGGGCCTCGGGATCCGGCTACGAGAGGCGGCGGCGTCGCTACGCGATTGAGCCCCGGGGTCGCTGCGCGACTGAGCCCCGGGGTCGCCTGCGGTCATCGCAGCAGCGGAATGACTTCGGCGAAGGTCTTCATGTGCGCCTCCAGGATGCTGATGTAACTGATGCCGAACTCCTCGCGGTAGCGCAGCAGGGTGTCGGCGATCTGCCGCGGCGAGCCCACCAGGACGCCGGGCAGTCCGGCGAGCTGCTCGGCTGACATGCCCGAGGCCGCGCTGATCACCGAGAGGTCGATGTCGGCCACCCGGTGGCCAACCCCGGCTACGAAGAGGTTCAGTTCGATGTCGCCGATCCGTTCGCCCGCCGCCTCCCGGACCCGCTGGGCGCGAGCGCCCAGAGCCTGCTCGGGGGTGCCCGCGCCGAAGCCGGCCGTGATGGGGAAGCTGACGATGTCGGCGGTACGGGCGGCCAGCGCGAGAATGCGGTCGCCGGCACCGGCCAGCATGATCGGCGGTCGTGGCGTGTCGGTCTCGGCCGCCAGCAGTTCCAGCGTCCCGGTGAGGAGTTCTTCGAGCTTGCGCAGGCGCGATCCCGGGGAGCCGAATGTCAGGCCCGCCGCCGTGAACTCCTCCGGCACGTAGCCGGCGCCCAGGCCGAGCTCGAGCCGGCCGTCGGTGAGGCGGTACGTGTCGGCCACGTCCCGGGCGAGGTAGGCCGGGCTCAATACGCCGGCGTTGAGCACGTACGTTCCCAGCCGAATGCCGGTCACATCAGCCGCGGCCACCAGCGCGGGGAACGGCGCCGGCGTGCCGAGGTGGTCGGGCACCTGCAGGACGTCGTACCCCAGATCCTCCACTTCCTGGGCCCGAGCGCGCCAGGCAGACCGGGAAGAACCGACATTGAGGAGACTGACCCCGAAACGGAACGATCGAGCGTTCATGACAACCTTCCGAAAAGGCGATACAAGCGTATGTGTAGACGCGTCTCCACTGTCGTTAGTTCATCACGACGTCTGTGATCTCATCCCGTGTTTGAAGCGATCCTCCGCCGCCAGATCCGTCGTGGACGACGGCCGGCATCGGCCGTACCCGCCTCGACGGGCGGGGCCGATGAATCCGGTTTCGCGCTCCCGTGCTTGCCGCCGGCTCGCCGGTTGACGAGCGGTTCCGGTGGTCCCGGATCTCGTATGGTCTGCCATCGGGTCGCGTGGCGATCACTTCGCCGGTGAGGGGATCCGGCCGGACGTCCCAGCGGCCCTCGTGAACGAGCACATGATGGAACCGGCATAGCAGGACCAAGTTCGCGACGTCGGTACGGCCACCACGCGACCAGGGACGCCAATGGTGGGCGTCCGTCCATGATGCCGGCGCCCGGCAGCCCGGGAATCGGCATCCGCGATCCCGGGCGACCAATGCCCTGCGGATCCAGGTCGGTACGAGACGGTGCTTGCGCCCGACGTTGACGGGTAGGCCCGTCGCCGGGTCGAGCACGACGCGCCACACGTCCGAGTCGCAGGCGATGCGGTGCGCCACGGATGTGGGGATGTCTCCGACCCACTCGAGCCACGGCGGTGCCGCGTTCGAGAGCGCCGGGTCGGTGGGCGCTGCGTCGGTCCGCGCCGGGTCGGTCCGCGCCGGGTCGGTCCGCGCCGGGTCGGTCCGCGCCGGGTCGGTCCGCGCCGCGTCGGTCCGCGCCGCGTCGGTCGGCGCCGCGTCGGTCGGCGCCGCGTCGGTCCGCGCTGGATTTGTCAGCGCCGCCGTCACGTCCGAGCGCGTCGTTGCGTCGTCTGGCCGCTTCATCTCGACATCCGGTGTTCCGTCGCGCGCTGCGACGCCCGGCCGCTCGGCAGTTGGTGCCTTGACCCACGACCTCTCGGTCAGGGTCTCCTCGGTCAGGGCGTCCTCGGCTGGGGCGTCCTCGGCTGGGGCGTCCTCGGTCAGGGCGTCCTCGGCTGGGGCCTCCTCGGTCGGGGCGCCCTGGGGCGGTCGCTCTTCGGTCAGCCGCGATGGCGACGCG
>DASXOA010000168.1:0-3563 GCA_036494675.1 Rugosimonospora sp.
CGAGCATGCCGGTCACGCCGCCCAGGTTTCCGGTCACGCCACCCAGGGTTCCGGTGACGCCGTCCAGGGCGCTGGCCGGGTCGCCGAGCATGCCGGTCACGCCACCCAGAGTTCCAGTGACGCCATCGAGCGCACCGGTCGGGTCGCCGAGCATGCCGGTGACGCCGCCGAGGGTTCCGGTGATCCCGTCCAGGCCACCGGCCGGGTCGCCGAGCATGCCGGTCACGCCACCCAGGGTTCCGGTCACGCCGTCGAGGGCACTCGCCGGGTCGCCGAGCATGCCGGTCACGCCGCCGAGGGTGCCGGTGACGCCGTCGAGCGCACCCGCCGGGTCACCCAGCATGCCGGTGACGCCGCCGAGGGTTCCGGTGATCCCGTCCAGGCCACCGGTTGAGTCGCCCAGCAGGCTGGTGACGCCGCCGAGGGTTCCGGTGACGCCGCCCAGGCCACCGGTCGAGTCGCCGAGCAGGCTGGTGACGCCGCCCAGGCCACCGGCCGAGTCGCCGAGCAGGCTGGTGACGCCGCCGAGGGTTCCGGTGACCTCACCCAGCGCGGCGGTCGGGTTGTTCAGCAGGCCACTGACCTCGCCCAGCGCAGCGGTCGGGTCGCCCAGCATGCCGGTCACCCCACCGAGTACGCCGGTGACCTCGCCGAACGCGCCGCTCGAGTCGCCGAGCATGCCGGTGACGGCCCCGAGCGTCGCGCTCGGGTCAGCCAGGGCGCCAGTCGCGGTCGACGCCAGGCCGGACACCGTTTCCAGCGGGTTGATCCCGTTCAGGTGGCCGAGGTCCGCACCCGAGGAGAAGCTGAGCGTGCCCAGCAGGCCCGAGGTGACGCTGCCGCTCAGCGACGTGGCGCCGGCCAGGCCGTCCGCTCCGCCGACGAGAGAGCTGGAAGCGGTGAGGCTGAAATCGCTCGCCGCCTGGGCGGGAAGCTGCTGCGCGAGCAGCTGGATCTGCTGGATCGCACCGGACGGGTCGGCGCGCAGCGCGTCGCCGGTCAGGTCGGTGAGGCTGCTCTCCAGCCCGGCTACGCTCTGTGCTGGCGCGAAGTCGACAACCAGCGGGATGGCTTCCTGAACGTCCTGCGCGTTGCAGTCGCTCAGACCCGCGTCGCTCAGGGCGGCCTCGGGGTCGACCTGGAAAGCCATCAATGCGTCAGGGTTGCTGAGCAGGTTGAGCACGAAATCGTGCAGTGTCTGTGGCGAATCCATGCAGGGACTCCTCGATACATCGAAACCGGGGGCAGGCAACCTGGACCGTTGGCCCGGCGCCGATGACGAAGCTACGGAGGGTCAAGTGGGCGCACATCGGGGATCTCTCCCGAACTGATCGGCCGCCGATAGGGGGTTGAGGGGGTGCCGGCCGTTAGGGGGACAGGGGGCTGGCCCGTGTGGTGGAATCTCGGGATGCCGTACGTCCTCGGGATTGACCTCGGCGGCTGGCACACGGCCGCCGCGGTGTCCCGACTGGCCGAGGCGGCATCCGGCGCCGGTGGCTGGACCGAGGTCGAGGTGGTCCCGCTCGGAGTCGGCACCAGCACCATCCCCTCGGTGCTGTACGTCCTCCCGGACGGTTCCATCCACGCCGGCGAGGTCGGCGCGGCCCTGGCCGGGAAGGGCCGGGCGGTGCTCGGGTTCGGTCGCCGGGTCGGCGACGACGTGCCGCTCATCATCGACGGCGAACCGTACCCTGGCCAGGCGCTCCTGGCGGCGCTGGCACTGTGGGTGGTGGACCGGGTCGAGGAACGGGAGGGCGACCGCGCCCAACACATCGTGGTCACCCACCCCGGAGGCTGGGGACCGTACCGGGTAGACCTGCTGCACCGTGCCCTCTGGCGGGCCGGGCTGGACACCGTCACCCTGCTGCCCGCACCGGTGGTGGCCGCCGAGGAGTACGCGGCCGAAGCGCCCGTCGGCACCGGGGCCGTCTTCGCCGTACAGGATTTCGGCGGCGGCGAATCGGCGGTGGTCCGCCGGACCGACGTGGGAACCTTCGAGCTGCTCGGCTGCGCGGGCAGCGGGGTGGACAGCGATGCCGACGGGTACCCGGGGGGAATCGAGCCCCTGCTCGACGACGCGCTACTCGGGTACGTCGGCGAGCAACTGCGGTTGAGCTTCGACTCGCTGGATCCGACGGATCCCTCGGTACGGGAGGGGATCGGCCGGCTGCGCGAGGAGTGCACGGCCGCGCGGGAGCTGCTGGCCACGGCCACCGAGGCGAGCATCGCCGTGGAGCTGCCGTCCGTGGTGACCCGGGTGCCGGTCTCCCGCGGCGATCTCGATGAGCTGGTCCGGCCGCTGCTGTTCACGGCGACCGACACGTTGCGCCGGCTGGTCGGCTCCTGCGGCCTGGCGTCGGGGGACCTGGCCGGCGTGGTGCTGGCCGGCGGTGCGGCACGGGCTCCGCTCGTGGGCACGCTGGTGGCCGCCGTCCTGCCGGTACGGGTGGTGGTCGGGGCGCATCCGGAGCTGCGCATCGCCCGGGGCGCGGCGCTGGCCGCCCAGCGCGCGGTGGATCGGCCGATGAACCTGCCGGCGGCGCGTACCGGTGAGATCGTCGAGTACGCCGGCGGCTACGGTGCGCACGCGATCGACGACGGTCCGGACGGCGACTACGACGGCGACTACGTCGAGGATTCCGATGTCCAGAACTCCGTGGTCCGTCCCCGACCGCGCCCCGGCAACCGTCCGCGGCCCGGCTACGGTGGCGCGGCTGTCGAGCGGTTCGGCGGCTACGACGACGCCGACCTGGGCGAACCGCCGCCCCGGCCGCCCGTGCACATCACCCCCCTGGAGCTGCCCAAACGGGGCAGGCGCTGGGGGCGCCGCGACCGGGATGACTGACCGTTCGCGGTGTTGATCCCGATGCGGATGGTAATGATCGGCCTCACGGTCGTTTTCCTGTAACGCCGGGCGGCCCGGCATCGAAAAGTAGATGACCGCGCGCCGCCGACCGCAGGGCGAGGACATCGTTGAGTACCCAGACCGCTACCCGACGCAGGTACGTACTGGACCACCAGACCGCCGAACTCTTTGCCGAGATTGCCGCCGATCCCTTCGCCGCGATGGTTGTCGGCGTCGAGGCGCCGGGCGGATACGGCAAGACGGCGGCGCTCGATGAGGTGGTCCGGCGCTACCGGCAGGCTGGCGTCGAGGTGGTCGGCGCTGAGGCATTGGGTGGCACCGGGGAGGCACTGGGTACGGTCGGCGGCGTCGCGGTCGCCATCGATGACGCGCATCAGTTGCCGGAGGCTCAGGTCCTCCAGCTGTGCCGGCTGGCCGAGATGCCGGGGGTGCGGCTCGCCGTCACCTACCGGCCGTGGCCCCGCTCGGCGGCGGTGGTCCGGCTCATCGCCACGCTGCGCCAGCGCCGGCCGGCTCTGCTGCTCGCGCCGTTCACCACGGAGCAGATCGTCGAGCTCCTGGCCGCGCGGTTCCCGGCCGGGCTGATCGCGGCGAACCGGGCGGCGCTGGCGGAGTCGCTGCGCGTACAGGCCGGCGGGGTGCCCAGGTTCGTGGAGCGGCTGGCCGGCCCGGAGGACGGGAGCTGGCTGGCCGGTGG
>DASXOA010000169.1:0-11163 GCA_036494675.1 Rugosimonospora sp.
CGCCGTCGACCGGCTGGCGCTGGAGGCCGCGCGGGTGCTGGAGCCCGGCGCCGCGACGCCGGAGTTGGTGGTGCATCCGGCCGTGGCCCGGGTGCGCGCCCTGCTCGACCGGGGCTACGAGCGGCACTGGACGCTGCGCGACCTGGCCGGCGCGGTCGGGCTGGCCCCGACGTACCTGGCCGGGCTGTTCGTCCGCGAGATCGGCGTGCCGCCGCACCGGTACCTCAACGAGTGCCGGGTCAGGCGCGCCGCGCAGTTGCTGAGGACCAGCGACCTGCCGATGACCGCGATCGGCATCGAGGTCGGCTTCGGTTCCGGGCAGCATCTGGCGCGGGTGTTCCGTCAGCTGACCGGCACGAGTCCGCGGGAGTACCGGGCCGCCGGAATGGTACGCACGCCGGAGGAGTACTGGGCCGGGACGGCGCGCACGCCGCCGGAGGGGCAACCGGCAGCGCTGGTCCTGCGGTAATCGTCCACAAGGGAGGGTCATGAACGGGTGGGGCAGCAGTCCAGCGAATGGCGCGGTGAACGGTGGCGGATCCGTCCTCGCCCCGGGCAACGCCGTCATCGTGCACGGCAAGCCGGGGCGTCCGGAGTACTACGACCCCGACCTGCCGTCCGCCAGCAACCACCACTGGTTGCCGTGGCTGGCGAACCAACTGATCGTCCGCGACATTCCGGCGCACACCCCGGAGATGCCGCTGGCCTACGCGCCGGACTATCCGGCCTGGCGCCGGGAGTTCGAGCGGTACGACGTGAACGCCGGCACGCTGCTGGTGGGGCACAGTTGCGGCGCGGGCTTCCTGCTGCGGTGGCTGAGCGAGCATCCGGACGTACGGGTGAACCGGGTGGTACTGGTGGCGCCGTGGCTGGATCCCGACGGCGACCGCGCGCCGGGATTCTTCGACTTCGACCTCGACCCCGGCCTGGTCGCGCGGACCGCCGGCCTGACCATCGCGAACTCGGACGACGACGGCGAACAGATCCAGCGCAGCGTGCGGATCCTGCGTGACGCGGTGCCCGGCGTCGGGTACCGGGAGTTCCACGCGCACGGGCACTTCGGCGTCGACGACCTCGGCGGCACCGCGTTTCCGGAACTCCTGGCGCTGCTGACCGAGCCCGCGGGTCCGGCAGCCTGAACCGGCCCGTCCCGGGTGCGCCGGTCAGGGGACGAAGGCTCGCTGGGCACGCTGCCGGTACTCCCGGGGAGAAGCCCGGTACGCGTGCCGGAACCGGCGGGTGAAGTATGACGGGCTGGCGAAGCCGCACCGGTAGGCGATGTCGGTGACGCTGCCGGAACTCCTCGCCAGCAGGGTGGCGGCGTGCCGAAGGCGCAGTTCGGCCACCAGGTCGGTGGGTGTGCGGCCGTAGAAGCGCCGGACGCTGCGGGCCAGGTGCGCCGGGCTGACGTGGGCCAGCGCCAGCAGCCGGGGCACCCCCGCCCGCAGGTGCTCCTCGTCGCGCATCGCCGCGCACGCGGCGAGCAGCCACGGCGGGGCCCCGGGCGGCCGGTCCGGATCCGTGGCCGGCGGCGCGAGCAGCGCGACCGCGTCGGTCCAGAACCGGATGAGGTCCAGCGCCGTCGGGTTGTCCCAGAACCGGTCCAGCGCGCGGGCGAAGACGCCGGTCGCCTGAGCGTCGGTGGCGTCGAACCGGGCGCGCGGCGGCGCCTCGGCGGTGCTCCACCCGGGGTCGAGGCCGGCGAGGTCGGCGAACGCGTGCCAGCCGGTCGCCGGAAACGCGATGTTGTAGAACGTCATGCCGCGGGTGCCGGTGCCGGCGAGGGTGTGCTGGTCGAGGGGGCGCAGCAGCATGAGCCACCCCGGGGTCAGCCGCTCGGTGTGGGTGTCGCCTCCGGCCGTCACCAGGTCCTGGCGCCCCTCGCCGCCGACGACGGCCATGACTTCGACGTAGTCGTGGTGGCCGTGCGGCCGGTGCGGCCCGCGCATCTCGATGAGCGCGGCGTGGAACGGGCGGCCCTGTGCGTGATCCGCGAAGCGCTCCCGCCTGACCGGCCTCACCACATCAACAGATTATCAGTACGGGCGAGCGCAGTGCCTATCCACACAGGGATCCAGGAGGGACGGTATCAACGACGGTCAGATTTCACGGCAGGGGAGTACCAGATGACAACCGTAGACCTGGACGCGTACCGCAGGGACGGGTACGCCATCTTCCGCGACGTCATCGACGCCGAACTCATCGCGGAGGTCAGCGACCACGTGGCCTGGCTGGAGAGCAGGCACCCGGGCGTGCGGCCCGAGCAGCTCGGCCACATGTTCCTGCGCGACGATCCGTTCTGGATCCGGCTGGTCAGCGACGACCGGCTGGTCGACATCGCGCAGCGCTTCGTCGGGCCGGACATCGCGCTGTTCGCGTCGCACTACATCAGCAAGCCGCCGTTTTCCGGCCAGCCGGTGCTGTGGCACCAGGACAGCGCGTTCTGGCCGCTGGAGCCGATGGAGGTCGTCACGCTGTGGCTCGCGGTCGACCACTCGACGCCGGAGAACGGCTGTGTGCGGGTCATTCCCGGCAGCCAGACCAGGGACACCGAGGCGATGCGCGAGGTGACCGACGTCGAGAGCGTGCTGGGCCAGGAGATCGCGGTCGAGGTCGACGAGGACCGGGCCGTGGACATGGTGCTCCGGCCGGGAGATGTCGAGGTGCACCACCCGAAAATCGTGCACGGCAGCACCGCGAACACGTCGCCGTACCGGCGGTGTGGACTGACCATCCGCTACATCCCGACGTCGACCCGGATCACGGGGGAGGAGCAGCCGTACGTCAGCGCGTTCCTGCTGCGCGGCGACCCGGGCGTCAACACGTACCAGCCGCGACCGGTGTACGTCGAGGGACGGCACTTCCCGTTCCGTGGCGCACCCGCCGCCCGGTAGCGGCGTCGTGAGCCGGGGCCGGTGTCGTCGTGAGCCGGCGGCGGCGGTGTGAGCCGAGGGCCGGGCCGGCGACGGCATCGCCGGGCCGGCCCGCCGCGGGTACGATGCCGGCATCGCCGCCCAGCCGCGCGACCCCAGGGAGGATGTTGTGCCGGTGCTCGCCGACCTGCTGGGGGCCATCGCCTCCGGCACCATCGAGGTCGTTGACCTCACCGCACCGCTGACCGACACGACGCCGATCCTCCAACTGCCCGAACCGTTCGCCAACACGGTCGGATTCCAACTCGAGGAGATCAGCCGGTACGACGACCGCGGGCCGGCCTGGTACTGGAACAACATCCGCACCGGCGAGCACGTCGGTACCCACTTCGACGCACCCAACCACTGGATCAGCGGCCGGGACCGGGACGACGTGTCGCAGGTGCCGGCGCGGCGGCTGGTCGCCCCGGCCGTGGTGCTCGACTTCGCCGACCGGGCCGCGGCCGACCCGGACTTCCTGCTCGACGTCGACGACGTGCGGGAGTGGGAGAAGGCTCACGGTCCGCTGCCGGAGGGCGGCTGGCTGCTGTACCGCACCGGTTGGGACGCGCGCTCCGCCTCGCAGACGGACTTCCTCAACGCCGACGGCACCGGTTCGCACACTCCGGGTATCTCGCCGCGCTGCGCGCGGTGGCTCGCCGAGGAGGCGCCCGTCATCGGCGTCGGGGTGGAGACCGTCGGCACCGACGCCGGCGCGGCGCCCGGCTTCGACCCGCCGTTCCCGTGCCACACGTTCCTGCTGGGGGCCAACAAGTACGGGCTGACCCAGTTGCAGAACCTGGCCCAGCTTCCAGCCACCGGCGCGGTGCTCATCGCGGCGCCGCTGCCGATCGTGGGCGGCTCGGGCAGTCCGGCCCGGGTACTGGCCCTGATCGAGCACTGACCGAGCGACCCGTGGCGCGACGGCGCCCCGGGTGGCGCCGTGGCATCGAGGCGGGAAGGCCGGAGGCATGCGAGTCGCGGAGGCGGTGGGCCGCTCGCTGGCCCAACTCGGCATCGACCACGTGTTCGGCGTGGTGGGCAGCGGCAACTTCCACGTGACCAACGCGCTCGTGGACGCCGGGGCCCGGTTCGTCGCCGCACGCCACGAGGGCGGGGCGGCCACCATGGCCGACGCGTACGGCCGGGTGAGCCGGCGGGTCGCGGCGGTGAGCGTGCACCAGGGTTGCGGGTTGACGAACGCGTTGACCGGCATCGCCGAGGCGGCGAAGAGCCGCACCCCGATGCTCGTGCTCGCCGCCGAGGCCACCGAGCCCCGGTCGAACTTCTTCGTCGACCAGCCGGCGCTGGCCGCCGCCGTGGGTGCGGTCGCCGAACGGGTGTCGTCCCCGCGTACGGCGCTCGCCGACGCGGCCCGGGCCTACCACCGGGCGGTCACGCAGCGGCGCACCGTGCTGCTCAACCTGCCGCTCGACGTCCAGGCCGCGATGCTGCCCGCCGACGCGGAGCCACCGGCCGCGGCGCCCGGGGCGGCCACCGTGGCACCGTCGCCGGAGGCGGTCGACGAACTGGCCGACCTCCTGGCCCGCGCCCACCGGCCGGTGTTCATCGCCGGGCGCGGCGCGCGGCTGTCCCGCGCCCGCGAGTCGCTGCTACGGCTGGCCGACCAGACCGGCGCGCTGCTGGCGACCTCGGCCGTGGCGAAGGGACTCTTCCAGCACCATCCGTGGTCGCTGGGTGTGTCCGGCGGCTTCGCCACGCCGCTGGCCGCCGAACTGATCGCGGACGCCGACCTGATCGTCGGCTGGGGCTGCGGGTTGAACATGTGGACGCTGCGGCACGGCAAGCTGGTCGGCCCGGAAGCAGTGGTCGCCCAGGTCGACGCGGACGCCGACGCGATCGGGGCGCACCGGCCGGTCGACCTCGGCGTGCTCGGCGACGTCGACCGGACCGCGCGGGCGGTGGCCGGCGTGCTCGTGGCGCGGGGACCGGCGGCCGGCGGGTACCGGACGGCAGAACTGCGGACTCGGATCGCCAGGGGGGCGGCGGCGCGCACGGTGCCGTTCGAGGACGAGAGCGACGGCTCGCGCATCGACGCCCGTGCGCTGTCGATCGAACTCGACGAACTGCTGCCGGCGCAGCGGGTACTGGCCGTGGACTCGGGCAACTTCATGGGGTACCCGACCGCGTACCTGTCCGTACCCGACGACGACGGGTTCTGTTTCACCCAGGCGTACCAGTCGATCGGGCTTGGTCTGGCCACCGCGATCGGTGCCGCGCTTGCGGCGCCGGACCGGCTGCCGGTCGCGGCGTGCGGCGACGGCGGCTTCCTGATGAGCGTGGCCGACCTGGAGACGGTGGTCCGGCTGCGCCTGCCGATGCTCGTCGTGGTCTACAACGACGCGGCCTACGGCGCGGAGGTGCACCACTTCGGGCCGGACGGGCACCCGCTGGACACGGTGACGTTCCCGGATACCGACATCGCCGCGATCGGCCGCGGCTTCGGCTGCGACGCGATGACCGTGCGCGACGTGCGCGACGTCGACGGGGTGCGGCGGTGGCTGATCGGGCCGCGGGACCGGCCGCTCGTGGTGGACGCCAAGGTGACCGCCGAGCACGGTGCCTGGTGGCTGGAGGAGGCGTTCCGGGGGCACTGACCCCGGCGTCTGACGGCGCTCGCCCGCCGTGGGCTCGGTACCGGAACGGGGTGGGTCATGCGCGGCGGCTCGTACCTGTGCCACGAGTCGTACTGCAACCGCTACCGGGTCGCCGCCCGCACCTCCGGTACCCCCGACAGCAGCACCGGCCACGTCGGGTTCCGCTGCGTCGCGTGATGCGTCGCGTGAGGTGCGACCGGGTTGCCGGCGGGTCCGATAATCGCGGGAGCGACCGACGACGGGGGTGTCCGATGCAGCCGTACCAGCCGTATCAGCCGTATACCGGTGTCCTGCTGATGCCGGACCGGAAGATGTTCGGGACCAGTTCGCCGGTCACGCTCCCGAACGGGGCGCTGGTCGCCCTCATCCGCTGGCACAGCTGGACGATGCGTGCCCGCTTCGAAATCCTGGACCCGACCGGCTCCGTCGAACTGGCACACGGGGCCAGGAGCGGTCACTTCGGCCGCTCATACCGGGTGCTCGCTCCGCGCGGCGAGACGCTGCTCGACCTCAAGTTGAGCCTCTGGGGCGGGCGGCGGGGCACGGTGACGCTGCCCGGCGGGCAGGTGCTCAGCACGAAGGGCAACTGGTCCAACCGCAGGTTCTCCATCGCGGACCAGGCCGGCCGGCCGGTGGCGCGGATCCTCACGACCAGCGGCGCCTTCGCCATGCGCCCGGACAGCTTCGCGTTCGAGCTCCAGCTTCCGGTGCTGTCCGTCGTGCAGGCGGTCGGTCTGGCCCAGTGCATGCGCGCCGCGGTGGAGGCCGCGCGGCGGGCCGCATCGTCCTCGGGATGACCGCCGCACGTCCAGGGGTCGGGACGTAGGACCGGGCCGAGCCGACCTACGTGGTTGTCCCGCCGCGGTCGGCGTCATCGGCGGTCGGCGTCATCGGCGGGCGGCGCGCTCCGGGTGGGACGAGGCGATCGATGCGTTGCTCAGCGGAAAGGCGACCACGATGGCCAGGCCACCGTCCCGCCGGGCCGTCGCCGTCAGCGTCGCACCGTGCGCGGTGGCGATGGCGCGCACGATCGCGAGGCCGAGCCCGTGCCCTTCGGTACGCCGCATGCGCCCTTCGAGGCGCTGGAACGGTTCGAAGAGCCGATCGAGCGCCGCGGGCGGGATCACGGCACCCGTGTTCTCGACGCACAGCCGCGCGTGGCCCTCGACGGTGGACGTGGCGACCGAGGCGCTACCTCCGGGCACGTTGTGTCGCAATGCGTTGTCGACGAGGTTCGCCACGAGGCTTTCCATCAGCCGCGCGTCGCCCTCGGCGATGGCCGCGGCGAACGCACCATCCATCGTGACGTCGGTCCGCTCACGACGGCCGGCGACGGTGTGCGCGGCGATCGCGGCCAGGTCGACGGGCTCCCTCCGCTCGATCCCACGCTCGGTGCTCGCCAGGGTCAGCAGCGCGTCGATCAGCCGCTCCTGGTGCTCGCTGAGACTCACGAGGTCTCGACAGGTGGCGCGCAGCGAGTCCGTGGTGGCGTCCGGGTCGGCGAGCGCCACCTGAAGCAGCGCCCGCTCGGCCGTCAGCGGCGTGCGCAGTTCGTGCGAAGCGTTGGCCACGAAGTGGCGTTGGGACTCGAACGACGCCTCCAGGCGCTCGAACAGTTCGTCGAGGGTGGCGGCGAGATCGGCGAACTCGTCGCGCCCGCGCAGATCCAGGCGCCGATGAAGGTTGCTGGCGGAGATGTCCCGTGCGGCGCCAGTGATGGTTCGAAGCGGCCGCAGGAACCGTCCCGCGATCCACCAACCCAGGCCGATGGAGACGACAACCAGCGCGACGAAGCCGAAGCCGAGAATCGTGAAGAGCGGGCGCAGGTCGCTGGCGTCCGCGGACGGGGGCGGGCTGGTGGCGTTCGCCGGAGCGGTGTCCTTGAGCCCCGCCAGCGAGAGGGCGAGCAGGGCGGTGCCGGAGATGAAGAACGGAACGGCGTAGAGCAGAGTCAGCTGCATTCGCAGGGAAAGCCGCATCACGCTTCGCCGATCCGGTAACCGCCCGCGCGTACGGTGTGGATCACAGGTGGGTCGCCGAGCTTGGCGCGCAGCCGCCGGATCGTGGTCTTCGCCGCTGTGGTGAACGGGTCGGCCGCCTCGTCCCAGACCCGTTCGAGCAGCCGCTCGGCGGAGACGAGGGCCCCGGGCGAGGCGAGCAGGCACTCCAGTACCGCGAACTCCTTCGGGGTGAGATCCAGCCGCCGGCCCGCGCGGGTCGCCACTCGGCGGCTGGGATCGAGGGTGATGTCGCCGCTTTCCAGGATCGGCGGAACGGCCTCGGCGGAGCGGCGGGCGAGAGCGCGTACGCGCGCCACCAACTCGGCGAAGTCGAAGGGTTTCGGCAGGTAGTCGTCGGCGCCGAGGCCGAGACCGTCGACCCGGTCGCGGACCGTGCTGGCGGCGGTCAGCATGAGGACGCGGCTGCCCGTGGGCCCCGCCATGATCCTCCGGCACACCTCGTCGCCGTGTACGCCTGGTATGTCGCGATCGAGCACCACGACGTCGTACCGGGTGTACGCGAGGTGCTCCAGCGCGTCGTCACCGTCGAGGACCACGTCGACCGCCATGCCCTCGCGGCGCAGACCGGTCCCGATCGTGCGCGCCAGGATCTCGAAGTCTTCGACGACCAGCACCCTCATGCCACACACGATGCCAGACGAAAGGTGGCGGCATGGTGTCACGCTCCGGAGTCGCTGACACCGTCCTGACACCGTGCCCTGCGTAGAACCGGTGCCGTAGCCAACCACCGGAGGAGATCATGAGCGAAGCGGCGATAGAAGTCAGCGGCCTGCGCAAGCGCTTCGGCGCCACCACGGCCCTCGACGGGATGAGGTTCATCGTCGAGCCGGGCGTGGTGACCGGCTTCGTCGGGCCGAATGGCGCGGGCAAGTCCACCACCATGCGGGTGATCCTGGGTCTGGACACCCCGGACGAGGGCACCGCGCTGATCGGCGGGCGGCCCTACCGCAGCCTGCGTCGGCCGCTGACCAGGGTCGGATCGCTGCTGGATGCCGGCGCGCTACAGCCGAGTCGGACCGCTCGAAACCACCTACTGTGGCTCGCCCATTCCCAGGGCCTGCGCGCGCGCCGCGTCGACGAGGTGCTGGAGCAGGCCGGTCTGGCGAAGGCAGCCCGGCGCCGGGCGGGTGGCTTCTCGCTGGGTATGCGGCAGCGGCTCGGGATCGCCGCTGTGATGCTCGGCGACCCGGGCGTGGTGATCCTGGACGAGCCGTTCAACGGCATGGACCCCGAGGGCATCGTCTGGATGCGCCAATTCCTGCGGTCGCTGGCCGCCGAGGGACGGGCCGTGCTCGTCTCCAGCCACCTGATGAACGAGTTGCAGGACAGCGCCGACCATCTGGTGGTGGTGGGCCGCGGGCGGGTCATCGCCGATACCACTGTGGCCGCCCTGCTCGCGAGGGCGTCCGGCGACCGTACACGCCTCAGGACGTCCGCGCCGCAAGCGCAGCACGTCCTCGCGAACGCGGGAGCCACGGTGACGAGAACCGGTCCAGACGTGCTGACGATCGAAGGGCTCCACCCCGAGCGCGTCGTCGCCACGCTCACGGCGCACGGCGTCGCGTTCTCCGAAGTCTCCGCCCACCGGGCGACGCTGGAGGAGGCGTACATGGAACTGACGCGGGACGCGGTGGAGTACCGGGCCGAGGAGGGGGCCCGATGAAGGACCTCCTGCACGCGGAGTGGACGAAGCTCCGGACCGTACGCGGCTGGGTCGTCGGGCTGATGGCGGCGGCCGCGGCGATGGTCGCCCTCGGGCTGGTGCCGGGCTATCAGGGCACGTGCGACGCCACCTGCAAGCTGCCGGTCGGCCCGGGCGGGGAAGAGGTGACCGACACCTTCACCTTCTTCCACCAGACGCTGGCCGGCGACGGCACCATTACCGCCCGGCTGGCCTCACTGACCGGCCGCCTGCCCGACCCATCCCGGGAAGCCGGCGGTACCGGCACCGAACAGGCGACCGGCGAGGCAACGAAGGAGGGCCTCGCCCCCTGGGCGAAGGCCGGACTGATCATCAAGGCGAGCACCCAGCGGGGCTCGGCCTATGCGGCGGTGATGGCGACCGGCAGCCACGGGGTACACCTGCAATACGACTACACGCACGACATCCGGGGCTCAGCCACGAACAGCCCGGTATGGCTGCGGCTCGACCGCGAAGGAGACACGATCACCGGCTCCGAGTCGGCCGACGGCGTGACGTGGAAGACCATCGGTGCCATCCACCTGAAGGGGTTGCCAGCCACCGTCCAGTGGGGCATGTTCGCCACCTCGCCGCAGTACGCCGCCCCGGCGACCGGTTCCTTCGGCCTCGCCGGTGCCGACGGCGGCCCCACCCAGGCGACCGGTACCTTCGATCACCTGAGCAAGACGGACGGCTGGACGGGGGAGCAGATCGGCGGCGTGGACCACGCATCACCGATCCAGCAAGGCGGAACCATTCCCACCCAGGAGGGCGTCGCCGTCACCGGCTCAGGCGACATCGCGCCCGCGGTGGCGGGAGCGGCGGGGCTCGGTACGACCATCACCCAGACACTCGTCGGCACCTTCGCCGGGCTGATCCTGGTAGTCGTGGTCGCGGCCCTGTTCATCACGGCGGAGTACCGCCGCGGCCTCATCCGCACCACCCTCACCGCGAGCCCGCTGCGTGGCCGCGTCGTGGCCGCCAAAGCGGTCGTCCTGGGCGCGGTGACCTTTTTCTCCGGACTCACCGGAGCGGCCATCGTGGTCATAGTCGGTCAGAGGGTGTTGCGGGCCAACGGCGTCTACGTCCATGCGGTATCGGCCTTCACCGAGGCGCGCGTCATCGCCGGCACCGCAGCCCTGCTCGCGGTCTCGGCCGTCCTCGCCGTTGCCGTCGGCGCCATGCTCCGGCGCAGCGCCACGGTGATCACGGCCGCGATCGTGGGTATCGTCCTGCCGTACCTGCTGGCCATGTCGATCCTGCCGGCCGGGGCGGCCCGATGGGTGCTGCGGGTGACCCCCGCCGCTGCCTTCGCGCTCCAGCAGTCCACGGCGCAGTACCCGCAAGTCGACAACGTGTACACGCCTGTCAACGGGTACTTCCCGCTCGCGCCCTGGGCCGGTTTCGCCGTGCTCTGTGGCTGGGCAGCGGTGGCCCTTCTCGGGGCGACCCTGCTGATTCGCCGGAGGGACGCATGACCGCCCTGTACGCCGAGTGGACGAAGCTGCGAACCGTCCCGGGAACGCTCTGGCTCGTCCTCAGCACGATCGTCTTGACCACCGGGGTCAGTGCTTTCGCGGCGGCCACGATGAAGTGCCTGCCCGGGGAGTGCACCCTCGACCCGACCAAGACGAGTCTCACCGGCATCATCCTCGGCCAGGCAATCGTCGCCATCCTCGCCGTTCTCGCGATCGGCGGCGAGTACAGCACCGGGATGATCCGAACAAGCCTGACCGCCACGCCCCGGCGCCGGGCCGTGTTGGCGGCGAAGGCGACCGTCGTGGCCGCGATCACGCTCGCGGCCGGAGTCCTCGCGGTGCTCGCGTCGTTACTGGCCGGGCGGATGATCCTGTCGAGCCGGGGGACCGCGGCCATGTCGCTCGCGGACGGAGCCGTCGTGCGGGCGGCCCTGGGTTCGGTCCTCTATCTTG
>DASXOA010000170.1:0-28936 GCA_036494675.1 Rugosimonospora sp.
GCGCGATCGCGCGGCCCGCCGCCCCGGACGCCGGGTCGAGGCCGAAGATCTGCAGGGTCTGCAGGGTGTGCATTGTCGGCGTCCAAGGCTGCCCCGGTTCGCCGCCGGCATAGGCCGCCGGGAAGCAGGCGCCGCCGTCCCACAACCCGTCGGCACCCTCAAGCGCCAGGAGACGGGCACCCCAACCCTCGCGCTCCACGCGCGAGCGCTCGGCGGCGACCTCGTCGGGCGAGGCGTCGGTGAGATCGCGCAGCACCTGCCAGCGGATGGCGGGGTCGGCGTCGGCGTCGGCGACGAGCAGCCAATCGATCGCGCTCACTGTGTCAGTCTAACGGCTCGTGCGCCGGCGCACGAACCGACACGATGGAAGTGAGTCACACCCGGGACTCGGCCGGATCGGCGGCGGCGCTCTCGCCGGACGTCGCCTCGTCGTCCGACGTGAGGTCCGGCAGGTCGTCCAGGTGCCGCAGCGGCGGGTACAGGTAGGAGAGCACGACACAGACGGCGAGCACGACGCCCACCAGCATCATCAGCAGGGCGAACCCTTCTGTGGGGTGCGCTGGCACCGATGACGGGCGTCGCCTTCGTGCTGTTCACGAACTACATGATCACCGACCCGGGAACGACGCCGGCCAAGGCCCGGCCGCAGTTCATGTTCGGCGCCAGCGTGGCGACGGTGTACGGCATCCTCATGCTGTTCAACGTGGTGTACACGTTGTTCTTCTCGGTCTGCATCGTGTGTCTGGCCCGGGGGCTGTACTGGTGGGTGCGCGCACTGATGGCACGGCGTCGCGAACGCGCGGCGCGGACTGACCCGGCAGCGCTGGCCCAGACCGCGGCCATGCCGGCCTGAGCCCCGGCTCCCGGTGGGCCGGGAAGAACGGGACGGGCGGTGTCTTCCCGGGAGGCACCGCCCGCCGCCGTGGCAGGAGACCGTCCGTGGCCTGACCGCTGGTTGAAGAATCCCGGTTCGGCCATCCGGCCGTGCCCCGCCCAGTAGGGTCGAATCTGACGTGCCGCCGCTTCGCCCCGGATGGGTCCCTGAGGTACGTGGGAGGGTTCACGACCCGATGCGCAACGAACAGCCCGCAGTGAGCGGTCGGACGGGCAGCCGGCCCGGCGGCCACCTTTACCTGCAGACCAACGAGGCTCGCAATGCCGTCGTCCACTATCGGCGCTCGCCGGACGGCACCCTGATCGAGGTTGAACGCATCCCGACGGGTGGCTCCGGTTCGGCGGGGTTCAAGCCGATCAGCGGTCAGGCCAGTGCGCCGAACGACTTCGAGGGCGCGGGAAGCGTCATCCTCAGCGCGGATCGGCGGTTTCTGTTCGCGACCAACGGGGGCGACAACTCGGTCTCCAGTTTCGGCGTCGACGGCGAGGGCTGCCTCACGATGCTGGACCTCAAGCCGACGGGAAATCCGGTGACCGGCCGGAGTGGAACGGCGAAGTCGCTGGCCTACGCCCCGTCGAGCGGCACGCTGTTCGTGTTGCATTCCTTTGGTCCGGACCACGTCCGCCTGATGTCGGTCGACGGCGAGGGCCGGTTGACGGTGCGGCTGGAGCGGTACTCGGTGAACACTCCGGACAAGGACGACCGGGTCGCCACCATGGCGGTGCTCTCGCCCGACGAGCGGTTCCTGTTCGTCGGTACCACCTTCGACCAGCGCCCCACCGCGAACCCGGACGGCTCGGCGATCCTGTGGGTGCGCCGGCCGGATGGCAGTCTCAAGTCGATCGCGTCGAACGAACCGGACCCCGACGGCCTCATCACCTTCCCGGTCAACCCGGACGGGACGCTCGGTGTCGGCGCGTTCCACGACGGCGGCGGCGGCTCGCCCTTCTACATCGCATTCCTGCACGGGCGTCCGGACACCTTCGTCCTGGGGGAGGCCGTCGGCGACGGGGTCGCCCTGGGCACCATCGACGGGGATGGCACCGTCAGCGTCGGCCCGCCGGTGACCATCGATACGAGCGCGGGCAAGCCGTCCGAGTTGTGTTGGCTGACCGTCTCCCCGGACGACGCGATGGTGTTCGCCACCAACTTCGGCTACAGCAGCGTCAGCAGCTACCGCATCGACGGTACGGAGTTGTCCATTGCCCAGGATCCGGCGTGTGCGAGGGTGCCGGGCGACGGTACCTTCAGGGCGCTCAACGGGACGGTCAGCAGCGGTCCCAGCGACAGCTGGATGTCGCCGGACGGGGCCTACCTGTACCAGATCTACGGCAATGCCTCCAAGCTGGTGGGTTACGCGGTCCAGCCGGACGGTTCGCTCGACGAGATCACCAGCATGCGCATCCCCTACAACAGCCCGCAGGGCCTGGCCGGGGTCTGACTACCCGGATCGGGCGGTCGCCGCGCAGGATGCGGAGACCGGAGCGAGCTCGGGCTATTCGAGCCGTATGACCGGTTAGAGCGGCTATGGTGGATTCGGTATCGGGTGGTGGCCCGGGTCTGCCGCCCGCGACGGCTGCCTGTCGGGCCGCCGGCGACGGCGATCGACGTGGAGGACGGGATCATGCAGCTGACTCCGAAGGAGTTCGACAAGCTCACGATCCTGTCGGTGGCGCAGATCGCTGCCGCGCGTCGAGGCAGGGGCGTGAAGCTCAATCACCCGGAGGCGGTCGCGATGGTCGCCGCGGCTGCGCTGGAAGGGGCCCGCGACGGCAAGACCGTGGAGGAGGTCATGCACGCCGCGAGTCACGTGCTCACCAGGGACGACGTCATGGAGGGCGTCGCGGAGATGATGGCCGTGGTCCAGGTCGAAGCGGTCTTTACTGACGGCAGCCGCCTGGTGACCGTACATTCGCCGATCCAATAGGCACCGGTACCGCCGCGACAGCCGCGACCGGACACGAATGCGAGGAACGCGTTGGCAGGCGCCGTGCCGCCCGGGGGGTACATCCTCTCCGACGAGCCCGTGGAGTTGAACGCCGGGAGACCGACCATCCGGGTCGAGGTGCGCAACACCGGAGACCGGCCGATCCAGGTGGGGTCGCACTTCCACTTCTACGAGACGAACCGGAGTCTGCGGTTCGATCGGGAGGCGACCTTCGGTTGGCGGCTGGACATCCCGGCAGGTACCTCGGTGCGGTTCGAGCCGGGGGACCAGAAGACCGTGGGCCTGGTGCCGTACGGCGGCCGGCAACGGGTGTACGGGTTCAACGGACTGGTGAACGGTTGGACCGGCGACGCCTCGGCCCCGGGGTACCAGCCGGACCGTGCGAAGGCCGCCTCGCGGGCCGGCCTGCGTGGCTTCACATCGACCTCGGGCCCGAGCGGCAATGAGAGCCCGAGCGGTAATGAGAGCTAGCCGCAGACCGGATCGGCGTGCCACCGGTCGCGGCCCCGGGGACAGGCGATGAGTCAGATATCCCGGCAGGAGTACGCCGGACTGTACGGTCCGACGGTCGGCGACAAGATCCGGCTGGCCGATACGGAGCTCTACATCGAAATCGAGAAGGACCTCCGTGTCCTCGGCGACGAGGCGATCTACGGCGGCGGTAAGACGTTGCGCGACGGCATGGGCTCCAGCGCGGAGCTGACCAGCGCCAACGGTGTCCTGGACCTGGTCATCACCAACGTGACCGTGCTGGACGCGCAACTCGGGGTGGTCAAGGCCGACGTCGGCGTCAAGGATGGGAAGATCGCCGGTATCGGCAAGGCGGGCAACCCCGATGTCATGGACGGGGTCACCCCCGGCCTGGTGACCGGCCCGGGCAGCGACGCCATCTCCGGCGAGCATCTGATCCTGACCGCCGGCGGTGTCGACTCCCACGTCCACCTGATCGCACCGCAGCAGGCGTACGCCGCGCTGAGCAACGGTACGACCACGATCTGGGGCGGCGGTACCGGCCCGAGCGACAGCACGAACGGCGTGAACGCCACCCCGGGGCCGTGGAACCTGCACGCGATGATGCGGGCCTTCGAGGGCATCCCCATCAACGTCGGGCTGCTGGCCAAGGGGAACAGCTCCGGCCCGGGCCCGCTGGAGGAGCAGGCGGTCGCCGGCGCGGCGGGCTACAAGCTGCACGAGGACTGGGGCGCGACGCCGCAGGCGATCCGTTCGGTGCTGAGGGCGGCGGAGCGGTTCGACGTCCAGGTGTCCATCCACACCGACACGCTCAACGAGAGCGGCTACGTGGAGGACACCATTGCCGCGTTCGAGGGCAGGACCATCCACACGTACCACACCGAGGGCTCCGGCGGCGGTCACGCGCCGGACATCATCAAGGTGGCCGGCCAGATGAACTGCCTGCCCAGCTCGACCACGCCGACCAATCCGTACGGGATCAACACCCAGGCCGAGCTGTTCGACATGACGATGATCGCGCACAACTTCAACCCGAAGGTCCCCTCCGACGTGGCGTTCGTGGAGAGCCGGATCCGGGCGGAGACGATCGCGGCCGAGGACGTCCTGCACGATCTGGGCGTGATCTCGATGATGTCGAGTGATTCCCAGGCGATGGGCCGCATCGGCGAGAACTGGTTGCGGACCATCCAGTTGGCCAGCGTGATGAAGGTGGCCCGGGGCCGGTTGCCGGAGGACGCGCCGGGCAACGACAACTTCCGGGTGCTGCGGTACGTGGCGAAGGTGACCATCAACCCGGCGATCACCCAGGGCATCGCTCACGTGCTCGGGTCCATCGCGCCGGGGAAGATGGCCGATCTGGTGCTGTGGGAACCGGCGTTCTTCGGCGCCAAACCCAAGATGGTCATCAAGAACGGGATGATCCTCTGGTCCGTCATGGGCGATCCGAACGCCTCGTTGCCGACCCCGCAGCCGGTGTACTACCGGCCGATGTTCGGCGCGTACGGTGCCGCGTTGAGCGAGAGCTGTGTGACGTTCATGTCACAGGCCGGCTACGAGGCCGGCGTGGGGGAGAAGTTGGGTCTGCGCCGCCGCGTCCTTCCGGTACATGGAACGCGCGGCCTGACCAAACGCGACATGGTACGCAACGACGCCCTGCCGCGCATCGAGGTGGATCCGGAGACGTTCGCGGTGAGGGTCGACGGGGTGCACGCGACCGTGCCGCCGTCCAGCCACCTGCCGCTGAGCCAGCTGTACTTCTTCAGCTAGCCGATCCATCCGCACCCGAACGTCCATAATGGAGAGTGGCGACATGCTCGTTGAATCGGTGTTGGGCAACGTGAGCGACCCCGCCTGGGCCGCGCGGCTCACCGCGGCCCGGGTGGACAGCCTGCCGCTGGACCAGTGGGAGGCACAGAAGAGCCGGCTGCGCAAGCGGACGCTCGACGGCATCGAGGTCGCGCTGTCCCTGGGCCGCGGCCGGCGGCTGCGCGACGGCGACATCCTGCACTGGGACGAACCGGCCGCCGCCGCGATCGTGGCCCGCGTCCAACTCGGTGAGGTGATGGTCGTCGACCTGGCCGGGCTGGAGAAGGAGCCGGCCGAGTTGGGCCTGCGCTCGGCGGTCGAGCTCGGGCACGCCATCGGGAACCAGCACTGGCCCGCGGTGGTGAAGGGAACCCGGGTGTACGTCCCGCTCACCGTGGACCGCAACGTGATGGACTCGGTGATGAGGACCCACGACCTCGCCGGCGTGCGCCACGATTTCGTACCCGGCACCGAGGTCATCGCCTACCTCGCGCCGCACGAGGCCCGCCGGTTGTTCGGCGGGGCGAACTCGGCGCCGCACTCGCCCGGGCCGGTGAACTGAATGCCGCCGGCGGCGTCGACCATCCCGGCGACCCTGAGGATCCTGCAGTTCGGCGACTCGATGTTCCCGGTCGGTGCCTTCGCCTTCTCCGGCGGCCTGGAAATGGCGGTGCAGCGGGGCGTGGTGCGGGACCGGACCACTCTGGAGGAGTACACCCGGACCGTGACGCACCTGGCCGCCACCGGCGACGGCGTGGCTCTACTCGCCGGGCACCGCGGCGCGATGGCCGGCGACCTGGGCCGGATCCGCCGGGCCGACGAGGCCGTGCACCTGCGCAAGCTGCCGGAGGAGGCCCGGACGATGACCGTGCGGATGGGCCGCAAGCTGGCCGAGGCGGCGGCGCGCATCATCGGGGACTCGATGCTCGACAAGCGTCTCCGCGAGGCCGTCTCCGATCCGGTCCCCATCACCTACCCGGTCGCCCTCGGCGCACTGTTCGCCAGCCTCGGACTGTCCGAACAGGACGCCTTCGCCGCCCACCAGTACGGTGCCGCGGTCATGGTGCTCGGCGCCGCCGTACGGCTGATGCGGGTCGACCACCTCGACACCCAGACGATCCTGTACGCGGTCAACGCGACCGCGGCCGAGGAGTACCGGCACGCGGCCACCGCGGACCTTGACGACATGGCCACCTTCGGGCCGGTCATCGACGTGCTGGCCGCGACCCACGTGCACGCGCACGTACGCATGTTTATGAACTGAGAGAGCAGACCGTCGGAGAGTGGCTATGAAGACCATCTGCCGGATCGGCATCGGGGGCCCGGTCGGAAGCGGCAAGACGGCGATCGTCGAGGCGGTCGTGCCGAGACTGGTCGGCAACGGACTGCGGGTGCTGGTCGTCACCAACGACGTGGTCACCACCGAGGACGCCAGACACGTCCGGCGCGCCCTGACCGGAGTGTTGATGGCCGAGCGGATCATCGGAGTGGAGACCGGCGCCTGCCCGCACACGGCGGTCCGCGAGGATCCCAGCATGAACCTCGCCGCGGTGGAGGACATGGAGGCCCGCTTCCCCGACAGCGACCTGGTGCTCATCGAGAGCGGCGGGGACAACCTCACCCTCACCTTCAGTCCGGCCCTGGTCGACTTCTTCGTCTACGTCATCGACGTCGCCGCCGGCGACAAGATCCCGCGCAAGAACGGACCCGGCATCTCCCAGTCGGACATCCTCGTCATCAACAAGACGGACCTCGCGCCGCACGTCGACGCCGACCTGGACGTCATGGCGCACGACGCGGCGGCGATGCGTCACGGGAAGCCGTTCGTCTTCACCAACTGCAAGACCGGCGCGGGCATCGACGAACTGATCGCGCTGATCCGGGACAACGCGCTGTTCGATCTGGTACCGCCGCCCGACGTGCGGGAAGTACCCGCGTGACCTGTCTGGAGGACGCGCCGGAACTGGCGCCGTACCACGACGAGCCGGCCCAGTTGCCCAGCGCGGCCCCGGGCAAGGTCGGCCTGCTACGACTGGCCTTCGAGCACCGCGCCGGCCGGACCGTCCTCGCCGATCTGCGTCACCAGGCGCCCCTACTGGTGCAGCAGGCGCTGTACTGGGACACCGCGATGCCCGAGCTGGCCTGCGTGTACCTCATCTCGACATCCGGCGGGATACTGCAGGGCGACCGGCACCGCATCGACGTGTCGCTCGACGAGGGCGCCCGCGCCCACCTCACCACCCAGGCCGCCACCAAGATTCAGGCGATGGACGCCAACTACGCCTCCCAGCTTCAGCAGATCACGCTCGCGCAGGACGCTTACCTGGAGTATCTTCCGGAGCCGGTCATCCCGTACCGGCACAGCAGGTTCGTCACCCACACCGCGGTCACGCTGCCGCGCTCGGCCACCCTGCTGTACGCGGAGGTCCTGCTGCCCGGCCGCACGCACCACCGGGGTGGGGAGGTCTTCCAGTACGACCTCTTCTCCTCGACCCTGCGTGCGTGCCGCCCGTGCGGCCCCGATCTGTTCGTGGAGAAGTTCGTTGTCGAACCCGCGCGGACGCCTGCCGACCGATGCGGGGTGCTCGGTGGTTTCCACGTCCTGGGCAACGTCGTCCTCCTGACGCCACCCGACCCCGCCCGTCGGGTGTTCGACCAGACGCCGCCGACCTGGAGCGGGGATCCGCTGCTGGCGGCCGGAGCGGCCCGGCTGCCCAACGACGCCGGTCTGATCTACAAGGTGCTGGGTGGGGAGACCGAGCCGGTGCGGGCCAAGGTGCGGGAGTTCTGCGCCCTGGCCCGCAGGGAGGTCGTCGGCCGAGCCGTCCCACCGGTTGCGGTGTGGCGCTGACCGGGCTCGTCCGCCCGCTCAGCCACCACGCCTGCGCATCAGCCGGTGATGCTGATGTCGTCGACGTAGCCGCGGTAGGAGCCGCTACCGCCGGGCCGGTCATAGCCGAGGTCGATGCGCTGCACGGTCCTTCCGGCGGCGGCGCCCGGATGGTCGCCGGGGTGGGATGAGACCCGCGCTGCCCTCGTCGTGGTGTTCTGGTCAGCCGTGGCGCACGCGCCGCCGGTCGGCGGTCATGGCCACAGCCGTGGAGGCCACGATTGCCGTCACGCCGGCTACCCAGAACAGTGGGAGCCAGCTCTGGATCGACGGGATGGTCAGGTGCAGTTTGTAGATGGTCCCCGCGATCACCGCCAACGGTAGGGCGGTGCCCAGAACACTGACGCGGGTGTATCCGAACCGGACGACCAAGGGGAACTGGATCGCGACGTTGACGGCGAACGCCGCCCAGGACACCGTCAGTACCGTTGCCAGAGTGCGACCGTCGAACGGCACGTCCTGGGCCCGTGCCAGGAGAAGGGCCAGCGTCGTACCCACCGAGGCGGTGGCGAGGAAGAGCACCACCGCCCAGACGTAGTGCCCGTACAGCACCGAGCGGCGGGACAGCGGCAGGACGGCGTACAGAGTCTCCAGGCCCGCCTTGTCGGCGACACTGAACGGGTAGGCAGCGAACTGCGAAGTGAAGAACAGAACGAGCGCCACCACGTACACGGTGGGTCTGTTACTGAACAGCACGGCCCCCAGGGCGAACACCAGCAGTCCCTGGTAGCGGTATGGCGCGACGGTACGCAGGTCCAACATGGCCATGCGGGCGACGGCGGTCATGCGTTCCCCTCGGTGGACATCGAAGAATCGGGCTCGCGCCGGCCGGCGCGACGGTCGGGTTCGGGGCCAGGGTCGACGCTGGCGTCCGGATCTGGACTCCGCCGAGGATCGCGGGCTCCGATGTGGACGGCAATCTCCTCAAGGGTGGGAGCCTCGACGAGGACATAGCCGCCAAGAAAATCGGCTGACTCCGCGGGTACGAGAGCCTGTGCCCCGGTCGGCGTCCGCCGCACACCGATCAACTGGACGCCGACGAGGTCGCTCAGGTCGTCCGGGCCGCCACGCACGACCCGGTAGGCATCCAGGACTTCGTCCTTGGTACCGGTGCGAACGATGCGACCGTCGTGGATGAGTGTCAGGTAGTCGCCGATGCGGTCGAGGTCGGAGGTGATGTGCGTGGAGAACAGGACACTGTGTCCCTCGTCGATGAGAAAGTCCCCGACAATGCCGACCAGTTCGTCGCGGGTGACCGGGTCCAGGCCGCTGGTCGGCTCGTCGAAGACGAGCAGCCGCGCCTGGTGCGACAGCGCCACGGCAATCATGAGTTTCATCGCCATGCCACGGGACAGGTCTTTGACCTTGGCCCGCAGATCGAGGCCGAACTCGTCGAGCAACTGGCGGTAGCGCCCACCGTCCCAGCGCTCATAGAAGGGGCGAAGCGTCCGCTCGACCTCCGCCAGCCGCCAGTCGCCCACGAGAAAGGGGTGGTCGAGCACCACCCCGACGTCCTGGCGCAGGGCGACCGGCCCGGGAACCGGGTGGCCGAGCAGTTCAATCTCACCGGTGTCGATCGGGCGCATGCCCAGCAGGCAGCGGATGGTCGTTGTCTTGCCGGCGCCGTTGGCGCCTATCAGGCCCATGACGTAGCCCGTCGGCAGTTCGAAGCTCACCTCGCGCAACGCGAAGTTGTTGCCCACCGCGGTACTCACGCCGCGCAGGGCGAACGCGAGGTCACTGCTCACTGATCCTCCTGATTTCAGGCCTGCTAGTCCAGACGTGGCCCTGCTACCGGATAGCGTCCTGGTGCTCGGCCTGTATCAGCCCGTCCAGGATCTGGATGAGATCGTCACGCTGGAGGCCGGCCCGTCGGGCGGCATCCAGAGCGGTCTGCAGCCCGTCCTCCACCTGGCGCAGAAGCTGCTCCCGCACGAGTGCCGAGTCCAACGGCAAGACGTAGGCGCCTTTGCCGGGGACCGTGGCGATGAAGCCCTCGGCGGCCAACTCGGCGTAGGCGCGGGTGGTGGTGATGATGCTGATCCGCAGGTCACGTGCGAGGGCACGGACCGAGGGCAGAGCGCTGCCCTCGGCGAGGTCGCCCGACAGGATCGCCGTCCCCACCTGCTCTTTGATCTGTTGGTAGAGCGGCACGCCAGCACTGTTGGACAACACCACCCGCACGACAGCCCTCCAACACGGTCCGTTCTTCCCTGACTGTACATGGACACTATATACAGACGGAACGGTAGTCACACAAGCGGCGCCGACCCGGCGTTCACTCGGAGGATCCCGGTGTCCTTCTCCCGCTCCGGGTCACCGACTTCGTCCTGATGGCGCTGTCCAGCGGCGTCATCGGTAACGTCGGCTACGACCTGATCAAGGCGGCGTTGCACGTATGGCGCAGACCGAAGGTGAGGTTGCCTGAGCGCGCCCGCGATATGCGGGACGCGGTGCTGCTCGCGGTCCTCGCCACTCAGGCCCGCTGCGCGCAGGTCGACCTTCCGAGTCCGTCATTGGACGACCTGGAGGTAATCGAGTGCGAACGGCGGCCGGATCGGTGGCGGGTAGAACTTCGACGGATTGACCGGGAGGGGTATCTGCACGGGGGTCGGCCCTGGCCGGACGGTGTGGCGCTGGGCGCCACGGTCGTCATCCCGGACGGACCGGTGGACGGTCGGGCGATCGACGTGACGGTGGTCGCCAAGCGCGACGTCGGTGCGGCGCAACGGGCGTATCTCCAGCGGATCAAGGCCATCGTCGACGAACTCGGCTCGCTGGAGCGTGACGCGTGAGGTCGCATCAGCGGCGTCCGGGCGTCGCTCAACAACCGCTGCTCTTTCTCGACGTGGACGGCGTACTCGTCCCGTACCGAGCCCGACCGACGGGACGGGATCGCGTACCGGATGCATACGACCACTGCGGAAACCCCCTGCTGAATCGGCTTAATCCGAACGACGGGCGACGCCTGTTGGCGCTGGGTTGCCAACTGGTCTGGGCAACGACATGGATGGCGGAGGCGAACGAGGTCATTTCGCCACGGCTCGGCTTGCCGGCGCTCCCCGTTGTGGAGTGGCCGGAGACCGACGACGGACCGGAGCACGGTCTGCACTGGAAGACGGTGTTCCTCACTCGGTGGGCGGCAGGTCGCCCATTTGTGTGGCTTGACGATGAGACAACTGACGCTGACCGACGATGGGTGGCTGCGCACCACCCGGGGCCGGCGCTGCTGCACCGTGTTGACCCTGACACCGGACTCACCGACGCGGCCTTTTCCCCGGTGCGTCAATGGCTTGGGTACCGCGCCGACGTCGCCTGATCGTGCTTCGTCTCGACACTGGACGGTCCGAATCGGTACCCGCGATTGTTGCGGCTACGGTGGCGCAATGGGTTTGTTGACGGGGCCGGTGGTGTTTCTCCTCGCGGGCCTGCCGGGTGCTGGCAAGTCGACGTACGCCAGAACACTCGAGGCGAAGGGCATCCTGCGCCTGTCGGTCGACGAGCGCGTCATCGCCGGGCATGGGTTGCTGGGGCGGGACTATCCGGCCGCGGCGCACTTCGATCTGGCCGCCCCGGTGGTCGCCGAGGTCCGGGACGAACTCGCGGCGCTGGTGCGTGCCGGTCGCGATGTCGTACTCGATCACGCGTTGGACCGGCGAGCCGTCCGCGACGAGTACAAGGCGCTGGTCTCACGCAACGGAGGGCGCTGGCGGCTGTACTACTTCAAGGCCGGCAGGGATGAACTGCTGCGCCGTCTGTCCGGCCGGCACGTCGCCGAGGCTGTCGGTGAAGTCACTCCGCAGATGCTGGACTGGATGATCGGGCAGTGGGAGGAGCCGGCGGGCGAGGGCGAAATCGTCATCGACCAGCCTTGAGCCGGCCGGCACCATGCCGCTCGTACCGTCTATGCTTCCGGCGGTCCTACCCCGGCAAGGAGAAATGAGGCTGTCGTGCCGCAGGAGCCACTGGCAAAGGATCCCGAACCGAGCCGGACCCGGCTGGAACCCACGGAGGTTTGCCAGCGGTGCGGCCGGAGTCCGGCGGCCAACGTGACCTTCCTGGGCGACGACGCCTCCCCGGCCCAGGCCCACGACGTCCCACTGTCCGGCCCGTTCTGCCGCGACTGTGGCATCGCGACGTTCCGGACCGCCACGGCATGGAGCCTGAGCAACGGCTGGCTGTCCCGGTACTCACTGATCAGCGTGCCCCTGGCCGTCATCGCGAATCTGGGCGCCCGGCGCCGGGTCGCGAATCTGCGGACACCGCAGTCAGCGCAGTCACCGACCCCGGACAGGGCACCGCTACCGCCCGGCCGCGCGCTGTGGCTGCGCTGGCAGATCCTCGGAGCGGCAGTCCCGTTCGTCCTTGTGGGCGGGCTGATCGGGTTCGTTGTCCGGGCGATCGACGCGAGGGACACTGCTGCCAAGGCAAAGGCCGGCAGATGCGTCGAAATGACCGAGGATCCCCCGAGCGTTTTCCTCGACATCAGGATCGTCGACTGCGGCGGGCCACACAACGGGGTCATCACTCGGCTGGTCCGCACCATCGGCGACTGCCCATCCGGCACGATGTCCGCGACGTCGGCCGGCTACGTGTACTGCATAACTCCGCAGTAACAGACCTCAGAGGCTCGCCCGGGCCATGGCCCTCGCCATCCCGTAAGAGTGGCCCGATATCCGCCCGGCGTCACCTGAGCCCGATCCGCACGCCGCTCTGCCATCGGCTACTCTGCCATCCACAGTGGACGTGCCATCGCCGAATCCATCTCGCTTCTCGGGGCCTCGGCGTTGCGGTGGATTACCGAGGATCTCGCTACGCTGCCCGCGTGGCCGGGTATTTGCTGGTTTGAAGGGTTGGCCGTGGACGTTTAGCGACTACGTGGAACGGCGGCTGCGGCGAGGATGCGCGAGCCGGGCGGACCGACGGAGGTGACCTTGGCGTCAACAAGGAGCCGTGCACCGGGACTCGCCACCGCATTCTCCGGCACGTGCTCCCGACTTATCGTGTACGTGAAGGATCCGGCCAGCCCGCACGGTGTGCGCTACCACGACACGTACGAGGGAACGATCCGGGACCACCTGGCGGGCCGAGACTGTGTCGTGTCGGGTGGTTCTCTCAGGTGGTCGGGCGGTAGGTCGCGATGATCACGCCGGTCGTCGTCGGTACGGCATCGACCAGTTCCCACGTGCCGTACGCGTCCGTGCCCTCGGCGAACAGCCTCGTCCCCGTGCCGAGCGTGAGCGGGTGGATCGACAGCGTGTAGACGTCGACCAGACCGGACCTGGCCAGTGACCGCACCAGTTCCCCGCTGCCGAGCACGACCAGGTCGCCCGCGACGTCGCGCTTGAGCGCGGCCACGGCGTCGGACGCGTCGCCCTTGAGCAGGGACGAGTTCTCCCAGGGCAGGGGCTCGGCCAGGGTACGCGAGGCGACGTACTTGTGCCGCCGGTTGAGAACCTCGGTGTACGGGTTGCCGTCGGTCTGCCCCGACCAGAAGCCGTAGAACTGCTGGTAGGTACGGCGGCCGAAGAGCATCCCGCCGTCCTCGTTCCCGTCCCTGCCCAGGCCCATCTTCGCCGCCATGACCCGATCGGCGTACGGGCGGCCCCACCCGCCGTACGGAAAGCCTCCCCGCATGTCCTCGTCGGCCCCGCCCGGGGCCTGCATCACCCCGTCGAGCGTCACGTTCTCGACCACAACCACCTTGCCCACGACGTTTCTCCTCGCGTCAGCGTCCGGTCCTTTACCGGCCGCTCACCAGCTACACGAATGACCCACCGCCGGATCGACAACACGCACGCCGTCCGTCCGCATGCGTGTCACAGTGTTCGGGCTCACGGCTGGTACGAAGGATTCGCCTGCACTGCGGTGGCTTCGGCGCGGGCAGCCTGGGCGTCGGTGCGCAGCCCTATCGTGTCGGCCAACTCGGCGAACCGGCGTAGCCGCTCGACGAGCAGCGCGGCGCTCTGCGCCGGATCGTGTTGGACGAGCTTGCGGGTCAGTTCCACCGCTTCGCGCTGCGCGGTCAGGGCCGCGCTGCGCTGGCCGCCGGTACGCCATCGGGCCTCCGCCAGGACTGCCAGGGCCTCGGCGAGGGCCGGAGTGTCGCCGCTCCGCCGGTGTTGCGCTACGTCGGCTGCCTCGGCCGTGACCGCGGCTTCCAGGCGGACGGCTTGCGCTGCCAGCACGTCGGCGTAGGCCGTGGCGGGTTCGACCGGCGGACGGCCGCGGTCTCCGAAAGCTCGCAGGACGAGCCGAGCCACCCTTCCTTGGAGGCGGCGACGGCGCGTCAGTTTCCGGCGCAAAACCTCCCGTTGTTTCTCCAGGAGCGCTCGCATGTCCCGGCCCTGCCACGACGGTCCAGCCCGATCCTGAGCCCCGGCCAGTTCGGCGAGCAGCCCCACGTACCGTCTGCGTTCGGCGAGGCTGAGCCACGCCAGTATCGCGAACAGCCCGAGGTCCTCGCCGATCATCCGGTTCAGCTCATCGAACTCGCCCGCTCGTCCCAGGGCGATCAGCAGCAGTCGCCGGACGTGAATGTCGGCCCCGGCGTACCTGCCCCTGCTTGTGCGATCCCGAGCCTCTCGCAGCACAGCCGCGGCCTCGACAGGCTCGCCACGCACCAGCATCTGGCGGCCGCGTTCGGTCAGCGCTTGGCCCAGTTCGCCGGCGCCCGCCGCGCGCAGTTCGTCGACCACGCGCCCGATCAGCGAAAAGGCATCCACCGGGTGTCCGGCTTCCACGAGCAGCGCCGACACCTGGCACAAGTCGGTCGCCGCCGTCGGACCGTGCGCCCTGTCGCACCATTCGAGGCACTCCGCGGCCGCCGCGGCCGCCCCGTCCACCCGGCCGCCACGGTGCAGGCACACCGCCCGTACGCCGAGGGCTCGCGCCATGGCAGCGGGGTACCGCGGCGCGACCGTCCGCCACGATTCCACACACCTGTCGGCCAGGTGGATGGCGTACTGCGGGTACTCCGGATACCTGTGGTTGAGCGCACGTCGCTCGCGCCGGCGCGTCGCCGAACGCCGCAACCTGGTCCGCAGCCGCTGTAACCGGTTGACCATCCGCACCTCGCCGTCCCGACTCGATGTCAGGGTAGGACCGGCGGTCCAGCCGCCCGCGCGTATCGCGGTAGGCGAAGCCGGCCCGGCTGCCGCATCATGTCGGTGTGCGCAACCGTGCCTTGCGAGGGCTCACCCTGGCGCTCGTGGTCAGTGTGCTGGCCGCGGCCGTCTACTGGGCCGGCCCGAGGTTGGCCGCGAAGGGGCTCGACTGGGCGGACAAGGCCAGCAGCGTGGCGTCGGCGGTACTGGCCGTGGTGGCGCTGGTACTCGCCGGGCTCTCGCAGCTGTGGCGGCTGCTGTCCCGGCGGCGGCCGGTCTCGGACCAGGATCTCAGGCAGGCAAGGGACGATCTGGCGGCCGAGCTCGGCCGGCGGTGGGCGGACGAGGAGCGGCTGCGCCGGATACACAATCCGCGTCCGCTGCCGATCCGGTGGGAGGTCACCGCGTCGGCGCGGGCCGCCACACCCGGCCGTACGCCGGATCCGGTCGCCGGCCGCTACCCCGATGTCCACGCGTTCCTCCTGGGCCTGCCGGCCCGCCGCGCGGTGTTCCTCGGCAGCGCCGGCGCCGGCAAGAGCGTCCTGATGGTGAAGCTGGCCCGGGACCTGGTCGCGGCGCGCGATCCGGGTGACCCGGTGCTGGTGATCCTGCCGATCGGCGAGTGGGATCCCCGGCTCGACCTGCCCGGGTGGATGGCCGACCAGCTCGTGCGCGCCTACGCCGACCTCGCCGAGCGGGTACGGTTCGCCACCGGGCAGACCGGCCGGCTCGCCGACCTGCTGGTTGCCGGGGGCGGCGTGATGCCGGTGCTGGACGGGCTCGATGAGCTGCCCGAGGCGTTGCGGGGCATGGCGATCGAACAGATCAACGACATGGGCTCGGACCTTCCGCTGGTGGTGACCGGCCGACCCGAGGAGTACCTGGGCGCGGTGGACCGGGCGCAGCGGGGCCTGGCCGGGGCGACCGTCGTGGAACTGCGCCCGTTGCGTGTGCCGGAGGCCGAGGCGTACCTGCTGGAGGCCACCGCGGCGATCCCGGCGGGGCGCTGGGACGTGGTTCGTGCCCGGCTCGCCGCGGAACCGGACGGGCCGCTGGCCGAGGCGCTGACCACGCCGCTGCTGCTGGCGCTGGCCCGCACCATCTACGACGACAGCGCGACGGCCCCGGCGGAGTTGACGGACCGCACCCGGTTTCCCGACTTCGCGGCGGTGGAGAACCATCTGCTGGAAATGTTCATCCCGGCCGTCTACGCCGAACGCGCCACCACCCGGTGGGTACCGGCCGGGCCGCGCTACACCGCCGCACAGGCCACCCGCTGGCTGGCGTTCCTCGCCGCTCACCTGAAGCGCACCGGTACCCAGGAACTCGCCTGGTGGCGCCTGCTTCCGGCGCTACGCGGCGCCGCGGGGTTCGGTATCGCGCTGCGCGGGCTGCTGCTGGCCGGCGTGGCCCGGGTGCTGCTGCTGTGGGTGCTCGCCGGCTACGGCAGGTGGGTGCATGGCCGGTACGACGCGACGGTGGCGTGGCAGGACGTTCTGCTGGGCGGGCCGGTGGGCCATCGGCTGCGCTCGGCGCTGGAACCGCCGATGAAGGTGTTCCTGGAACCGCTGGGCCCGATGGTCTGGCCGCTGCTGCGGGTCGTACTCAGTCCGGGGTTCGCGCTCGCCGCCGTGGGGACGGCCGTGCTGTGGGCGCTCGTCGCCCTCGCGGTACCGGGCCTGCTGAACGGCATGGTCGCCGAGGTGCGGCCGAAGACCCTGCGCCTGGCGCCGCGCTTCACCCTGCGCCGGCTCGTCACGAACGTGGTGAACTACGCGATCGTCCTCTGTACCGGGCCCCTGGTCTACCTCCTGATCACCCGTCCGAGCCACATCGACCTGGCCGCGCTCGTCCGGTCCCGGACCAGCCAGTGTCTGCTGCTGCTGGCCTTCGTACTCGGCGTCGTCGGGCTGCCCAGGTCCCTGGTCACCGGCGCGGACCTCCCCGGTGTCCGGCCGCAGCCGGGCGGCCCGGAGCGCCCCGGCCAGCTCACGCCCGTGCTGCAGCGCAGCCCCGAGCAGACGCTGCGGTTCGACCGCCGGGCCGACCTGGTGGCGACCGTGCTGCGCCGCCTGATCTTCGGCTCGGCGCTCGCGCTGGTGGTCGGTGCGCGGCTGGCCGCCGCGTACGCGTTGTTCGCGGCCGCGGCGACGCTCATCGCCGTGCTGCTGGGCGGGACCAGCCCGAGCAACCGCGCGTACCGGCAGGCCCATCAGTGGCTCTTCCTCGGCCGGCGGCTGCCGTGGCGGGCGATGGCGTTTCTCGCCGACGCGCACCGGCGCGAGGTGTTGCGCCGCACCGGTGCGGTGTACCACTTCCGGCACATCCGGCTGCAGGAGCACCTGGCGGCGCGGCATGTCCGCGGGTACGAGGCGCGGCGCGGCCTCGTCGCGCGAGCGTGGACGGCGTGGGTGAGCCGTTTCCTGGCGGACCGGTCGCGACCCGTGCTCGACCGGCTGCCGCCGTTCGTGCCGCGCCTTCTCGCCAACGCCGTGCGGGATGTACGCCAGTACCGGCGGTTGTATGCCGAGCGGGAGGCGAAGAGACGGCAGGAGCGGGACGCGTCCTCCGCGCGGTGGCGCTGGCGGACCCGGCGGCTGCGCCCCGGCGGCGTACCGATCGTCTCCGGGTACCGCGACATCGACGAGCTGCTCGACCGGCTCCGGAACCGGCTGGCGGCCCTGCTCGGCCCCGACCTCGTCGCCCTGTACCTGCACGGGTCGCTGGCCACCGGGGACTTCGACGCGCGCGACGGGGACATCGACCTGGTGGCGGTGACCCGTACCGGCGTCGATGAGGCCCTGCGCGACTCGGCCGGTCGGGCCGTCGAGCAGCTCGCCGCCGGCTACCCCACTCGCGCCCATCGCGTCGACCTCGAATGGGTGCGGGTCGACGATCTGGCTGCCGGCGGCACCACGATCGCGCCGACCACCGCCGAGCCGCTCACCTTCGCCGGCGCGCCGCTGCTGCTGCGCTTCGCCCTGCGCGACCGTGGCCGGGCCGTGCTGGGTCCGCCCCCGCGTGCGCTGGTACCGGAGGTCGGCCTGTCCGAGTACGTCGAGGCCTGCCACGAGCACCTCCGTACCCTGGCCGGACTGGACTGGGACGGCGCGAGCACCCAGGAGCGGCTGGCCGTGGTACGCATCGTCTACCGGGGCGTGCTCGCCTGTCGCCGGGGCACTCTGCGGCCGGTCGCGGACTCGCTGCTGCTGACCTCCATGCCGGAGGAGCTTCGCGCGTACGGCGGGGTGTTCTCGGGAGCGTTCCAGCGGCGGGACGTCGTACCGTCCCCGGAGTTGCTGGCACGGCTCTTCGCCGCCGCGGTACCCGAGGCCGACCCAGCCCAGGCGGATGCCTGACGCCAGCCCGTCCCGCCGCGGCCTGTTGACCGTGCCTACCCTTGCGGCGGTGAGCAGTTTCCCGGCCCAGGCACGCCGTGTCCGTGACCCCACGCTTGCCCCGGCCCAGCGCCTGCGCGCATTGCGCGAGTGTGCCCTGCATTTCGCCCCGTACGGATTCCGGGCCACCTGGCACCACCTCATCGTGAGTGCGCGGATCCCCCGGCGGCTCGACGATGACCCGCAGGCGTTGGTCCGCGCCGTGGACGAGCTGGAGAGAGCGCGGCGGCCGGTGATGTCCTACGCCGAGGCGTACGTCTTACGGCGCCGGCAGGAGAAGGCGGCGGGGCGCCGAGTGTCCGGTGAGGCGGATCCGTGGAACTCGTTGGGGTGGTGCTGGCTCGCGTACTGCCCCGACCCGGAGGTGCATCCGCACGAACCGCTGGTCGTGGTCGTCCAGCGGTTGCTCGACGCGCATCTGGCCGGGACCGTGGATCCCGGCCGCTGCACGGTCTGCGGTACCGAGCGTCGGCCGGCCCGGGCGTGCCCGACCTGCGGTGTGCATCCGGGCGGTCCGGCGGCTCGCGCCGATTCCGGGGTACGTGCGTCGCGGGCCGAACGGTGGCGGCGGATCTGGGACCGCACCATCGGGTGACCGGCCGGGCCGCGCGTCGCGCCACACCGGTCCGGGTCCGCTGACGCCGGCGGATCCGATGTGACGGTCGGCGAACCGGTCGTGGGAACCGGGCGGCCGCCGCCGGGCGCTGGGACTGCCCGCGATCGGCGGAAGCCCGTTGGTACCACGGGCCGTGACCTCCTAACATCGGCGCCATGGTCATCTCGACACGCGACACCCGGTTGTCTTCCGGACTCGGCTTCGCCCTGCTGTCCGCGTCGTCGTTCGGCCTGTCCGGGTCCCTGGCCAGCGGGCTCATGGACGCCGGCTGGTCCTCGGCGGCCGCTGTCGCGGTCCGCATCCTGCTGGCCGCCGCCATCCTCGTCCCGTTCACGGTGGCCCAGCTTCGCGGCCACTGGTCGCTGGTGCGCCGCAATCTCCCGATGATCGCCGTCTACGGACTGGTCGCCGTGGCCGGCTGCCAGCTCGCCTACTTCAACGCGGTCGCGCACATGCCGGTCGGCGTCGCCCTCCTGATCGAGTACACCGCGCCCGTCGCGGTCGTCGGCTGGCTGTGGCTGCGCCACCGCCAGCGCCCTGGCTGGCTGACGGGCCTGGGTGCCGTCATCGGCGCGGTCGGGCTGGTGCTCGTCCTCGACCTCCTCTCGGGTGCCGAGGTCAGCACGGTCGGCACCCTGTGGGCGCTGGCCGCGATGCTCGGGGCCTCGGTCTACTTCGTACTGTCCGCCCAGGGGGACAACGGGCTGCCCGCCACGGTGCTCGCCGCCGGTGGCCTCCTGATCGGCGGCGCCACCCTGGTCCTCGCGGGCGTTGTCGGCGTCGTCCCGCTGAGGGCGTCGACCGCTCCGGTCGCGTTCGTGTCGTTCAGCGTGCCGTGGTGGGGTCCGGTGCTCGCGCTCGGCGTCGTCACCGCGGCCCTCGCCTATGTCGCCGGCATCGCAGCCTCCCGCCGGCTCGGCTCCCGGCTCGCATCGTTCGTGGCGCTGTTCGAGGTGCTTGCCGCCCTGGTCTTCGCGTGGCTGCTGCTCGGCGAGAGCCCGCACGCGATCCAGTTCCTCGGCGGTGTGCTCATCGTGGCCGGCGTCGTCGTGGTGAAGCTCGGCGAAGCACGCGTGGCGGCGACGACGGCCGCGGAATCGGGCGCCGAGGCGGACCGCGCGTCGACGTGCGGGGTCCGGAAATGAGCCGTTCCTCACCTGCGGGGTGATTTCGTCCTTGATCCGGCGTGCGGGCGGTCCCCGTTCGCGACACTGGCGGGGTGGAGCGCTTGCCGGGTCCGGCCATCGATCACGTTCTCGCCAAGGCCCGCGCCGGCGTGCGCCGGATGACTCCGGAGGAGACGCTGGCCGCGGGGCGCAGGGGTGCGCTGGTCATCGACACGCGTACCGAGGCGCAGCGGCGCGAGCAGGGTGAGATCCCCGGCGCCATCGTGATCGATCGGACCGTACTCGAGTGGCGGCTGGATCCGCTCAGTGACGCCCGCATCCCGGAGGCCGTTGGCTACGACGTGGAGGTAGTGGTCCTCTGCCGGCAGGGTTACAGCTCGAGCCTGGCGGCGGAGAGCCTCCGGTCGATCGGGCTGTGGCGGGCCACCGACGTGATCGGCGGCGTCGAGGCGTGGCGGGAGGCCGGGCTGCCGCTGACGTCGGGGCCGGCCGACGTCCGGCGCTGAGTGGACTTGAGCGGTCAGCGCGGGCCGGCCGCCTCCTGGCCGCCCTTGCTGCGCCCATCCGGCGTCGGCGTGGCCTGGATGCCCTCCGGCGTCGCGGGTCGCGCCTGGCCGCGTAGGTAGATGAACCAGTAGAAGCAGGCGACGAAGAACCCACCGCCCACCAAATTGCCGGCAAAGGCGAGGAGGAGGTTACGGAAGAGGTTCCCGGCGCCGATACCCCCGACGTGAGCGAACATCGCGGCCGGAATGAAGAACATGTTGGCGACCACGTGGTCGAAGCCCAGCGCGACGAACGCCATGATGGGGAAGAAGATGGCGAGAATCTTGCCCGCGATGTCCTCGGCGGCGTAAGCCATCCAGACCGCGAGGCAGACCAGCCAGTTGCAGGCGATGGCGCGCAGGAAGATCGCGATGCTGGTCTCGGTGACCGCCTTGCCCTTGGCGACGGTGGCGAGCTTGGCGAACGTGAGCGCGCCCGCGGTGCCGGCGGCGGAGTGCGCGTCTCCGATGACGCCGGTCTTCACCGCGAACAGGTAGGCGACCAGCAGCGAGCCGATCAGGTTGCCGGCGGTCACGAGTACGAGGCTCATCACCGCGCGCCCGGCCGACGCCCGGCGGGAGGTCAGCGCCAGCGGCAGCAGCGCCATGTTGCCGGTGACCAGCTCGGAGCCGGCGATGACGACGATGATCAGACCGGTCGCGAAGACCGCGCCGAAGAACAGCGTGGACAGGTTGCCCCAGGTTTCGACCGGCATACCAGCGGTGACGACGATGGCGAGCAGCCCGGCGAACGCGATGTAGGCGCCGGCCAGGATTCCACCGGCGAGCATGCGCTCGGGACTGAGATTCGCTTTGACGACACCGGCGTTCACCGCCGCCGTCGCGATCTGGTCGGGTGTCTTGAAGGCCATGGTTTCCCTCATGGTTTCTGACGCTGGTGTGGACGCGAATCCGGTCGGGAACCCCGGTGGGCGCCTGCCGGGTGGTACCGCGGAGTTCGGCGCCGGAATGTGGTGGGGTTCCTCCGTTTTATGGGCTCAGTGGTGCGATGGTCCAGGTGATGCCCAAACATGAAGCGGTAAAACGTTCTGGTTAGCGGGGCGGTTCGGCCGCATCGCGGGGACGGGGCCCGGGGCAACCGGAGAAGATCTCGGGATCGCTGTTTCGACCCGTATGACGTTGTTAGCATGTGGTCTATGGGTGTGCGCACCTGGATCGAGGGCTGGCCGGTCTACCGGCAGTTGACCGGCACCGACCCGCTGGGACGCGGGGCGGCGGCCATGTCGCCGCGCTCGGCGGCGCTCACCCCGCGTACCGAGACCGCCGATTCGATGGCGCGTTCCGTCTGCCCGTACTGTGCCGTCGGCTGCGGGCAGCGCGTCTATGTCAAGGACGGTCGGGTCAGCCAGATCGAGGGCGACCCGGACAGCCCGATCTCACGTGGGCGGCTGTGTCCGAAGGGCTCGGCGAGCAAGAACCTGGTGACCAGCGAGTTGCGGCAGACGAAGGTGCGTTACCGCCGCCCGTACAGCCGCGAGTGGGAGGACCTCGACCTCGAAACGGCGATGGACATGATCGCCGACCGGATCATCGCCGCCCGCGAGGAGACCTGGGAGGACCGCGACGACGAGGGCCGGCCGCTGCACCGTACCCTCGGTTTCTCCAGCCTCGGCGGCGCGACGCTGGACAACGAGGAGAACTACCTCATCAAGAAGTTGTTCACCGCGATGGGCGCGCTGCAGATCGAGAACCAGGCCCGCATTTGACACTCCTCAACCGTCCCCGGTCTGGGGACCAGCTTCGGTCGCGGTGGCGCCACCACGTTCCAGCAGGACATCGTCAACGCTGACTGCGTCATCATCCAGGGCTCCAACATGGCCGAGGCCCACCCGGTGGGGTTCCAGTGGGTCATGGAGGCGAAGCAGCGCGGGGCGAAGGTCATCCACGTCGACCTGCGGTTCACCCGTACCAGTGCGCTGGCCGACACGCATGTGCCGATCCGGGCCGGGACCGACATCGCGTTCCTCGGCGGGATCGTCCGCTACATCCTGGACAACGGGCTCGACTTCCGGGAGTACGTGCTCGCCTATACCAACGCGGCCACGATCGTCAGCGAGGATTTCCGCGACACCGAGGACCTCGACGGCCTGTTCTCCGGCTACGACCCCACGACCGGCACCTACAACCCGAAAAGCTGGCAGTACGCGGGGCAGGAGACCGACGGCGCCCGGTTCGACACCAGCGCGGAACGGGAGACCGCGGGCGGGCTGCAGCACGAGTCGCACGGGAAACCGGTGGGCGGTCGTCCCGATCGTGACGAGACACTGCAGCATCCGCGGTGCGTCTACCAGATCCTCAAGCGGCACTACGCGCGCTACACGCCCGAGGCGGTCGAGCGGATCTGTGGCATACCGGCGGAGCGGTTCGAGGAGGTCGCCCGCGCCTGGACGGAGAACTCCGGCCGGGACCGCACCACCGCCCTGGTGTACTCGGTCGGTTGGACGCAGCACAGCGTCGGCGTGCAGTACATCCGCACGGGTGCGATCATCCAGCTGCTCCTGGGCAACATCGGGCGGCCCGGCGGCGGGATCCTGGCGCTGCGCGGGCACGCGAGCATCCAGGGTTCCACGGACATCCCGACGCTGTTCAACCTGCTGCCCGGGTACCTCCCGATGCCGCAGGTGAAGCACGTCAACTACCAGGATTGGATCGAGAGCATCCGCCACCCCACGCAGAAGGGGTTCTGGAACAACGCGAGCGCGTACGGCGCCAGCCTGCTCAAGGCGTACTGGGGCGACGCGGCGTCGCCGGACAACGACTTCTGCTACGACTACCTGCCCCGCCTGACCGGCGACCACGGCACCTACCGGCAGGTGCTCAACATGATCGACGGCAAGATCAAGGGGTACTTCCTGCTCGGTCAGAACCCGGCGATCGGCTCGGCGAACGGCAGGGCGCAGCGGCTGGGCATGGCCAACCTCGACTGGCTGGTCGTGCGCGACCTGTTCATGATCGAGAGCGCCACGTTCTGGAACAAGAGCCCCGAGATCGAGACCGGCGAGATCGTGCCGGAGGAGTGCCGTACCGAGGTGTTTTTCCTGCCGGCGGCATCCCACGTGGAGAAGGAAGGCACGTTCACCCAGACGCAACGGCTGTTGCAGTGGCGCGAGAAGGCCCTCGACGCGCCCGGCGACTGCCGTTCCGAGCTGTGGTTCTTCTACCACCTGGGCCGCATCGTCCGGGAGAAGCTGGCCGCCTCCACCCTGCCGCGCGACCGCGCCATCCTCGACCTGGCATGGGACTACCCCACGCACGGCCCGTACGCCGAGCCGAGCGCGGAGGCGGTGCTGTTCGAGATCAACGGGTACGACGTGGGTACCCGCCGTCCGCTCTCCACGTTCACCCAACTGCGTGACGACGGCTCGACGGTGAGCGGCTGCTGGATCTACTGCGGGGTCTACGCCGACGGCGTCAACCAGGCGGCGCGGCGCAAGCCCGGCCGGGAACAGAGTTGGGTGGCGCCCGAGTGGGGCTGGGCGTGGCCGGCCAACCGCCGCATCCTGTACAACCGCGCCTCGGCCGACCCCGAAGGCCGGCCGTGGAGCGAACGCAAGGCGTACACCCGGTGGGATCCCGACAAGGGTGAGTGGACCGGTCCCGACGTGCCCGATTTCGAGAAGACGAAGCCGCCGTCGTACCGGCCGTCGCCGGACGCGACCGGTGTCGAGGCGATCGCCGGCGACGACCCGTTCATCATGCAGGGCGACGGGAAGGGTTGGCTGTACGCGCCCACCGGCCTGATCGACGGGCCGATGCCGGCGCACTACGAGCCGGCCGAGTCGCCGTTGCGCAACCCGCTGTACGGCCAGCAGTCCAACCCGACCCGCAAGACCTACCAGCGGCCGGACAACCCGACCAACCCGAGCCCGCCGGAGCCGCACAGCGACGTCTTCCCGTACGTGTTCAGCGTCAGCCGGCTCACCGAACACCACACCGCCGGCGGCATGAGCCGCACGGTGAAGTACCTGGCCGAACTGCAACCGGAGATGTTCGTCGAGGTGTCGCCGGAACTCGCGGCCGAGCGGGGGCTGACCCACCTGGACTACGCGCACGTGATCACCTCCCGGTCCGCGATCGAGGCGCGGGTGCTCGTCACCGACCGGCTGACTCCGCTGCGTGTCGAGGACCGCGTGATCCACCAGATCTGGCTGCCGTACCACTGGGGCACGGAAGGCCTGAGTACCGGTGACTCGGCCAACGACCTCTTCGGCATCACCCTGGACCCCAACGTGCTGATCCAGGAGAGCAAGGTGGGAACCTGCGATATCAGGCCGGGGCGGCGGCCCGCCGGGCGGATGCTGCTGGATTTCCTGGCCGACTACCGCCGCCGGGCGGGCATATCCGGCGGCCACACACCGATCATCACCACGGACGCCGGGAACCGGGAGGATGATGGGCATGGTGGGTGAGAACAGTCTCTACGGGCCGCTCGACCCGGCGCCGGACGCGGGGTACCCGGACGCTCCCGCCCGGATGGGCTTCTTCACCGACACGAGCATCTGCATCGGCTGCAAGGCATGCGAGGTGGCCTGCAAGGAGTGGAACGGCGTACCCGACCACGGGCTGGATCTGCTCGGCATGTCGTTCGACAACACCGGGGCGCTGACCGCGAACTCGTGGCGCCACGTGGCGTTCATCGAGCAGCCAGTCCCGGCCGGGCAGCAGTCGCCGCTGTTCGCGGGCACGCCGACCGGCCCCTCGGGTGCCCCGGCGGCCGCGGCCCGCGGGGCGAGGACCGCCATCGATACCGGCACCGCGCCCGGCGCGGATCCGGGCCCGCATCCGGAATCCGCCGCGCGGATGGCCGCCGGACCCGAGTTCCTGGGCATGCCCTCGTCCGGGTTGCCCGGCAGGCAACCGGGGCGTGAAGGGCGCGCGGACATGCGCTGGCTGATGAGTTCCGACGTGTGCAAGCACTGCACGCACGCCGCCTGCCTGGACGTCTGCCCGACCGGGGCGCTGTTTCGCACCGAGTTCGGCACCGTCGTGGTGCAGCAGGACATCTGCAACGGCTGCGGGTACTGCATTCCGGCGTGCCCGTACGGGGTGATCGACCAGCGCAAGGAGGACGGCCGGGCGTGGAAGTGCACGTTGTGCTACGACCGGATCGGCGGCGGGCTGACGCCGGCCTGCGCTCAGGCCTGCCCGACCCAGTCCATCCAGTACGGGCCGCTCGACGAGTTGCGGGAGCGGGCTGCCGAGCGGGTCGAACGGTTGCAGGCGTCGGGGGAGAGCACCGCACGGCTCTACGGCCACGACCCGAACGACGGCGTCGGCGGTGACGGCGCGTTCTTCCTGCTGCTCGACGAGCCGGAGGTGTACGGGTTGCCACCGGATCCGGTGGTGACCACCAGGGACCTGCCGGACATGTGGAAGCGGGCGGGTATCGCGGCGCTCACCATGGCGGCCGCGGCGGCGGTCGCCTTCTTCGGACGGTCGGCGTGACCGCGGGGGAGCACAGCGCCGGTGACGGGCGCGCCGCCGGCCGGGAACCCGCCGGTGGGGAACCCGCCGGTGGGGAACCCGTCGGCAGGGAATCCGCCGCGGAGCCGCCGGTCGGTGCCCGTTTCCGGGAGCACCAGGCGCGGCGCGGCCGGGGGAGCGGTGCGGGTCGCGGAGGCGGCCAGCCGGCCGTACCGGACGCAGAATTCCGTTCGTACTATGGCCGGCCGATCCTCAAGGCGCCGGTGTGGCGCAACGACATCCCGGCCTACCTTTTCAGTGGCGGCCTCGCGGCCGGCTCGTCGATGCTCGCCGCCGGGGCCGACCTGACCGGCCGGCCGGCGATGCGCCGCGCGGCCCGGCTGGCATCGGCCGCCGCCATCGGCGCCAGCACGTTCTTCCTGATCCACGACCTCGGGCGCCCGAAACGCTTCCACCACATGCTGCGGGTGGCCAAGCCGACCTCGCCGATGTCGATGGGCACCTGGATCCTGGCTCTGTTCGGCCCGGCGTCCGCGCTCGCCGCGGTGGCCGAGACGGCGCCGATGCTGCCGCAGCGCGGCGTGTTCGGGCCGGCTCGCCGCGTCTTGCCGGTGGCCGGTACCGCCGCGGGATACGTGGCCGCCGCGATGGCGCCGGCCCTCGCCACGTACACGGCCGTGCTGATCGCCGACACCGCCGTACCGTCGTGGCACGAGGCGTACCCGCAACTGCCGTTCGTCTTCGCGGGCAGCGCGCTGGCGAGCGCCTCCGGTGTGGGGCTGCTCGCGGCGCCGTTGACCCAGAGCGGTCCGGCCCGCCGGCTCGCGGTGGTCGGCGCCGCGATGGAGGTAGCCGCGTCGCACCGCATCGAAACCGGGATGGGACTGCTCAGCGAGCCCTACACGCGGGGGCGCTCCGGACGCCTGCTGCGGGCTGCGCGTCGCCTCAGCGTGGCCGGCGCGGCGGGAGCCGTCCTCGGTCGGCGTAGCCGGCTGGTCTCCGCGGTGTCCGGCGCCGCGCTGATAGCCGCGGCGGCGCTGACCCGCTTCGGTATCTTCGAAGGCGGGGTGGCCTCGGCGAAGGACCCGAAGTACACCGTGGTGCCGCAGCGGCAACGCCTCGAACGGTCGACCGCGATGTCGCCGAGTCCGCCGGACGGTGACGTCACGGAGTCCGCCGGACGCTGATACTCCCTGTCGCGCTTCAACCGCGGACCCCGCTGTCGTCCACCTGGGCCGATTTGCGCCGTGCGTCCGGTTCAGACGCCTGACAGCGGGTCAGCCAGGTACGATGTGCGCCGTGGTGGCGCATGAGGCCCCACGATCCACCGTGCTGGGGATGTGGCGATGACCGCGGAAGCTATTGCACCCGCGTGGATGCATGAACTGGTGACCGCCGAGCGGTATGACTCGTGGTCCGAGGAGCAGTCCGCCGGGATCGAGATCGTGGATGGGATGGTTGTGGTGAGCCCGAGCCCGTCCAAGCGGCACAACCGGATCGCGAAGACGCTCGCGGTTGCCCTGGAGGCGGCGGCCGATGAGGGATGGAACGCCGACGTCGACTTTGACCTCAGGCTTCAGGACGTACCCCTGCTCAACCGGCGGCCTGATGTGATCGTCTATCGGGCGGACGCACTGGACATCACGCCGACCCGCCCGGAGCACGTCCTCATGGTTGCCGAGGTGGTCTCTCCAGGATCGGAGACCACTGACCGAATCGTCAAGCTTGATCAATACGCGAAAGTGGGCATCCAGTTCTACTGGAGGATCGAGCAGGCGCTCACCGGGATGCCGATCGTTCACACCTACGTCCTCGACATGGCCAGCGCGAAGTACCGCGATGCCGAGGTCTTCACCGGGTTGGTGAAGGCGACAGCGCCGTTCCCGGTCACCATCGACCTCACGAAAATCTAAGTGCGCTCGGCAGGGGGCTGGATGAGCTCTATGAGGTTTCCCTCGGGGTCTTTGACGTAGGCAAACCGCGTGCCGGGCTGGACAGCGTCGGCTGGCGGCCAGACAGGCTGTGCCCCGACCTGGGTCAGTCTCGTGTAGACATCGTCGAGGTCGTCGACCTCCAAGGCCCAGTGGCCATAGCCCTGGCTGCGTGTGGTGTCGAGCGGATCGCTGAAGACCTCGGTGCGGGCGGAGCCGGTCCGTTCGATGAGCTCGACGCGCACGCCGTTGCCCGCTTGAAGAACGGCTGTCCGCACTGGTGGCTGAGGCAGCTCGAACTGCTCGATCACGTTGGCGAACCCGAGCGCCTGTTGGTACCAGCGTTGTTGAGCGTCGAGGTCAGCCACGGACAGGCTGACGTGATGAAAGCGGATTCCGAACCCGTTGGTGCTCGTCATGTCGAAAACTCTCCTGCGCTCGTTGACTGATACCCAATGTAGTCGTTGTCAACAAAGTTGGCGAGGACTACATTGAGAAAGGGAAGCTACAAACGGGAGAGTTACGACATGGAAGTACCGGCAGCGCCATACCACCACGGAAACCTGCATGCCGAACTGCTGACCCGCGCGGAAAAGAAACTGGAACAGACCGGTGTCGCGGGATTGTCCCTGCGCGAACTCGCCCGCGAGATCGGCGTCAGCCATAGCGCCCCTCGCAAGCACTTCGCCGACAAACAAGCGCTGCTCGACGGCCTCGCGATCCACGGGCTGGAGCGACTCGGACACGAACTCGATCTC
>DASXOA010000171.1:0-4254 GCA_036494675.1 Rugosimonospora sp.
CGCCGAGGCCAAGCCCGAGGACAAGATGGCGCTGATCCGCAAGGAGCAGGAGGGCGGCAAGCTGGTCGCGATGACCGGCGACGGTACCAACGACGCTCCGGCGCTGGCGCAGGCCGACGTCGGGGTCGCGATGAACACCGGTACCTCGGCGGCCAAAGAGGCTGGCAACATGGTCGACCTGGACTCCGACCCGACCAAGCTCATCGAGATCGTGGAGATCGGCAAGCAGTTGCTGATCACCCGAGGCGCGTTGACGACGTTCTCCATCGCCAACGACATCGCCAAGTACTTCGCGATCATCCCGGCCATGTTCGCCGCCATCTACCCGGGCCTGGACAAGCTGAACATCATGCGGCTCTACAGCCCCACGTCGGCGATCCTGTCGGCGGTCATCTTCAATGCTTTGGTCATCATTGCGCTGATTCCGCTGGCCCTGCGGGGCGTGCGGTACCGGCCGTCGACCGCGTCCGCCATGCTGCGCCGCAACCTCTGGATCTACGGTGTCGGCGGCATCATCGCGCCGTTCGTCGGCATCAAGATCATTGACCTGATCATCCACTTCATTCCTGGCATCTCGTGATGCGGAGCCTATGATGCGATTGCCCTCCTGGATTACCCAACACCTGGCCGCGCTGCGGGCACTGCTCGTGCTCACCGTGCTGACCGGCATCATCTACCCGCTCGTCATCACCGGGGTCGCCCAGATCCCCGGCCTGAAGCACAACGCCGACGGCTCGATGGTGAAGGTGGGCGACACCTCGGTCGGCAGCAGCCTGATCGGGCAGTCGTTCACCGACAAGGACGGCAACCCGCTGGTGCAGTACTTCCAGTCCCGCCCCTCGGCGGCGGGCGACGGGTACGACCCGACGGCCACCAGCGCCTCGAACCTGGGGCCTGAGTCCATTGTGGACACCCTGCCCGACCCGTCGGTCAAGGACGACACCGGCACCCAGAGCCTGCTGACCCAGGTCTGCACGCGCAGCGTGGCGGTCGGCAAGCTGGAAGGAGTCGACGGCTCCCGGCCGTTCTGCACGGCGGACGGCATCGGCGCGGTCCTCGCGGTGTTCTACCGGGACGGGTCCACCGGCCCGGTGACCCGGGTGGTCAGCCTCAACCAGGCCTGCCCGGCCACCCCGTTCATCAGCGTCTACAAGGGCGTGAAGGTGGAGTGCGCGAAGTTCGGGGAGGACTACTCCAAGGGCGTCGTGACCCCGATCCGCGGCGACGCACCCTCCCACCCGGCCGTCCCCTCGGACGCGGTGACCGCCAGCGGCTCCGGCCTGGACCCGCAGATCAGCGTCGCGTACGCGGACCTGCAGGCACCCCGGGTCGCCCGGGAACGCAACACCTCCCTGGCCAACGTCCAGAAGGTGATCAGCCAGTACACCGACGGGCGGGCGCTGGGCTTCATGGGTGAGCCGGCCGTCAACGTGCTCCAGGTCAACCTGGCGCTGGACAAGCAGTACCCGTACCACCAGAACTGAACGACCGCCGCCGGGGCGGCACACGGAAGGGAGACACATGTCGCGAGGACAACTGCGCGTCTACCTCGGTGCCGCCCCCGGCGTCGGTAAGACCTACAAGATGCTGGAGGAGGGGCACCGCCGGCGGGAGCGGGGCACCGACGTGGTCGTCGGCTACGTCGAGTGCCACGGCCGGCCGCACACCGAGGCGATGGTCGGCGACCTGGAGGTGATTCCCCGCAGGGACGTCAGCTACCGGGGCGCGGTGTTCACCGAGATGGACGTCGACGCGGTACTGGCGCGGGGTGCCGAGGTGGTCCTCGTCGACGAACTGCCGCACACCAACGTCCCCGGTTCCCGCAACGCCAAGCGGTGGCAGGACATCCAGGAACTGCTCGACGCCGGCATGACGGTCATCACCACCGTCAACATCCAGCACCTGGAATCCATCAACGACGTCGTCCAGGACATCACCGGCGTACCCCAGCGCGAGACCGTACCCGACGAGATCGTCCGCCGTGCCGAGCAGATCGAACTGGTCGACATGGCCCCCGACGCGCTGCGCCGCCGGATGGCGCACGGCAACATCTACCAGCCGGAGAAGATCGATGCCGCGCTGGGCAACTACTTCCGGGCGGGCAACCTGACCGCACTGCGGGAACTCGCGCTGCTGTGGGTCGCAGACAAGGTCGACGAGCAACTCGACCGGTACCGCGCCGAGCACCACATCTCCGCCACCTGGGAGACCCGGGAACGGGTGGTGGTCGCGCTGACCGGGGGCCCGGAGGGCGACACCCTGATCCGCCGGGCCGCCCGGATCGCCGACCGTACCAAGGGCGCCGACCTGCTCGCCGTACACGTCACGCCGAGCGACGGTCTCACCGGCAGCGGCGACCCTGCGACCCTCGCCCGGCAGCGCACCCTGGTCGAGGACCTCGGCGGCACCTACCACCAGGTGATCGGCAACAACATCCCCACCGCGCTGCTCGACTTCGCCCGCGGCGTGAACGCCACCCAACTGGTCCTCGGCGCCAGCCGCCGGGGCCGCGCCGCGCAGATCTTCTCGCCCGGGGTGGGAGTCACCACCACGGCCGGATCCGGCACCATCGACGTGCACCTGGTCACCCACGAGGAGGTCAAGCGCGGGCGGGGCAGGGTGGCCGTGGCCAGTGCCCTGAGCTGGCGGCGGCGCGCGATCGGGTTCGGGCTGGCCGCTGTCGGCCTGCCGGCGCTGACGGTCCTGCTCGCCCAGGTCCGCGCCGACATGTCGCTGCCCAGCGACATCCTGCTCTACCTCGCCTGGGTCGTGGTCGTGGCGCTGGTCGGCGGCCTGTACCCGGCGCTGTGCGCGGCGGTCGCCGGCTTCCTGCTGCTCAACTACTACTTCGTCCCGCCGATCCACCTCTGGACCATCGACCAGTGGGAGAACATCCTCGCGCTGTTCGTCTTCCTGGCCGTGGCACTGGCGGTGAGCGCCACCGTCGACGCCGCCGCGCGGCGCACCCGCGAGGCGGCCAGCGCCCGCGCCGAGGCCCTGACGCTGTCCACCCTGGCCGGTAGCGTGCTGCGCGGCTCCCGACCGCTGCCCGCGGTGCTCGACCAGCTCCGCGAGGCGTTCGGACTCAGCGGCGTGAGCCTCCTGGAGCGCCGGCCCGACGCGCCGCCCGGCCCGCAGCAGCGCCACGATCCGGCGGTGTGGCGCATCGCCGCCTCGGTCGGCGACCGGCCCTGCCTGACGCCGGCCGAGGGCGAGGTGGACATCCCGATCGATCCCGAGCTCACCCTCGCGCTGCGGGGCGGCCCGCTCGCCGCCGCCGACCGCCGCGTGGTCGAGGCGTTCGCCGCTCAGGCCGCGGTCGCGCTGCGCCAGGAGCGCCTCGCCGAGCAGGCGGCGGCCGTGGGGCCCCTGGCCGAGGCCGACAAGCTGCGCACCGCCCTGCTGTCCGCGGTCAGCCACGACCTGCGTACCCCGCTGGCGTCGGCCAAGGCCGCCATCACGAGCCTGTGCAGCCACGACGTCGTCTTCGACGAGACCGACCGCGACGAGTTGCTGGCCACCGCGGACGAGTCCCTCGACCGGCTGGTACGGCTCGTGGAGAACCTGCTGGACATGAGCCGGCTGCAGGCCGGCGCGCTCGGCATGTCCCCGCAACCCATGAGCGTCGCGGAGGCGGTCGCGAAGGCCGTGGACCTGCTCGGCGCACCCGGCCAGGGCGTGGCCATCCACGTCCCGGACGACCTCGCCGAGATCGACGTCGACCCGGCTCTGCTCGAACGCATCCTGGCCAACGTGCTGTCCAACGCGCTGCGGCACAGCCCGCCGACCCGGCCGCCGCTGATCACGGCGAGCGAGCACGCCGGGTACGTCGAGGTGCGCATCATCGACCACGGACCCGGCATCCCCGTCGCCGACCGGGAACGGGTCTTCCTGCCGTTCCAGCGCCTCGGCGACCGGGACAACGACACCGGCGTCGGACTCGGGTTGGCGCTCTCGCGCGGCCTGGCCGAGGCGATGGGCGGCACCCTCGAACCCGAGACCACTCCCGGCGGCGGCCTGACGATGACGCTCCGGCTGCCCGGCAGGGGCCGGCCCGGTTCCGGCGACGGCTCCGGCCCGGCGGCCGGCGACGGTTCCGGCGACGGTTCTGTGCCGGAGGGCAGCGAGGAGCGCGGCCGCGCGGATTCCCACGCGAGCGCGGAGGCGATCGACGTATGACCCGGATCCTCATCGTCGACGACGAGCCGCAGATCCTGCGGGCGCTGCGCATCAATCTGACCGCCCGCCAGTACG
>DASXOA010000172.1:0-21881 GCA_036494675.1 Rugosimonospora sp.
CACGTTCGTACCCGCCCCTTCCGGCTCCGCGCCGCTCCCGCCGATCCCGTGCCACGCCGCCGCCGCGGCGTCGTTCCCGGCGCGACGGAGATCCTTCCATTGTGGCGGACTGCGGGCACCGGATTTTCCTGAACGCGGGGCCGGCCGGTTCGGTGGCTCTCCGCCGGCCGGGCGCACCAGGGACGGATCAGCCGCGGAAGTACTCGCGCATCAGGTCGTCGACCCAGCCGGGCTGCTCGATGCGGTCGGGCACGAAATGGCGCATCACCGGCTTGATGTCCAGCACCGGGGTGCCGTCGACGGCGTCGAGGCCGCGTACCCGCAGTAGCCGCCCCTCGGCGGAGACGACCTGGCAGATCGTGCAGCCGATCCGGTTGGGGCGCCGGGGCCCACGATCGGCGAACACGCCCACCTCGGGCAGGTCGGCCCGGCCGCGGGGTCGCCGGAGCGGCCGGTAGTCCTCGCGCTCGGCGAGGCGGTCGAAGACGAACACCACCTCGACATGGGAGAAGTCCTTGACGCCGATGAGGCAGTCGTCGCCGAACCTCTCATCGACGACGATGGTGCTGGCGACGGTACCCCAGTTGTCTGTGTCCTGTGGATCGGTCCGTCCATTGTGGACCAATCCGACCGGTGTCACGGTGAAGGTCATGGCACGTCCCCCCGAACGACGTGGTCAGCTAACCGGCGTGGCCAACTGGGTGGAACGTCAGCCCGGCGAAGCGACGCGGCGACAGCGGTGCCGGAACCGCGCGTGCGATGCGACGCGGGCCGACGACGCAGGCTGACGACGCGCGCCGACCGCGCGGCCTGACGACAGAGGCTGACGACGCAGGCTAACACGGTCCGGCGGCGCTGACGGGCTCGTCCGGAGGCGCGGACCGCCCGGCCAGACGCTGCGAGACGGCGCGTGGCCGAGCCCTACGACCCGCCCCCGTCGAGCCACCCCCGTGATCGCACCTGGTCGTGGCGTCCCGACGCGACACGCGGAGGGTGTTTGACGCCGCGTCCCGATGTCCGTACCGTCTGGAGCACGTGGCGGCGCGAGGAAGCTGGTGGAATTCCAGCACGGTCGCGCCACTGTGAGCGAGTCCTCACAAAGGGTTCGCAAGTCAGATACTTGGCCGCCACGATGCCCCATCTGACGAGGGACGCTGGATCCCTGAAGGAGGCCCATCGTGAGCTCTGTATCCGGTTCTCAAGACACCGCGACACCGCTCGTTCTGCCATTGTCACGTTCGTTGCTGTGGTTGGTCGGCGCCGCGGCCCTGGCGTTGCTCGTGTACTACTTCATCGGCGTCGACCAGGGTGCGCTGTCAGTGTTCGGCAGCGACATGCACGTGCACGAGTTCGTCCACGACGGGCGGCACTTCCTCGGCTTCCCCTGCCACTGAGGCCCGTCGGGGAATGGAGAAGAGACTGATCCTGCGCGGCGTGCTCGCCGGCGCGGTGGGCGGTGTGCTGGCGTTCGTCTTCGCGCGGATCTTCGCGGAGCCGCAGATTCAACAGGCCATCAACTATGAGAACGGTCGCGACGCGGCACAGGCCGCCCTGGACCGGGCGGCCGGACTGCCGGTCGAGGCGGCCGATCCGGACCTCTTCAGCCGGACGATCCAGGCCGATGTTGGAATCGGTGTGGCGCTCATCTTCTTCGGGATGGCGATGGGCGCCCTGTTCGCCGTCGCGTACTGCGTCTGCCTCGGCCGTACCGGCGGGCTGCGGCCCAGGCCGCTGGCGATGCTGGTGGCCGCGGCCGGATTCCTGGGCATGTACCTGGTGCCGTTCGTCAAGTACCCGGCCAACCCGCCCGCGATCGGACACGCGGACACGATCCGCCAGCGTGGCCTGCTGTACCTGCTGATGGTGGGGTGCTCGGTGGCGCTGCTGATCCTCACGGTGTGGCTGGGCCGGCGACTGAGGCCGCGGTTCGGCAACTGGAACGCCAGCCTCCTCGCCGGAGCGGTGTTCGTGGTCGCGATCGGTGTCGTCATGGCGATCCTGCCGCCGCTGGGTCACCTGGCCGCCAACCACTCGTACGGCAGCCATCTCACCGAGACACCGCAGCCGCTCACCGACTCCGATGGCCGGATCGTGTATCCGGGTTTCCCGGCCGACGTGCTGTTCGGCTTCCGGCTCTACTCGGTCGCGGCGCAACTGCTGATGTGGACGGCGATCGGCCTGGTCTTCGCGCCGATGGCCGCCCGACTGCTGGAGCCGGCCGCCGCCGCGAAACGCGTCCTGGTTCAGGCCGCCTGAGCGAATCACCCGGCCCGGGCGACGCCCGGTCGGCCGGGCCGGCGGCCGAGCAGCGAGAAGTCCACGCCGACCCGGTGGCGGACGGGTTTTGACAGACCTGTTGGCTAGCATCGGGCCTATGGCGTTGTCGATGGAAGAACGTGAACTGTTCCTGGCAGAACCCCACATCGGTGCGTTGTCGGTGGTCGAACGGCCGGATCGTGCGCCGCTGACGGTGCCGATCTGGTACCAGTACACGCCAGGCGGCGAGTTGTGGGTGCTCTCGGCTCCCGGCTCGCGGAAGTCCCGCGCGATCGAGGCTGCCGGCAGGTTCAGCTTGATGGTGCAGCGGACCGAGCCGACGGTCCGCTATGTGTCGGTGGAGGGGCCGGTGGTCAGGACCGCGGAGAGTAGCGGCGAGCGTTCGTGGGAGATGGCGGCGCGGTACCTACCACCGGACAAGGTCGCCGCGTTCGTGGAGTACGAACGGACGCAACTCGGCGAACACTCCGCGGTCTACATGCGGCCGGAACACTGGCTGTCCGCCGATCTGGGATCGAACTGACGAGTCACGCGATCCAACAGGAGTTACGCACGCCCGTCCCGCTGCGCCGCTCCCGTGTCCACTCTGGACGATCGCGGCGTGCTGGTCATCGAATTCATCGACGGTACCCGTCCGGACCGGCCTGGCCGCACCTTCGCGATCCTCGGCGCCCTGCTCGGCGGGCTGCACGCCCGACCCGCCACCGGGTCACGGCCAGGCGGGGCATGGCACCATCTCGCGTCGACCGGCGGACCCGCCGACGAGATCGACGCGGCGCTGACCCTCATGCAATCGGTGCGCGCCCGCACCAGCGGCGCCGACAGCGAGCGCTGCGACCTGCTGCTCGACGCCGTCGCCAGCCTCGACGACGCCGCCGACCTGCCATACGCCTTCGTGCACCCCGACTTCGTCCCCGCCAATGCGATCCAGGTCGCCGACGGCGGCTTGGTCATCGTCGACTGGGCCGGCGCGGGCCGCGGCCCGCGGCTGTGGTCGCTGGCGTACCTGCTGTGGGCGGGCGGGGTACGCGACCCACGGCTGGTGGATGCGGCCGTCTCGCACTACCGCAGGCACACCCAGCCGACCGCGGACGAACTGGGACGTCTCGCCGGCGTACTGCATGCCCGACCCCTGCTGCTCGACTGCTGGTCGGTCGCTGCCGGCCGTCGCACCCTGACCGAGGCCGTCGAGGGCCTGCGGTGGGCACGGCGCCAGGCCGAGCCGATCGCGACCCGTGCCATCGCCGCCTTCACCACCTGAGAGGCGCGGCCCGGGCGTCCCGTCCCGGCGTGCCCGGCGCGGCGCGTCTGGCGCGGCGCGTCTGGCATGGCGCTCGCGGACCTGCCGACCTCAACGAGGGTGACCCGGACCACAGGCGCGACCCCGATGCCGTTCCACGCCAGCCGCGATCGTCAGGGAAGCGTCAGGATCGCCGCCGCCGACATGGTTATTTCGTCAACGACGATTGGCAAGCGGGGCAACGGATTTCAGCATTGGCGTCGTGAGTCGTGGCGGTGCCGTGGAACCCGACCGTTGGCCGGGGGCGGCGCCGGGTCTGGAGGAAGACGTGACTCTGGTGGATGTGCTCCCGTCGCTGCGTACCTCGCTGCCGCCGCGGTTGGCGCCCGATCTGTGGCCGTACACCGCGGAGCGGATGGGTCTGGAACTGTACGTGGGCGGGGTGCCGCTGACCGAACTCGCCGGGCGGTACGGCACGCCCTGCTACGTCGTGGACGAGATCGACGTTCGGGAGCGCTGCCGCGAGTACCGGGCGGCGTTCGGCGAGGGCGCGGTGTCGTACGCCGCGCGGGCCTTCATGAACACCGGTCTGGTGCGGTGGATCGCCGACGAGGGGCTGGGCCTGAGCGTGTGCTCGGCGGGCGAGGTGGCGGTGGCGCGGGCGGCCGGGTTCCCCGCGCAGCGCGTGGCTCTGCACGGCGACGCGAAGGCGCCGCAGGATCTGCACGCGGCGCTGGACTACGGGGTCGGCCGCGTCGTCATCACGTCGCTGTCGGAGATCCCGCGGCTGGCCGCCGAGGCGCGCGGCCGGCAGAAGGTGCTGCTGCGGGTGCTGCTCGGTCCGGCCAAGGCGGACCCGACCGCGGTGGCCGCGGGGCTCGACGAGGACCGTTTCGGGCTGTCCGTGGGCAGCGAGGAGTTGGGGGAGGCGGTGGCGCGGGTGACCGCGCAGCCGAGCCTGGAGCTGATCGGGCTCGACTACTTCCTCGGCTCGCAGGTCGCTCGCTTCGGCGAGTACGAGCTGGCGTTGCGGCGCCTGGTGGACGCGATGGCGGGCCTGTCGCACCGGTTCGGGCTGCACCTGGGTGAGCTGAGCCTCGGTGGCGGGTTCGCCGTGCCGTACCGCGACGGCGACGGCGGGTTCGCGGTCGAGGCGTTCGCCTCCCGGTGGCCCGGGGTGCTGCGGGTGGAGTGCGAGCGGCACGGCATCCCGGTACCCAGGCTCACCGTGACACCGGGGCGTGCGCTGGTCGCCCGGGCCGGCGTCGCGCTGTACCGGGTACTGGCGGTCCGGCGGAACGCGGCAGGGCGCCAACTGGCCGCGCTCGACGGTGGGCTGAGCGACAACCCGCGTCCGGCTCTGTACGGGGCGCGGTACACGCCGATGCTGATCGGCCGGTACGGTGCCGTTCCCGACCGGCCCACCACCCTCGTCGGCCGCCACGGCGAGGGCGGCGACATCATCTCCCGCGACGTGCCGTTGGCCGGGGACCTGCACCCGGGTGACCTGGTGGCCGTCGCCGACTGCGGTGCGTACCACTACGCGATGGCGTCGAACTACAACCTCGTGACCCGCCCGCCGGTGCTGTCGGTACGGGCGGGTCAGGCCCGGGAACTCCTCCGCCGCGAGACCCTCGACGATGTCCTGAGACGCGACCGCGAGTGAGGCCCGACCGTTCGTCCGGTGCCGTGCCGGGGCATCCCCGGCACGGCACCCTCGCCGCGATATCAGCGAACGAACGCCGCGTTCAGGCCGCCGCCGTCGCCCGCACCGGGATTCCGGCGTCGTACAGCAGGGTGGTCATCGTCTCCGTCTCCGCGGCCGACGGCGCCGGGAACGGGTCGCGCAGCAGCGGCGAGGAGATGGCACCGCACAGGTACGCGCCCAGCTTGTACCGGGTGTGCAGCCGGGCGTAGTCGCTGTACACGTACTCGTGCAGCCGGGCGAGGCCGGACTTCCAGATGCGCAACGCCTCCGGGAAGTCCCCGCGACGCCACGCGGCGATGTGCTGCAGCATCGGCTGGAGCGAGTAGCAGAAGGACCCCGAGCACGCACCGTCGAACTGGTCGTTGGCGAGGTTCTCGTGGTAGCGCACCGCGCTGGACGGAAGGATGGCCACCTGCGGGGCGGAGGTGCGCAGGAACCGCGCGACCCGCCGGTACCCCTCGTAGGAGTACGTCATCTTCCAGCCCGCCACGTTGGGTACGGCGTCGATGACCGCCCTGACCGTCTCCAGCGGCCAGCCGAGCCCGTACTCCGGAGTCCGCGAACCGGACGGGTGGATGACGAACGGGGTGTCGCCGGCCACGGCGGCGATCGCCCGCAGGTAGTTCACCATCACCTCCGGGTAGGTCACGCCGTTCCAGGCGACGGAGATGTCCGAGGAGCCGAACGGTGGCAGCACGAACAGTCCCGAGGCGCCGTCGGCGAGCGCCTCCCTGGCGCACGCGACCGCGTCGGCGGAGGTGATTCCGGAGACGCCGGCGAGGAACGGCCGGCCCTCGGTGGCTTCGCGCGCGGTGACGAGGTTGGCGTGGCGCTCCTCGCGGCTCAGCGTGTAGAACTCGCCGGCCTCGGCGTTGATGATGGGTACCAGGTTCCCGCCGTTGTGCGGCGCGTACAGCTCCCTCACCATGCCGCCGAGTTCGCTGTGCACCACGCGTCCGTCATCGCCGAACGGGGTCACCAGCGTGACGTGCAGGGAATGCGGGTCATAGGCGGGGGACTGGCTCACACAGACGCTCCGATGGTAGGGGAACGGCACGTCCGCCGAGCCCTACGCCTGGACACCGAGCCCTACGCCTGGACGGACCGCGTCGATCCGCAACGTTTCCTTCGCACGGACTCTAGCGACTTATTCGATCTTCGGAAATGGCCGTCGCGGAAGTTCCGCCATGCCGAAACGGCTGTCTGGCGTGAGGGTGCCCAACCCGGCTCCGGCTGCGGGCCGCCGCCTCATCCGAACCGGGCCGGCTATTGGAGCGCCGGCAGGTGCTGGTCGTCCCGGAGCACGTCGCGGAACAGGTCGCCCCGCTCGGCGACGCGCCGCAGCACGGTACGGATCGTGAAACCGTCGGGCGTCAGCGCGGGATCGTCGAGCTCCTCCCAGTCGATCGGTGCCGACACCGGGGCGCCGGGAGCGGGACGCGGACTGTACGGCGCGACCAGCGTCTTGTTGATGGCGTTCTGCGTGTAGTCCAGCCGGGCCCGGCCGCCGCGCTCGTCGCGCTGCCACGTCCAGCTGACCAGTTCGGGCATCACGGCACCCACCGTCCTGGACAGCCGCTCCACCCAGTCCCGGGTCGCGTCGAAGTCGGGACCGGGGGCGATCGGTACCCAGATCTGGATCCCGCGGCGGCCGGTGACCTTCGGCCGGGCCCGCACCCCGAGGTGCTCGAAGGCGGTCCGGTGCATCCGGGCGAGCGCGAGCAGGTCGGCCCAGCTGGTGTCGCCGCCGGGGTCCAGGTCGATCAGCGCGTACGTCGGCTGCCGCGGCCGGTCGACCCGTGAAGTCCAGGCGTGCCACTCCAGCGCGCCGAAGTTCGCGGCCCAGACCAGCGCGGCGGGTTCGTCGACGACCAGATAGGTCTGCGCCTGCGAGGAACCGGCCTCGGGGTTGTCCCACCGCGGGAGCCAGTCGGGCGCGTGCTTCGGCAGTTCCTTCTGCCAGAACGCCTTCTCCCGCGCCCCGTTCGGGAAGCGGTGCATGTTGAGCGGGCGCCGGGCGAGGTACGGCAGCAGGACCGGTGCGATCTGCGCCGAGTACCGCAGCAGTTCCCGCTTGCTGATCGGCTCCTCGCCGGCTCGGCTCGGGAACAGCACCTTGTCGAGGTTGGTCACCCGCAGCTCGCGACCGAAGACGTGCCAGACCCCGGTGGCGCCGAGGGAGTCGAGTTCCTCCAACGCGTCCGGGTCGGGTCCGGTGACGGCCTGCGGCTTCAACGCCAGCGCGGCCCGGGCGGCGGGCAGATCCGAGCGCCACATCCGCTCCGGGTCGGCCTTGACCTCCTCGTTGGTGCGGCCACTGAACACCGACCGGGGATGGTCCTCGGCGTCCCAGCCGTCGACCGCGAACTCGTCGTGCTTGTGCAGCAGCAGCCAGCCGTCCCGGCCCGACGCGTCCTGCCTGGTACGCACGAGGATGAAACGGCCGCGCAGCTTCTCGCCGTACAGGTCCACGTGCAGCTCGCCGCCGGCCAGCGCCCGGGCCGGATCCGGCGGGTCGCCGGCGTCGTGCGGCTCCCAGGTGCCCGCGTCCCAGACGATGACGTCCCCGCCGCCGTACCCGCCGGCCGGGATCACGCCCTCGAAGTCGAAGTACTCCAGCGGGTGGTCCTCGACGTGGAAGGCGGCACGCCGTACGCCCGGGTCGAGGGTCGGCCCCTTGGGTACGGCCCAGCTGACCAGTACGCCGTCGATCTCCAGGCGCAGGTCGTAGTGGAGCCGGCGGGCACGGTGCCGCTGCACCACGAACCGGCGGGAGCCGGGCCGTTCGTCCGTGGCCGGGGAGGGCTCGCCCGTGGCCGGGGCCGGCGCGCCCGACGGTTCCGGGGTCCGGGAGAAGTCGCGCTTGCGCCGGTAGGGCGCGAGCTGGTCCGGTGACGGGGACCTGCGGCGCGACGGTGGCACGGTTCCAGTCAAACCCGCCCCGACGGGCCCGGCAACCGGTGCGGGTCTGCCGTTGGGGGTTTGTCGCCGGGAAACCCGGGTAGGCCGCAGGATGAGGTTGCCCGACGCAGGCCGGCGCCGGCACCGCCCGCGGGGGGCGTCGTGACCGGGTTCCTGAACCATCTCCTGGTCATGCACGGACTCGTCGTGTATCTCATCGTCGCCGGGCTCGTCTTCGCCGAGGACGCCGTGTTCCTCGGCTTCGTCATACCCGGGGAGACCGCCGCGATCCTCGCCGGCGTGGCCGCCGAGCGCGGCAGCGTGTCCCTGCCGATCATGTGTGCCACCGTCGTGGTCGCGGCCATCGCGGGGGACACCGTGGGCTACGAGATCGGCGCCCGCTACGGCAACCGGCTCCTGTCGCTCCCCTTCGCGCGGCGCCGCGGCGACCGCATCGAGGCGGCCCGGCGGACGCTCGCCCGCCGGGGCGGTCCGGCCGTGTTCGGCGGCCGGTTCGTGGCTTTCCTGCGCGCGGTGATGCCGTTCCTGGCCGGTACGTCCCGCATGCGGTACCGCCGGTTCCTCGCGTACAACGCCGCCGGCGGCCTCGTCTGGGGTACCGCGGCGGTGCTGTTGGGCTTCCTGGCCGGCAACTCGTACGCGGCCATCGAGAAGACCGTCGGCCGGGTCGCCGCGTTCGCCGTCGTCGGGGTGGTCGTGCTGGGTGTCGTCGGGTGGCGGATCCGCCGCCACCTCAGGCAGCGCCGTACCGGTGCGGGGGGCTAGCGGACGTGGACCGGCCCGGCTGCCACCGGCAGGTGCAGCGTGAACGCCGCTCCGCCCTCCGGTGCGTTGGTCGCCTCGATGGTGCCCTCGTGCAGGCGGGCGTTCTCCCAGGCGATGGCGAGCCCGAGGCCGCTGCCCTCGGAACGGGTACGGGCCGTGTCGGCCTTGTAGAACCGGTCGAACACGTGCGGCAGAACCTCCGCGGGCATTCCCGGGCCGCGGTCGTTCACCCGCAGCGACACCCAGTCGCGGCCCGCTGTCCGATGGGTCCAGGCCCGTACGGTGACCGGCGGGGCGCCGTGGCGCAGCGCATTGCCGACCAGGTTCGCGATGATCACATCGAGCCGGCGCGGATCCGCCCGTACCAGCAGGTCGGGCAGGGGCTCCACGACGATCTCCGGGGTCCAGCCGCGTACGCGCAGGCAACTGCGGACCGCGTCGGCAAGGTTGACCGCGTCGATGAGCAGGGCGGCCGAGCCGGCGTCGAAGCGGGAGATCTCGATGAGGTCGGCGACCAGCCGGTTGAGATTGCTCGTCTCCCGGCTGACCAGGCGGGCCGCCGCCGCGGCATCGCCGTCGAAGCGTTCGGACTGCTCGTCGAGCACGTCGGTGACCGCCAGCATCGCCGCCAGCGGAGTGCGCAGCTCGTGGGAGACGTCGCCGGCGAAGCGCTGCGCCATCGTGTGCATCCGGTGCAACTCCTCGACCTTCGCCTGCAGCGAGCTGGCCATCTCGTTGAAGGCGTGCACCAGGTCGGTCATCTCGTCGGCGCCGGTGGCGGTGAGCCGGATATGCAGGTCGCCCTCTGCCAGCCGGCCCGCGACGGCGGCCAGCTTGCGCACCGGCCGCAGTACCCGCCTGGTCGCGAGCTGGGCGAGCACGACCATGAGCGCCAGCAGGGCGATCCCGCAGCCCATGACGATGAGCGCGATCTGGCCGCTGGTCGGGTCGTTGGGCAGCAGGCCGTTGACGAGGTGGGAGGTCGACTGCAGCCGGTCGTTGCGGAACAGGTAGGCCGCCGCGACGTATGTGGCGATGAAGGTCGCCACGCTGGTCAGCAGCGCGACCGAGACGAACCCGAGGATCAGCCTGCCGCGCATCCCGCCCCGGTCGGGCCCGCGTCGGAACCGCGACGGATCCGGCTGGGGCTGGCTCACACCGGACCGAACCGGTAGCCGAAGCCCCGCACGGTCTGCAGGTACTGCGGAGTGGACGGATTGTCCTCGATCTTCGCGCGCAGCCGCTGGACGCAGGCGTCCACGAGCCGGGAATCGCCGAGATAATCCTGCTCCCACACCAGCCGCAGCAACTGGTCGCGCGCGAAGACCTGCTGCGGCGACTCCGCCAGTACCAGCAGCAGCCGCAGTTCGGTCGGGGTCAACGCGACGGGCCGGCCGGACTTGGTGACGATCAGGCCGGCGCGGTCGATGACGATGTCCCCGTGCGCCTGGATGGCGGCGGGAGCCCGGCCGATGCGGCGCAGGACGGCTCGGATCCGGGCGTCCAGTACCCGGGGCTGGACCGGCTTGACCACGTAGTCGTCGGCGCCGGCCTCCAGCCCGGCGACCACGTCGAAGTCGTCGCCCCGCGCGGTCAGCATGATGATCGAGAGGCTGGCGGTGGCCCGCAGCCGCCGGCACACCTCGAAGCCGTCCAGGTCGGGCAGCATGAGGTCGAGCACGACCGCGTCGGGCTGGCCGGCCCGCGCCCGGTCCAGACCCTCCCGTCCGGTCGATGCCGTCTCCACCTGATGGCCCTGGTGGCGCAGCGCGATCTGCAGACCCTCCCGGACAGCGGGGTCGTCCTCGATCAACAGCAGTCGTGGCACGTCAACGATTATGCGTCGACCACGGCCGGCGGATCGGACCGGACGCGACGGGTGCCGCCGGCCGGTTCACGACAGAGTGTCGGTGATCGGGGCATAGAGGGTATTGGGTACGCCGTTGTTGAGCGCCCAGTAACGGTCACCGTACGACCAGTGCCACCACTCGGTCGGGAAGTTCGTCAACCCCACCCGCCGCAACGCGCCCCACAGGGTCGCCCGGTTGCGCAGCGCGGTCGTGGAGATGTTGCGGGCCGCGGTGTAGCAGGCGTTCGCGCTGGCCTCCGGGCTGTCGTTGACGCGGCTGCCCAGGTCCAGCTCGACCCCGTCCTCGCCGCACAGCGTCAGATCCACCGCTCCGCCGGTGTGGTGCGGGTCCGCGAGGTCGGCCTCGTCGGGACGGCGCGGTCGGTACCCCTCGATGATCAGCAGCCGGACACCGTACGGCAGCCGGCGCTGCGCGCTCACCAGACGGTCGACCACCGTGGTGCGCAGTCGCGCGTACGCACCGTGCTCGTCGGCGAGCCGTTCGTCCAGCCACAGGTCGGGGACGTCCCTCAGGTCGATCAGCGGCTCGTGGTTCTCGGCGGTGCGGATGGTGACGATCGGCGGGTCGGTCAGCAGCATCACGAACTGCTCCTTGATGGTCGGGACCTGTGTGGACGGCGTGGCGCGGGTCATACGGACGGCCGGCCGGCGTGCGCGGCGGTGCGCCCCGTGTCGCACCGCCAGCGCTCGGTCGGACTGGCAACGGGTCCACAGTCGGACTGACGTTTGCCGATCCGGTCCGCGCCATGTCACAGCCGTGTAACAGACCGCCCCGTGACGGACGGCGCCGTGACGGACGGCGCCGTGACAGACAGCGCCGATACGATCGCCGCCATGGACACGGCGGTGAACCCGCCGACCGCGGCTACGGCGAGGAACAGGTCAGGATCCAACGGGAGCGCAGCGGCCGCCACGGACACCCCGACGGTCCCCGTCACCGCGACGAGCGCCGCCCACCCGAGCCCGCCGGCCGGACCCGGCGTAACGCCGTGTCGCCCGGACCGGGCGTCCCAACAGGGCTGGGCCAGCGGGGCGCCGTGTCGAGCGGCCAGCACGGCCCCGGCGCCGACCCCGTCCCGCGCCGCCCCGTCGCGCGCGGCCCCGCCCTGTGCGGTTCCGTCCCGCGCGGTCCCGTCCCGCGCGGTCCCGTCCCGCGCCGCCCCGTCGCGCGTGGTCCCGACCTGTGCGGCCCCGTCCCGCGTGGCCCCGACCTGTGCGGCCCCGACCCGCGTGTCCCCGGGCCAGAGAGCCAGCGCGGCGGCGGCCAGACAGCACATCATCGACGCCAGCGCGACCGCGCCGAGAGCGTCGCTGAACCGGTGCCAGTCCACGATCATGGTGGCCGCCGCGACCGCCGAGACCCCCATCGCGCCCGGGGCCGCCAGCCACCAGCGGGCCCGAGCGGGCACCACGAGCAGGAACGCGAGCACCAGTCCGGTCGCGGCGGCGACGTGGCCGCTGGGAAAGCTGTTGTGGACGGTGGATCCGGCGACGCCGAGATCCGGTCGGGGTATCGCCCGTTTCAGCACCGTCGACCCGGCCACCGAGCACAGCAGCGCGCCGACTCCGGCGAGGCCCGCCCACGGCCTCCGGATCGCGACGCCCAGCAGTACCACCGAGAGGAGCCCGGTCGCCACCACCACCGGGTCGCCGACCCACGACAGGAGCGTCAGCGAAGGCCCGACCAACCGCGTCCGATCCGGGTACCCGCCGCCCCAGAGGGACCGGGGCACGAGCCGGCCGTCCAGCCGCTGGCCGCCTCGCGTCGCCACGAACCCGGCGGCCGTGAGCGTCAGGACGATCAGGTACCCGAGGCCCGTGGCGATCAGCCGGCCGGGATACCCGCGTACCGGCCGCGACAGCACCGGCACCGGCCGCGGTGGCACCGGCCGCGATAACACCGGCCGCGGTGGCACCGGCTGCGATGGCACGGGCCGCGGCGGCACCGGCGGCCCGGCGGGCGCACCCGGCACGGGCCCCACATCATGAGCGATGAGCGATGAATTCCCCGACATCTGAGCAATGCTCGGGCGGACGGGTACAGGCCCGGTCAGCGCCGTGTCTTCGTTGCGCTACAGCCGCGCAGGGTCTTCGTTGCGCTACAGCCGCGGCGGGTCTACGTCGCGCGACGACCGGCCCGGGTCCGGTCAAGCGGAGCGGCACCGGCACCCGTGCCGGGTAGCCTTCTTCGGGTGGCGGTCCGATGCGGGTACTGATCACGACCGCCGGTTCGATGGGCGACGTCGCGCCGTACACGGGCGTCGGCGCAAGGCTGCGGGACGCCGGCCACCGGGTGACGGTCGCGGCCCATGAGTCCTTCGCCGGCCTGATCGCCGACGCGGGGCTGGACCTGCTCGCGATGCCCGGCGACGTACGGGCGGCCCAGGCATCCGAGCGAGGCCGGGAACTGCACCGGCGCGGTACCGGGCCGCGCGGCCTGGTGAGCCTGGCGCGGCTGGCCCGACAGGAGGTCTGGCAGCTGGTCGACGGGATGCTCGCCGTCGCAGGTCACGGCGCCGACGTGCTGCTGCTGTCGACGACCACGGCCCCGCTCGGGTACCAGGTGGCACAGGCCCTCGGCGTACCGAGCCTGGGGCTGTTCCTCCAACCGGTCGATCCGACTGGCGACTTCCCGCCGGTGACGACCGGTACCCGCCGTCTGGGCCGGGTCGGCAACCGGGCCGCCGCCGGGTTGACCCGCACCCTGGCACGGCGGGTGTACGACGCGCCCACCCGCCAGCTTCGCGCCCGTCTCGGCCTGCCGCCGGTGTCCCTCGCCGCTCTCGACCGCCGCCAGCGGGAGGAGCACTGGCCGATCCTGCACGGGTACAGCCCGGCCGTGGTGCCCCGCCCCGCCGACTGGCGTCCCGGGCTGGACGTGGTCGGCTACTGGTGGCCGGCCCGGCCGGCGGACTGGCGCCCGCCGGCCGACCTGGTGGAGTTCCTCGCCGCCGGGCCGCCGCCGGTGTACCTCGGCTTCGGCAGCATGGCCGCCGGGTACGGTCGGCGGCTGAGCGCGCTCGCCGCCGACGCGCTGCGAACGGCCGGCGTCCGGGGCGTGGTGCAGTCCGGCTGGGCGGAGCTGTCCGTCACCGGCCCCGACATGATCACGATCGGCGCCGTACCGCATGACTGGCTCTTTCCGCGCATGGCGGCGGTGGTTCACCATGCCGGCGCCGGTACCACGGCGGCCGGGCTGCGTGCCGGTGTGCCGGCCGTGCCGGTACCGATGATTGCCGACCAGGCGTTCTGGGCCGGGCGGCTGACCGGGCTCGGGGTCGCGCCGGTCGCGATCCCGGCCGGCCGGCTGACCGCGCGGCGGCTGGCGGATGCGATCGTCGCCGCGGTCCGTTCGCCGGCGTACCGGGAGCGGGCCGGGCGCGTCGCGGCACGCCTCGCCGCCGAGGACGGTGCCGGGGCGGTGGCTGAGGCGGTAACAGCCGCGGCAGCCCGGCTAGACGGGCCGCGCCCGACCTGACAGTCCACGATGGACGGACGTCAGATCCGCTCGGCTCGATCTGACGGTCCACGATGGACGGGTGTCAGATCCGCGTGATGTCCGACCTGGCGGTCCATTTTGGACGGACGTCAGATCTTCCTGACGCCCGGCCGCAGGTGTTTCAGGAGCGCGATCAGCACCTGTTTGCCGGACTCGCGTTTCCGCGCGTCGCACAGCCTGACCGGCACCGAGGGCTCCAGGTTGAGGGCGCGGCGTACTTCTTCGAGCCGGTACATGCGGGCACCCTCGAAGCAGTTGACCGCCACGATGAACGGCATACCGCGTTCCTCGAGGTAGTCCACGCAGGGGAAGCAGTCGGCCAGCCGGCGCGTGTCGGCCAGCACCACCGCGCCGAGGGCGCCGAGGGCCAGATCGTCCCAGAGGAACGAGAACCGGCTCTGCCCCGGCGTACCGAACAGGTAGAGCACGACGTCCTCGCTGATCGTGATGCGGCCGAAGTCCATCGCCACCGTGGTGGTCGCCTTGCCCTCGATGCCGGCCAGATCGTCGACGGCGGCGCCGCGGTCGGACAGGTCCTCCTCGGTGTGCAACGTCCGGCTCTCGCTGACCGCCCCGACCATGGTGGTCTTGCCGGCGCCCAGGCCGCCGGCAACCATGATCTTGGCGACTCGGGGTGCGGACGGTTCGTCGGGTCGCCTTTCAGAGGGCTCGTAGGCCATCGACTATCGCTTCCAGTACGTCGTCGGAGAGGGTGGCGGTCGGTGCGTCATGGACCTGTACCAGTTCCCGCACGACCAGGTCGCCCAGCAGCACCCGTACGGTGCCCAGCGGCAGGTCCAGGTGCGCCGCGATCTCGGCGACCGACAGGTACGCCGGCCGGCACAGGCGCACGATGTCGAGGTGCTCGGGACCCAGCCCCGGCTCGGCGCGCGGCGACCATCCCTGCGCGGATCTCACCATGGTGATCAGTTCAAAGGTGCCGGCGACCGGTCGGGCTCGCCCGCGCGTGACCGCGAATGGTCGTACCACCGGCCCGGCGAGATCGTCGACCCACAGATCCCCGCTGCCGTCGCCGCTGCCGATGCTCCCGCCATCGGCGTCGCCGCTGCCGTTGCCGCTGGCGCCGCTGCCGCTGCCGCTGCCGGCGTTGGCGTTGCCGGCGTTGGCATGGGGATGGCCGTTGCCGTTGCCGTGATGCGGGAAGGGGTAGGGGTCGCTCATGGCTTCCGGGTTACTCCCCGGCGGTCGACGGATCGGTCCGCGCCGCCGAGGTCAGCACGTCGTTGGCTCGGGTCACCAGCATCGTCATCTCGTACGCGACCACCCCGACGTCCGCGTCCTGCGACGCCAGCACCGCCAGGCAGGCGCCGTCACCGGCCGCCGTCACGAACAGGAACGCCGACTGCATCTCGATGATCGTCTGCAGCACGGGGCCTCCGTTGAACCGCTTCCCGGCACCCCGGGCCAGGCTCTGTACGCCGGAGGACACCGCGGCGAGGTGCTCGGCGTCGTCCCGCGACATGCCCCCGGACGAGGCCATGAGCAGGCCGTCGACGGACAGTACGATGGCGTGTTCCACCTGTGCCACCCGCTTGGCCAGATCATCGAGCAGCCAGGCCAGGCGGCTCACATCCACGGCGGTGTTCGGTACCACTCGATGCCCCCATCTCTGCTAACAGACGCTGTGCCCGAAGGTCAGCTGGACTGGCTCGTCGGATCCGCGTCCGGATCCGACATCCGCGCCGTCTCGATGCGGGCGCGCCGGGTGCCGGACTGGTACGCGCTCATCCTCCGCGACACCTCTTCGGGCTCACGCAGCCACTGCTGCGTGCCGGAAGGTCGGGGCGTTGGCGATGGCGTGGGCCTCGGCTGCCGGGCCGGGGGAGTGGCCCGGCGGGTGCGAACCGGCAGCCCCGACTCGGTCCACAGGCTCCCAGTCCCCGCCGCCGATTGCGGTCCGGGCATCGACCCGACCTGCGGGCCAGGCTGTGACCCGACGTGAGGCCCACGCTGTGGACCGGCGGCCATCGTGGGTATCGGCCCGGTCGGTTGGTCCGCCCACCGCTGCCCGCCTGCCGCGTATCCGCCCGGCGGCGGCCCGCTCGCCGCGTATCCGCCCGGCGCCGACGCGTTTGCCGCGTATCCGGTCGGCGCCGGCTCGCCTGCGGCGTATCCGCTCGCCGTTGGCTCGCTCGCCTCCGTGAGCGCGCTGGGGGCGGGCTCGGCGTCCACGTATCCGGCCGCGGGCGGGTCCAGCGCCAGCATGGGCTCGGCGTCGGGCAGGAGCCGGCGTGCTCCGCGACCGGCCATCCCGGAAATCGGTTGGCGTCCGCCGGATGAGGTAGCTCCCGTCGCTGTCGCTCCGGCCTCGTCGACTCCAGTCTCGTCGACTCTGGTCCCCTCGACTCTGGTCCCCTCGGTTCCGGTCCCCTGGGTTCCGGTCTCGTCGGCTCCGCTCTCGACGCGGGCCACGAGATCCTGCGGGATGAGGACGACCGCGGTCGTCCCGCCGTACGGCGATTCCTTCAGATGTATCCGCACCCCGTGCCGCCCGGCGAGACTGCTCACCACGAACAGGCCGAGCCGGGCATTGGTCGCCGGCCGGAACTCCTGGCGGTCGGCGATCTGAGCGTTCGCGGCGGCACGGGCCTCGGCGGTCATGCCGAAGCCCCGGTCCTCGACCTCGATCGCGTACCCGTTGGCCACCGTCTGCCCCCGAACCTCCACGATGGTGTTCGGGGGCGAGGAGAACAGTGCGTTCTCAATCAGTTCCGCCAGCAGATGGATGACGTCGCCGACCGCCCGACCGACCAGGCCGACCGGGCCCATGGGCGACTCCGACACCCGGGCGAAGTCCTCCACCTCCTGCGCCGCGGCCCGCACCACGTCGATCATCGGTACGTCACGCCGCCATGCCCGGCCCGCGCTCGACCCGGCGAGTACGAGCAGATTCTCCGCGTGGCGGCGCATCCGGGTCGCCAGGTGGTCGACGAGGAACATCGGTTCGAGCTTGCCCGGGTCGTCCTCCTGGCGCTCCATCTCGACGAGCGTGTTGAGCTGCCGGTGGATGAGCGCCTGGCTGCGCCGGGAGATGCTGAGGATCAGTTCGCGGAAGTTGCGCCGCAGATCTGCCTGCTGCACGGCGGTACCGACGGCGGTCTGCTGTACTGCCGCGAAGGCGTCGCGTACCTGGCCGATCTCGGTGTTGTCGCGCCGCCCGGCGACCGGCGGCGGCGCCTCGGCCGCGACGTCCACGTCCTCGCCGCGGCGCAGCCGTTCGACGATGCCCGGCAGTTGCGTGTGGGCGAGATCGAGAGCCGTCACACGCAGCCCGTCCATCTCCCTCACGACCCTGCGGACCGTGGTGATGGCGACGATGACTGTGAGTAGGCCGAGGCCGGTCGCGCCGATCAGGCGCAGGAGGACGCCGAGCACGACCGGCGTGGCGCGGTCGACCAGGTCATCGCCACCCGTCACCACGACCCGGTGGATGGCGTCCATCGCCGGTACGGCGGCGTCACGCCACTCCGCGATCGTCACCCGCAACGGAGCGCCGGCCTGGTCGGAGCCGACCATGAGGTCTTCGAGGCCGCGGAGCCGGATCATCGCGGCGCCCCCGGCCGCCTCGTCGTACCGGGCGCGATCGGCTTCGGGCAGCTTCCCGGCGGCCTGATCGGCCTGGAACCGGTTGACGTCCACGAGTTGGACCAGTTGCGCGTGCTCGGCGCCGGTCATCTGGCCAGCGGTCAGGACACCGGCGACCACCGCGTCCTCCTGGGACACCAGCTCCCACGCCCGGTCGAGCTCGATCAGATCGGTGCCGGTACGGGCGATCTGCTGGTCGTCCAGCGTCGCCAGCGACTCGTACAGGTGCCAGATCGGGTCGATCATCGCGGTGATCGCGGCTTGGGCCTCGGTCCGGTCGATGACCCGTGCGTCGATCGAGGCCCGAGTGGTGGGCAGCCCGTTCAGGCCGGCCATGACGTCGCCGATCCGCTGGCGTGTCTCCGCGCTGCTCGCCGTCGACGCCAGCCAGCTACGGGCGTCGCGGCGGAACGCGGTGGCCGCGACGTCCGTCCGCTGCCGCGACTCGTCCAGTGCCGCACGGGCACCGGGGCCCGCGAGGTAGATCAGCGAGGCCCGCCGCTCGGCCTGCAGATCCACCATCAGGGGCTCACTCGGCTCATAGACCTTGCTGTTGAGGGTCTGGACCCAGGCCAGGTTGAGCCCGTCCCGCACGGTCACCCATGCGGAGAACGCCCACAGCGCCGTCAGCGCGATCACCAGCAGCCAGGCCTTGGCGCGCAGCGTCAGCAGCCAGGCCCTGGCACGCCGCGCCGAACCGCGGAAGCTCATCACACCATCCCAGGTCCGCCTCGGAGGCCGTCGTCGTCCAGATCGCTACTCTCGGCGGCCACCGAGGCAGTCCGGCGATCCGGGAGTGCGCGAAAACGCTAGCAGTGCCCCAACCGTCCATCAAGTCTCTTGAATGGGGCAATGACTGAAATGAACGGATGGGGCGTTTCCTGTGTGGCCTTCTCCGTGCGTGACCCTTACGTGCCTGACCCTCTTACGTGCCTGACCTGCTCCGTGGCTGGCCTGCGACGTCCGTGGCCCGTGCGTCGGTGGCCGCATCCGGGTACGGACATGAACCACGCTCCGGGTATGTCGGATGCGGGGGCCAGTTCGCTACATCGCCTCCCAGACCCGCGATGGGGATCGGACCCACCTCGGCGGACATTCGATTCCGCCGGCCGTTCCATCCCGCTGAGCGTTCCATTCCCCCGACATTGGATGCCGGTGACCATTCGATGTCGATGAATGTCGGATGCCCGACATCCGCTGCTTGTCACCGCTTGTCACCGCGATGCGGCCGGCCCGATCGCACGGGCGGCCCGATCGCACGGCCGGGCCACGCGGTGACGCCGTGGGTGGCGGCGCGGACTCGCGCCGCCGCCCATCCGTGCCGTGCTCAGCTGATCGGGATGCAGCCGTTCGCGTCCTTCTGGTTCACGTAGTTGATCGTGTAGTTGTCCAGCCAGTTGGCCACCTGGTTGAAGAGGCTTGCCGCGCCGATGTGCAGGTCGGTGTCGTGGCCGGAGTTCGCCTGCACATATGCCTTCAGGCACGCCTTGGCCGCGAAGTTGCCCGACTCCCGGGTCATCACCGCCGCCGCGTTCGCGCACGACAGCCCCGCGGCCTGGTTGCAGTCGAGGATGTCGTACTGGCCGACGGCGAGCAGCGTCGGCACGTGTACCCCGTGGGTGACCGCGCTCGTGCGGGCCGCGCTGAACGCCGTGAACTCGGCCGCGCTACCGGTCTGTTTGGTCGACTCGTCCAGCGAAATCATCGCCGCGTCGGCTCCCGGAACGTAGTAGAAGTCGCTGCCGCGGGTGCTCGGCCGGGTGGTCTCGTATCCGGCCGGCAGCCCGGCCGAGGAGAACTTCGGATCCTGGGCGGCCGGGTAGAGTGTGGAGTTGACCTGGTTGACGCCGGCCGTGTTGAGCCCGGTCAGGAAGTCCGCCAGTACCAGATAGTCGGGCACGTTCGCGGCGCCCGACACGGTACCGGCCTCGTACTGGAGGATGCCCGCGCCGAGCGAGTGCCCGACGCCGACCACCGTCTGGAACTTGACCCCGCCGACGGTACCGGCCCTCAGAGCCTGGACGATCTGCTCGACCTGCCACGCTTCGTTCTGGACCGTCAGCTCATCGGCCGGTGGATGGTCGGACAGCCCCACGCCCAGCCGATCGATGTTGAAGGTGGAGTATCCGGCGCTGGTTTGGGCATAGACCCACGAGTAGGTGTTCGGCTGATACGACGGGTTCCAGTAGTTGTGGTCGTAGGTGAGCCCGGAGACCAGCAACTGCACGGTCTTCGCGCCGCGGAGCGCGTCGTTGCGCGTACACAACCGACCCACCACGTGGTAGACGGTGGGGTCGGTCGCGGTGAGCGTGACCGGAACCGTGTACTGGGCGCACGTGGCCCACGGCGGGTCGGTGCCCTCCGCCTGAGCGGGTTGGGCCGCCGGCAGTACGGCGAAGGCGAGCGCGGACACGGCGGCCGCCAGCAGCCAGGCAAGGGTACGGACAGAATATCTCTTCACCGGAAACCTTCAGGTATGTAACGCCCGGAGCGTGCCGGGCGATGCCTTGGATCAGGACGTCGGTGAGCCTCGCAGAGTCGACTGTCCACTGTGGTCATCCGGTCGGCCGGTGATCCCGGCCGCCGCGTTCCACGCCCGCCACCCGGGCGGCTCCTTACCCCGCTCCGTCACGGTGATATCGGGATCCGTAGGTATTGGCGGCGTTCAGAGTGTCCGTTCGGGACAGAGGATCGCGCAATCGTCTGCTATGAGGCGCGATCCGTGGCCCGTTCGGTAACGCACGCAACAGGCTGGTGGTGCTCACGCCAAGGCGTTCTCCGGGAACCTGCGGCCCGATGCACGTACGGCACGGGCCAGAGTTGCCTGGTCACAGCCCACCTGGAGACCGGACCTGTCGGTGAGGTGCGCTGCCGGGTCGGCGAAGAAACGGCTCCGCCACGAGCGCACACCGTCGAGCGAACCGCCACATATCCCGGCACCGATGGCGCCGCGGATCCGGGTTCCGGGATCCCTGGTTTGAGGATTTGCGCGACAGGGCAGTTTATTGCCTGTCGTACTCCTCGGTTGACAGGGAAAGGTGACCCCGCCATGCATCTCACACTCGCTGGGATCATCGTCGGCATCATCATTGGTGCCGTGATCGGCGCACTGGGGCGGCTCGTGCTGCCCGGTCGCCAGAACATCGGCATGCTCATGACGGTTGTCGTCGGTATCGTCGCTGCGTTCATCGGTACCCTGATCGCGGGGGCCCTGGGCGTGCGGCACACTCCGGGCATCGACTGGATCCAGCTACTGATACAGGTTGTGCTGGCCGCGGTCGGTGTGGCCCTGGTGTCGGGCATCGGCTCACGCAGACGCGTCTGATCACAGCGTCTGATCACAGCGTCTGATCGAACAGGCGTAGCTCATCACACCGGCGACACCACCTGAGCCGGTCAAGCGACGGAGTTCGGGATCCCGCAGGTCGGGGCCCCGAACTCCGTCGTTCGCGCGGGTCACGTCGGCGGTCACGTCGAACACCGATTACTTCGACTTACCTCGCCGACCGTCTCGCCGATGGTGAGCGGCGTACGCGTCAGATCGTCTCTCCATGGTGGACCGATGAAGAGGGCCGGTCGGACCATAGCGCCGGGACGAAGGCCATGGCGGCGGCGTCCCGTCGGGGTCCGGCGACCGGACGATCGGCGGCGGCCCTGCGGTTGGCGGCGGCCCTGCGATCGGCGGCGGGCCTGCGGTCGACGGCGGGCCTGCGGTTGGCGGCTACGTGATCGATGGCGGACCGGTGATGCCACAGCCACAGGACGTCGCGGCCGAACGACTCGACCAGCAGAGCCAGCGCCGCCACCAGCCCGGCGACGCTCACCGCCCGGGGCAGTACGTCCGCGCTCGCGACCACGAGCACGATGCCCTGCGTCGCCGCGACGACCTTCCGCCAGTACCGTGGCGGAAGGGTTCCGCGCATCCAGGGCAGTACCCAGACGGCCACGAGGAACGCGTACCGCATCGCTCCGATCGCGAGCACCCAGCCGCCGG
>DASXOA010000173.1:0-8020 GCA_036494675.1 Rugosimonospora sp.
GCCCCGGGGCCTGGATGTCGTGGGGACGGAGTTCGGCAAGCCTCTTGGCGGCGGTCTCTACGAACTGCGGGTGCGCTGGACCGCCGGCGAGATCCGGCGCAAGTTCGGCGATCTGGACCCTGAAGAGGTCCGCGGTCCGCCGGAGAAGATCCTGCTGAGGGTGTTCTTCTGCACCGCGGGCCGCAAGATCATCTTGCTCATGAGCGGCTATGACAAGGGCAAGGACCCTGGCGAGCGCCGGCAGCAGCGTGAGATCGAGAAGGCGCGCAGGCTGCTCACGGCTTACCGCGAGGCCGAGCGACGCCGGAAGTAGCAGCTACCGCCGGGCGAGCCGGTTGCTGCAGGTCACATTGACTTTTGATGTGTTAAGGCACATACTTATGCCGTCCGCCGCGCAGCGAGAAGCACCGGAAGGAGCCTGGCATGGGGACCAAGTTCGACGACTGGGCCGCGGCCCGTGAGGCCGCCGAGACGCCCGGCGCAGCTGAACTGCGCAAGCGGTTCGAGGCGGGCATCGCTCTTGGCCTCCAGTACCACGACGCCCGCAAGGCCCGGGGTCTTACGCAGCGTCAGCTCTCCGACCTGACGGGCGTTCCGCAGGCGGACATCAGCCGGATCGAACGCGGCGCCGGCAACCCGACCGAGGCGACCCTGGAGCGGCTCGCGGCCGCCCTGGGCCGCAAGCTGGAGTTGGTTGCCGCCTGAGGTCCGCGGCCGCCGCGCGCACCCGGCCGGTAACACACGCCGTATCGCACAGCCGGGGTTCTTGACCGGTGCGAACGGGTGTTCCGCCCTGGCAGGCATGCCATCCCGGTCACGGGATGCGGCAAGTTACGCCAGGTGCGGCTGGCCGCACCTGGCCCATTATTCCCCCGAACGGATCGGCCCGACCCCCAGTTCCGCGGCCACCGGGCCGCGGGCGGACGCAAGCGCGCCCTCCCCAGCGGACCACGCCGTCCTCCATGACAATGATTGCCTGGACGATCGTCATGGCGATGAGTTCCGCGCGCTTGCGGACACCCGCCTTCGCGTTCATGTTCCCGATGTGCTCGTTGACAGTGTCCGGCTTGATGCCGAGCGCCATGGCGGCTGCCTGACTGGTCTTGCCGGAAGCGATCTCCAGGAGGACCTCGAGTTCCCGCCCGGTGAAGTGGGCTGCCCCGCAATCGCACCCGGCGGGCTCGATACGCGTGCTGCCGTTCCTGCGCACAGTACCCATGACATTCCCCTGTCTGGCCATGGCACTGTCCGCGGCCGTCCGTGGTGATTTACCGCTCCGCGGTCGCGGTGCGTTACGGCCTGGTTCCTGTCAGGCCATCGACGGTTGTATATCACATCATGAACGATCAGAACATGTCATGAAACGTGAGGTAGATGGACGTTTAGCCAAGAAACCCCCAATTTTTGGGGGTTGTAAGCGCTTCCGGCCATCGTGGATGATGCTCGCCGGGACGCGCGGTTTCTTGCGGATCTGCCGTGTTCTGTGCGGCGGCGTGTGCTGTCGCGGCTGATGCTGCCTTGGAGGGTGGATGCGCCGGCGCGGTTTCTTCCGTGTGGTCCGCAGGGTGAGTCCTTTCGTGGTGCTGCTCGTGGTGCTGGGGCTGCTGGCGGGAGGGCTGCCCGCGCTGGTGGCGTCGCCGGGTTCCGGTGCGCATCCCGGCCTGGCGGCGCAGGCGCCGGGGTCGAGCGGGTCGGTGCACTCGCTGCCGTGGTGGGATCCGCGGGGCTGGCTCGGCGGCGGGGGCGGCGGCGCGCCGGCCGCGCACGCGATCGCGGGCTATAAGCCGGCCGCGGCCCGGCCGCCGGGCCGCGTGGCCGGGCAGGGCCCGCATAAGCCGGCGCACCGGGTGCGGGAGCTGACCTCGAAGCGCACCGAGTACAGCAGCACCTACCAGATGTCAGACGGCACCCGGCAGCAGGTGATCTCCGCCGGGCCCGTCAACTACCAGACCTCGGCGGGGCAGTGGGCGCCGGTCAGCACGAAGGTCCGGCGTTCCCCGAAGGCCGGCTTCGCCTTCCAGGACGTGACGAACACGTTCGGGTCGTATTTCGGCTCGTCGGCGGCGCAGCTGGTGCGGTTCGACGCGCCGGGCGGCGGCTGGGTGCGCATCGGCCTGGCCGGCGCGCACGTCACGGCCCCGAAGGCCGCCGGCAGCACGGTGACATACGCGGTGGCGCCGGGCGTGGCGCTGTCGTACACGGTGACGCCGCAGTCGCTGGTCGAGCGGATCAGCCTCGCGTCCCCGGCGGCCGCGAAGTCCCTGGCGTCGCTGCGGTTCACGGTGCAGGCGGGCGGGGGCCTGACGGCGCAGCCGCGGCAGAACGGGTCGATCACGCTGAGCAGGGGCGCGCTGCCGGTGCTGACGCTGCCGGCGCCGTTCATGACCGATGCGCGCAAGGACGCGTCGTCGCCGTACGGGTTCGCGTGGAGCCCGAAGGTCGCCCAGCATGTCGCGCGGGATGCGAAAACCGGCACGCTGACGCTGTCGGTCACCCCGGACGCGGACTGGCTGGCCCAGCCGTCCCGTAAGTACCCGGTCGTGGTCGATCCGACGATCACGGTCTCGCCGACGCCGACCGACGCGCAGAACGTGATGATCGAGTCCGACACGCCCACGACGAACTACAGCACCATCTGGCGGCTGTCGGTCGGGACCACCTCGGCGGCGGCGGTGCGGTCGCTGCTGAGCTTCCCGCTGGGCGCGGTGCCGGCCGGCACCGCGCTTTCATCGGCGAGCCTGCGGCTGTACTACGACCAGACGTTCGGCCCCGGCACGGCCAGCCAGACCGTCCAGGTGGACCAGGCCAAGTCGGCCTGGTCGGCGTCCACCGCGACGTGGAGCAATGCCAGCGGCAACGTCGGGACGGCCGGCCCCAGCCTGTCGGTGAACCCGAACACGGACAACGTCTGGAACAGCTTCACCGTCACCAGCATCGTGCAGTCCTGGCTGTCCGGGACAAGCCCGGACGACGGGTTCCTGGTCAAGTCGACGAACGAGTCGGCGCTGAACGTGGGCGGGCCGCGGTACGAGGCGTCGTTCAACGGCTACAACGGGGAGACCGCGACCTACCCGCAGCTGGTGCTGACGTGGGGTGTGCCCGGCGTGACGCCGAACCCGATCACCACCATCCACGCCACCGGCGCGGTGCTGAACTGGCAGCCGTACGTCAACAGCACCGGCAACACGGGCAACGACCTGGCCGAGTACCAGGTGTACCGCAGCGTCTTCCAGTCCTTCATCCCCGCCTCTAACACCCTGGTCGCGCCGGTCCCGGCGGGGACCACGACGTTCACCGACACGACGAACACTCCCACGCCGCCGGGCGGGCTGGGCAACGCGTTCTACTACATGATCGCGGTCAAGACCAAGAACGGGACGGTCATCCCCGGCCCGGTGCAGCTGGTCCGGCTGCCCACGGCCGGGTCCACGGAGAAGATCGTGTTCGCGACCGGCGCCACCAGCTTGTCGTCGGCGCAGCCGGCCACGGTCGAGCAGCACATCACCGGGCAGCCGTGGACCTCGGTCGGGGATGACTCGTCGACGTTCGGCACCACCCGGTCGGTGTTCTCCTTCCCCACGATGGCGGTGGGGGGGGTCCCGGCGGATGCGACGGTGAGCGAGGCGCACCTGAGGCTGTGGGGGTTCTTCAACGACTCCGGGGCGCCGACGGCGGCCTACGACGCGTATGAGCTGACCCAGTCGTTCACCGCGTCGCAGGCGACGTGGGATGACGCGTCGACCGGGACGGCGTGGACGACGGCGGGCGGCACCTTCGCCAGCACGCTGCAGTCGCAGGTGACGGACCTGGACCCGGACCCGTCGCGGCATAACTGGCCGGTCACCGGGGCGGTGCAGGACTGGGTCAACACCCCGGCCGACGAGCACGGGCTGATCGTGAAGCTGGATTCCAGCGCGATCGCCGAGCGGGAACTGTTCGCGGACGCGACAGCCGCCGAGTCGGCGCTGCGCCCGGCGCTGGTGGTGACCTACAGCGAGCCGACCGCGGCCGACACGTACTACTCGCCGTCGCTGCCGGACCCGATGAGCTCGGCCGCCAGCTACACGGTGCCGGTCACCCTCACCAACACGACATCGTCCACGTGGCCGGACTCGGACTGGGTGCTGTCCTACCACTGGCTGGCCCCGGACGGCACCGACGTGTCCGACAGCAGCGACCAGGAGCAGACCGCGCTGCCCGCGTCCATGGCCCCGTCGGCGGTCGCGACGGTCAACGCCACGGTCAAGACCCCGGACACGTCCGCCTCCGGGGACGCCCGCAGCGGGTATCAGCTGGCCTGGGACCTGTTCGACAAGACGACCGGCACCTGGCTGTCGTCGGGCACCAGCACTCCGGCGCTGACCGCGGCGGCGGCGACGGCCGCCCAGGCGAAGCTGGCCGCGTCCGCGGTGACGGCCGGCGGGTTCCGCATCACCACCGCCACCGCCGCTACTGCCGCCGCCAGCCAGACGGTGGCGCCGCTGGCCCAGGTCACCTCCGTCACCCGGTCCGCCTCGGACCTGCTCGGGCTGGAGCAGTACTACCAGTACACCGGCGTGAACACCGGCTCGGGTTCCTCGCTGCTGAACAACGACGCGACCGGCAACGTGAACTGGAACTACAACGCGTTCTCCAACCCGTCGCGCGGGTTCCAGACGTTCGTCCGGCTGGACTACAACTCGATGGACACCTCCGAGTCGTCGATGGGGTTCGGCTGGTCGCTGCAGGCCTCCACGCTGCAGCGGCTCGGCACCCCGCTGGAGTTCCACCCGGCCGGCAACCCGACGCAGGTGACGCTGACCGACGGGGACGGCACCACCCACACGTTCACCTATAACTCGTCCGCCAGCACGTGGACGTCGCCGCCGGGGCTGCACTACTACCTGCAGGACACCGATTCGGCGGACTGCTCGGCGAACGGGAAGGACCCGGTTGCCGACGCGTGGACGATGACCGCGCCGGACCGGACGCAGTTCGACTTCGACTGCAACGGCTACCAGACCGCCGTGATCGACAAGAACGGCAACACGGCCACCTTCACCTACACGCAGAAGAACAGCAACAACTCCCCGGTCGAGCACCTGGACTACATCACCGACCCCACGGGCCGGCAGACCCTCACCATCGGCTACTACGCCAAGGGCGACAGCTACCAGTTCGTTGACGACACCACCGGCGCGCTGACCTCCGGCACCAACCTCACCAACCCGGACATCATCGACCAGGTCAAGTCGATCACCGCGATCCCGCAGAGCGCCACGGCCAGCCCCCGGACGATCAGCTTCTTCTACGACACCGGGGGCCTGATGTCGCAGATGACCGACGGCGACGGCTCGCCGGCCACGAAGACGTTCAAGTTCGCCTACGACATGACGCAGGGCAACAAGAACGTCAAGCTGGTGAAGGTCACCGACCCGCGCGGCAACGCGACCGGCCTGGCCTACTACACGGCGCCGCAGGACCCGACGTTCAAGTGGTCGCTGGAGACCGTCACCGACCGGATGCAGCGTGCCACCGGGTTCGCCTACAGCGTGCCGTCCGGCGGCGGCATCCAGACCGTGGTCACCGACCCGAAGACCAACCCGACGACGTACCTGATGGACGCCTCCGGCCGCCCCGTGCAGGCGGCCAACGCCAAGAACCAGGTCACGAAGCTGGCCTGGGACGGCGACAACAACGTCACGTCGCTGACCGAGGCCAACGGCGGGCAGACCACCTGGACCTACGACCCGGACACCGGCTACCCGCTGACGATGAAGGACGCCCAGGCCAACCACGACGGCACCGCCGGGACCACCTACACGTACCAGACCGCGCTGAACGGGCACGTCGCCGACCTGACGTCCGAGCTGACCCCGCGGCGGCGGCTGTGGACGTTCGGCTACGACACCCACGGCAACGTCACGTCGGTGACCAAGCCCCTGGGCAACGCGTCCGGCGCCGCGACCGGGTCCTACACCACGAAGTACACCTACGACTCCTCCGGGGACCTGACGGCGTCGACCGACCCGGACGGGAACGAGACGAAGTACGGGCCGTCGTATGACCCGACGGGCTACCCGCTGACGGTCACCGACCCGCGCGGCAACGCCACCGCCTACACCTACGACCAGACCGGGAACGTCACCTCGGTGACCGACCCGATGAAGAACGGCACCAGCACGTATCAGTACGACGTGTTCGGCCGCCCCGGCCAGTCCACGGTGCCCAAGACGTCCACGACCTCGATCACCACCCCGGCGCCGGTGTACGACGGGAACGACAACGTCACCAAGTCCACCGCCCCCGACAATGCCGTCACCACGTACAGCTTCGATGCCGATGACGAGCCGTCGTCGAAGGTGACCCCGGCGGACACCAGCGGCGGCACCGCGCCGGAGACCACCTACACCTACGACGCGGACGGCAACCTGCACACCCAGACCGCGCCGAAGGGCAACGTGCCCGGCGCGGCGGCCGGCTCCTACACCACCACCTACGGGTACGACACGATCAACGAGCTGGCCTCGGCCACCGACCCGGCGGGGAACGAGACCCGCTACGGGTACGACGACGCCGGCAACCAGAACAGCATCGCCACCCCGAAGCAGTACGCGGACGGGGTCTCCACCCAGACCCTGTACAACTACAACCACCAGGTCACCCAGGTCACCGACCCGGCCGGGCACACCACCAAGACCGGCTATGACCTGGACGGTCTCGTCGACTCCACCACCGACCAGAACAACAACACCACCCTGTACACCCTGGACGCCGACGGGCAGGTCACCCAGCAGGAGGTGCCCGCGCAGAAGCCGGGCGCGGCCGCCAGCTACGACGTCACCCAGTACGTGTATGACCAGGACGGCAACCAGACCCAGGTGATCAGCCCGCGCGGGTCCGCCGCCGGAGTCACGGTCACCAGCAGCTGCGTCGCCTCCGGCACCTGCGCCTACACCAGCCAGACCCAGTACAACCAAGACGGGCAGGTCGCCAGGGCCCTGGCCCCGTACCTGCCCGGCGACCCCACCTACGGGACGGCGGCGCAGACCAGCTACGCCTACAACGCGGACGGGCGGCTGACCTCGGTCACCGCCCCGGCCTCCAACGGGTCGTCGTCGGCCCCGAACGTCACCAGCTACAGCTACTACGACACCGGCTGGGTGCAGTCCTCCACCGACCCGACCGGCAGCGTCACCAGCTACGACTACAACGCGCTCGGCGAGCAGGCCTCCCGGCAGATCACCTCCGCCGGCGGCGCGATGGCGCGGACGATGAACTGGGGCTACTACCCCGACGGCAAGCTGCAGTCGGTCTCCGACGACGGCGTGCCGACCGGGCTGTATTCGGAGCTGGTCGACGACACCGACACCGGCGCGTCTCCGACGGGTGCCTGGACGACGGCGACCTGCACGGCCGGGACGGCCGGGACGGCCGGCTGCGAGGGCTACCAGTACCAGACCCACGCGGCCGGGTCCGGGACCGACAAGTTCACCTGGAACCTGGACGTCCCCGCGGCCGGCAACTACACGGTTTACGTGAAGTACCCGGTCGTGTCCGGCGCGGCGAGCAACGCCGCCTACACGGTGAAGTACAACGGCGGGTCTTCTGCCGCCACCGCGACCGTCAACCAGACCAGCGACAACGGCGGCGGCTGGGTGTCGCTCGGGAAGTGGGCGTTCACCAGGGGCGGCGGCGGCCAGCAGGTGTCGCTGGCGGAGAACAGCGGCGGCACGGTGGCCGCCGGGGCAGTGGAGATCGTCCGCGACAACTCCGGCGACACCAACACCGCCACGCACGCCTACACCTACGCCTACGACCCGGACGGCAACGCGACGACGGTCACCGACACCAGCCCCGGCGCCGCGATCGCCGGCTACGTCACCCAGTATGACCCGGACGACCGCACGGCCAGCGTGGCAGAGGACAACTCGTCGGGCACCGCGGTGCACACCACGACCTACGGGTACGACGCGGACTCCAACGAGAACGCGATGACGCACGACGGCGCGCCGTCCACCTACGGGTACAACGACCTGGA
>DASXOA010000174.1:0-3417 GCA_036494675.1 Rugosimonospora sp.
ACGTCGATGCAGTACTTGTCCTCTTCGATCATCCGTTGCAGGCCACGGATCTGTCCCTCGACTCGCCGCAGTCGCGCCAGGTAGTCCTGCTTGCTGTTGGTGTAGCTGGCCATTGCCGTCTCCCGCCATCGACCGGTACGAGCTACCATACCCCCCTAGGGTATCAGTGCAAGGGTGGCGGATGTGGTCCGTACCACGCGCTTGCCCGGCCCGGTACTGCGCGAGGCCGGCAACGAAACTCGGTTACGTACCGGTGGACGACTCGGCCCGGTACGCCGGGGATGTGGCGGACGACCTCGCGGCCGAGCCGGATCCGCGAGCCCGACCCCGGTGGGGCTTCGCGCACCGCAGTTAGCGTCGGCCCCCGCCGTACTCGCGATGCCAGGCCAACCGGCGCGGCATCGTCGCGGCGGCCCGGTCACTGTGTACGGCGGCCAGCGCCGCCCACGCGGTGAACACCAGGACGTTGCCCTCCAGGCAGGCGCGCCACAGTTCCGTTGTCGTGTCACAGCCGTACGTGCGCACGGCCTCCTCGGCCAGGTCGCGGTTGGCGGTCTGGATCTGGGTACTCGCCAGCAATGACGCCAGATCCCACTCGACCGGGCCGGCGCAGGCATCCTCGAAGTCCCCCCAGACCGGGCCGTCCGGCGTCCGCAGGACGTTGCCCAGGTGCACGTCGCCGTGCAGGGGTTGGATCCCGCTCGGGTACCCGCGCAGCGCCCCGGAGACATCTCGCGCGCGGTCGGAGAGGAAGGCCCGGTCGCCGGCGGCCAGCGTTGCGGCGCGCTCCAGGAGAACCGGAACCTCGTCGAGCGCGGCCACGTGGCTGGGCAGCATGAGGTCGGGCAGTTCGACGTCGAGTCCCGCCATCGCATCGTGTAGCGCCGCGAGTGATTCGCCGAGCGTCCGGCCGGACAGCGGCCGGTCCGGATCGTGGTCGTAGTAGTGGAGCAGGATCAGCCGCCACCCGTCGACCTCGTGGGGTCCGGCGGGAACGGACTGTGCCGGGTGGATGGCGGGGGCGTCGATGGTGGCGAGGTGGTCGAGGATGGCCAGTTCCCGAGACTGGTACGCCTCGACCGACCGCACCTCGGCGGTCGCCGTGGCGATCCGGGCGACGATCGGGTAGGGGCTCAGGTGCACGGTGAGGTTCGCGCCCTCGCGCAGGATGACCGGTTCGATCGTCGCGCCGAGGCCGAGCCTCCGGGCGACCGCGACCGCGGCATCGACGGCGGCGCTGGCGGTGCCGGCCCGGTCGGGTGCGGCGTCGGCCTGGTCGGGTGCGGTGGCGGCGTCGGGGGCCGGCTGCGGCGTCACTCGGGGCAGTCTGCCCGCCCGGGCCGGTGACGTCATCCTCTTTTCGATGTGACGTCCATCCGGTTCGCCGGCCGGATCGGGCTCGTCCCGCGAAGCGCCATTCGCGTTCCCCGGGCCGATGGTCGCGCGCCCCGCGAAGCGCCGTTCGCGGGACCGGCGGCGCGCTACGGCCGGGATAGGATCGGACACATGTCTGCGACGGGGACAGGGGAGGACGCCCGGTTCGATCCGTGGCCATCACCCGCACCAGGGGATGAACCGTCGCCCATCCATGAACCGTCGCCCATGGATGAACCGGGGCCGATGGGCGAAGCGTCGCCGGTCGACTGTCGAGTGTGGTTCGCGGACATCGCGTCGCTGCGGCCCGTGCATCTGGCCCTGCTGGACGGCGTCGAACGGCGCCGCCGGGAGCGCTACGTCCAGGCTGCCGACAAGGCCCGGTTCACCGTCGCCGCCGCGCTGCTGCGGCTGGTGGTGGAGGCGGAGACGGGGATCGCGGTGGACCGGGTGCGCATCGACCGTACGTGCCCGAAATGCGCGGAACCACACGGGAAGCCGCAGATCGTCGGCGCCGATGTCCACGTGTCCATTTCGCACTCGGGCGACAAGGTGGCGCTCGCGTTGACCCGTGCGGCGGCCGTGGGAGTGGACGTGGAGGCCGTCGCCGACCGCGACGTGACGGGCCTGGCCAGGACGGTGCTCGCCCCCGCCGAACCGATCCATCGTACGGAGGATTTCTACACGTACTGGTGCCGGAAGGAGGCCGTGGTCAAGGCGACCGGTGCGGGGCTACAGGTACCGCTGATCGAGGTTGTCGTCAGCCCGGCGGATACCCCCGCCCGACTCGTCAGCTACCGCGGCGCCGCACTGGAGTGCAGTCTCAGCGATCTGCCCGTCGGCCCCGGGTACGCCGCCGCGGTCGCCGTCCTTGCCGAGGGTCGACTCGGCGTCCAGATCCACGACGCGTCCGTGATGCTGGCGGCGTTGTGACCCCGTGACGTGACCCGGTGACCCGGGCGTACTCAGGGCAGCGCGACCGACATCGCGGGTGCCTCCCCGGTGCCGGTGGCATCGAAGCGGGACCTGACCATGAGCCTGCGGCCACCGGACTCCGCGCTCTCGATCGTTGCCCGCAGGGCGGCGGCGCCGGTCTGGGTGTCGGGTACCGTGCCGACGAAGGTCCCGCCGAGGAACACGCCGATCCGTGGGGGCTCGCTCCCGGCAGCCGGAGGGACCATTGTCAGCCGCGCGGCCGGGCCGGACAACACGTCCGCGAAGGGGGACTCCCGGGGAAGCGCCGTGCCGCCGGATGTGTGCCGGTTGACGTCGCGGTGGGCCTGCGCCCACCAGCGCACCGTCGAACCGGCCGCCGCATCGCCGGACATCGTGACGCCGATCCAGCGGTCACCGGCGAGGCGTTGTGTCGCCGGTCGGGTACCGGTCCACCCCTGCCGATCCCGGAGGTGGCGTACGGTACCGAGCAATCTGAGCACACCACGGAGCCGGCCCTCGGCGATGAACCCGGCGTGCAGCGCGACGGCCTCCGGTAGCTGGGGGATCCCGGCGCCGGCGAAGGACCGGGCGAGATCCGCGGCGATGTCCTCGCGGCCCCTGCCGTGGCTGCGACCGCCTACGGCCTGGATGACGGCACGCTCGCGCCGTTTGCGGTCGCGCGTCTCGCGCAGGGCGATCGAAGCGCTGATGTGGCCGTCCGGGTCGTCGTCGGGTTGCGGCCCGGGCGCACCGGTCGCGGCGCCGTCTGGAGACATGCGGGTCACGGTAGCCACCCACCGCCACACGCTGTAGGTTCAGAACCCCGCCGTGTTCGGTGGTCGTCAACAATTCGTCGGGCAAAGGCACGCCCGAAACCCACCGCCAGTATCCCCACCCGGACCGGATCGCTCTGACCGGCTTCGATACCGACCCTAGCTTGATTTTTAACCTTTGCGGCGGGGCTTGGGATTGATGGACTTCTTCGTTTTGGGTGACTGCTGCGGGGCCGCGCCGCTGGCTAGGTGGACGTCGTGGCGTGGTGCGGGTTGCTGGTTGGGTCGGTTCGGTGGTCGGCCGGGTCCTGGCCGGGCGGGTTTCGGTGCGCGG
>DASXOA010000175.1:0-7021 GCA_036494675.1 Rugosimonospora sp.
CCCGCGAACGGGCCGCCGGCGGTTCAACTGCCGGCGGCGGCCCGTTCGCGTCCGGTCAGCTGCCGCGACTCGGGGAGGGTGGGCAGCCCCGGGATCAAGGTCGGTGCGTGGTCGGGGGCGGGTACCCGGTCGAGGACGGCCAGCGTCTGGTTGGCCAGCGGCGCCTCGATCCAGTGCAGGTCGAGCTTGAAGGCGTCCGCGGCGGCCCGTGCCGCCAGCGGCAGAGCCTGGGTACGGTTGTTGGCCGTCAGCGCGTCGAGCGCCTCGACGGTGAGCCGGCCCGCGGTGTGCGCGCACACCGTGCCCCAGCCGAGGCCGGTGCGCCGCTCGGCGCGGGCCACCCCTATCCCGCCGCTGCGCTCCCCCGGCCCGGTGCAGATCAGCCGACCGCCCTCGGCCAGCAGACCGGCCAGCCGCAGGGCGGTGATCGCCGGCCGGGGTTGGGCGTGCACGACGTTCACCGCGACCACCAGGTCCACGCTGTTGTGCAGCCGCGACAGGTCTCCGATCTCGTCGCCCAGCCAGGTCACCGTCGATCGGGCCATCGCCGACCGGGCCGCGACCGACCGCGACAACAGTGGCAGGGCCTCCGGTGGCAGGCCCGCCGGTGACGGGGCCTCCGATGACAGGGCCGCGGACGACGAGGCCGCCGACAGGGCCGCGACCGACCGCGACGCCGCTGTACCCGCCGTCGCGGCCGGAGACGGCTGCCGGCCCAGCGCCACCACCCGGTGACCGGCCTCGGCCAGCGCGCCGGCGAGAGTGGGCAGCGCGGCCCCGGCCAGCAGCACCAGTCGGCCAGGGGCTCCGGATAGCTCGACGATCGTCTCGGCCAACCGCGCGCTGAGCGGCTCGGTCCACAACCGGTCATACAGCGGCGCGGATGCCGCCCACCACCGGCGGTCGGGGCGCTTCGCTACCCGCGCCGACCGAGCCGGCCAAGCCCCCGAGTGCTCCATGACGTCGAGTCTGGCGCGCGGCGGGGGCCGTGGCATGACCCCCAATCGGGGTCACGCCGAGATGCTCGGCGCTACACACCCTGTGACCTGCGCCGCCGTGGCGTCCCACATCAGCCCACAGACCCGACGAAATCGGGCCCCATATTCGCGCCGCCGGACGCTCAGGCCGGCGCCGCCGATGGCGCGGGCTCATCGATCTGCACGCTGGCCTGCACCCACAGCCGGTCACCGTCGCGGAACGACTCGACCGCCGCGATCCCGTCGCCGGGCTCCGGCGTGATCGCCTCGGGAATGGCGTCGAGGTCCAGTTCGGTATCCGCGACCACGCCGACCGCGACCAGGCCTCCGCCCACCGTCACCGTGATCCGGGCCGCGCCCCGGGCCGCCGTGAGTACCGCGATCGGCGCCTCGGTCAGCGCGCGGCGCACCTGCACCGGCAGCGCGGGTACCACCCCCGCCGTGGCGAGGTCGACGATCACGCCCTTGCGTTCGGCGATGTCCGCGCACGCGCGCAGTTCGTGGAGAAGCGGGTCGGAGATGTCGTCCGTCTCCACCACCAGCCGGCGCAGCCGGGCCGCCTCCGCCGCGCAGCGGTGCTGGATGCGCAGGTCGGTCGGATCGGCACCGTAGCCCAGTTCGGCCAGCACGTCGGCCGCCCCCTTGCGCAGCACCTCGTACCGCTGCCGGCGCGCCAGGTGCAGTTCGTCGGCGGCGGCCCGGCGGGTCGCGGTGACGGCCTGGGCCGCCGAGGCCCGGGCGGACCACCCGGCGGCGGTACGCAGCGCCCGTACGGCACCGGACAGGCCCAACTGCAACGCCACGGTACCGACGACGATCATCAGGTACCGGGACACCCCGACCCGGCCGAACTCCCGGTCGGGTACCAGCACCACGAGCGCCACCACCGCGTTGAGCGCGAGGAACAGCGCCATTCCCCGGATCGGCCGCCGCCAGAACACGATCAGCACCAGCCAGCCGACCGCGCCCCACGCCCAGTTGGACTGGGTCAGCATCTGGCCGGGGCTGCACAGGTCCACCGCCAGCGAAACGGCCAGCAGGACGCCCAGTACCGGTCCGGGCAGCGGCATGTGCCCGTCGCGGCGCAGCAGGTACCAGGCGCAGACGCAGATCAGCGCGGCGAAGACCACCCAGCAGCCGGCGACCAGGGCCGGCCACCGGTAGTTCGACCAGTTGCCCAGGGTGGTGGGCAGGTCGTTGCCGAGGTGCCAGATGACCACGATCACCACGACCGCGATCGCGGTACCCCTGGTGTAACCGCGCTCGACGAATTCCGCTGGCTCGTCAGCCATCGGCGTCGCCGGAGGCCGCGGGCCAGACCAGAGTGATCCGGGTGCCGTGGCCCGGGGACGAGACGACGTCCGCGTCCCCGCCCACCGCCCGCATCCGGCCGCGGATCGCCTCCCGCAGCCCGAACCGGTGCGCCGGCACCCGGTCCGGGTCGAACCCGCGACCGGAGTCGGTCACCTCGACCAGAATCTCGTCGCCGCGCCGGGCCAGCCGGACCGCCGCCAGGCTCACCCCGGCGTGCCGCGCGACATTGACCAGCGCCTGCCCGGTGGCTCCGGCGAAGGCCTCGGTGACGTCGCCGGGCACCACGCACGGCAGCAGGCTCAGTTCCACGTCCAGCCCGTCTGGAGCCTGCGCGGCGATCTCGCGCAGGCGCTGGTCGAGCCGACCGTGGTCGGTGTCGGCCTGCGCCGCCCGGCCCAGTGCGTCGATCACGGCGAGGTCGGACACCGCCCGTTCGCGGAGGGTGGCGGAACCGCGGTCGATCGCGCCGGTACCCACGATGGTCAGCGTGGCCAGCACGGTGTCGTGGAGCCGGCGGTTCTCCTCGCGTTCGTGCGCACGTCGTGCGGAGGCGACCTCGGCGGCGCGGCGTACCCGCTCGTACCCGGCCAGCGCCAGGTCCGCCTGCCCGGCGGCGCGCCGGATCAGAGCCATCAGCACCCCGGCCAGGGCCACCTGCACCACGAGGATCGCGGCCTGGACCGCGCCGTGGTCGGGCAGCGCGACCCGTGCCGCGCCGACCAGGTACCCGACCACCACGAGCAGGCCCGCGGGTACGGCGGCCGGCAGCGGCCAGGCGAAGTTGGCCACCACGATGGTCATCGAGGCGAGCACGGTCACCCAACCGGCGCCGGCCGGCAGCGCGGCCGCGGCGGTCAGATGGCCGTGCAGTACGCACAGGGTGGTGGTCAGCAGCACCTCGATGATTACCAGCCAGGCGCGCAGCCCTCGGGTGAGCGCGACCCAGGTGAACAGCGCGGCCCAGCCGATGTTGACCGCGACCGCCGGCACCACCCAGGTCAACGATCCCGGCCGGGCCACACCCACCAGCGCGGCGACGCTGCCCACCACGGCGACGGCGTCGCGCAGGGCGCAGGCGAACCAGGCGGCGAGCCGGCGCATCGCGTAGGTGGCCGGGCCCTCGACCGCCGGGCCGGGCGCGAAATCGGTGGCGCCGGAAGCGCCCGGCACCGACGCGGTGGGCAGTAGAGCAGTGGGCAGCAGTGCCCCCGGCAGCAGTCTTTCGGGAAGCCGCCAACGCGGCCGGGGAATGCGGGTCGGAGTGGCGGGACCGGCCGAGGTCACGTCGGTCGCCATCGATGCCTCCCGTTGGGTGTAGGCAGAACCCACTCTGACACTATGGCCCAAACCGGGGCGACTCGACAATCATCAATCCGGTCGAACCGCCCGGACGGATACCGTACGCCACCGGGTCGGGCCAGAATGGACCTGTGGTACGGAGAGGAGCGATCAGGTGACGGCGAGCCAGGCGCCTGTGGTGCGAGTAGCGGTTATCGACGACCATCCAGTGGTTCTGGAGGGCATCCAGTCCTGGATCAACAGCGACGAGCAGCACCGGGTCGAGGTCATCGCCGCGGGCGGGAGCATCGACGAGGTGCTCGACGGTCCGGGCGGCTCCTGCGACGTGGTACTGCTCGACCTCAACCTCGCCGACGGCCTGGTCATCGACCGCATCGAGGGGCTGACCGCGGCCGGCCGCCGGATCGTGGTGTTCTCGCAGAACAGCGACCCCGACACGATCCTGGCGGTGCTCGACTCCGGGGCGTGCGCCTACCTCGCCAAGCACGAGGGCCGCGACCACTGCGTGGAGACGCTGGTCGCGGTCGCGGCGGACCGGCCGTACGTGACGCCGAGCGTGGCCGGTGCGATGGTCACCGACCAGCGGCCGGCCAGTCCCCGGCTGTCCGGCCAGGAGCAGGAGGCGCTGCGCCTGTGGTTCCAGGGCATGTCCAAGGCGTCGGTGGCCCGCAGGATGAGCATCCAGGAAAACACCGTGAAGCAGTACATCGACCGGGCCCGGATGAAGTACATCAAGGCCGGCCGGGCTGCGCCCACGACGTTCGCCCTGCTCGCCCGCGCGATCGAGGACGGGCTGATCGACTCTCGCGAGGTGGGCGGGTACCGGTCGTTCGCCGCCTCCCCGGAGGGATAGCCGCCGCGGCCGGACTTCTCCATTCCGCCGATCCGTTCAGCCCGTTGTGCGAGGATGTGATCCAGCGGTACCCGTTCCTCCGAATCCTCGCGTGAGCGAGGGCCCGACACCCGCGTCGCGACGATCAGATCTGCTCACCGATGACGAATACCAGGGCGGCAGCCTTAACGCGTAGCCCTGGCGGCTCCCAGAGGGCCACGCTCCTGGAACTGTTCTTCGATCTGGTGTTCGTCGCGGCGCTCGCGCTGACCTCACTCGACTTTGCCAGAGACGTGTCCTGGGTCGGGGCGATCAGAGCGCTGATACCGCTCACGGCCATCTGGTGGGTCTGGCAGATCACCACGCTGGTCACGGACTTCTACGACCCGAGCCGGCTGCCGATCCAGGCGATCGTCGCCGGCACCATGCTCGGCAGCATCCTGCTGACCGCCACGCTGCCCGAGGCGTTCGGGAAACACGGCGTGATCTTCGCCTTCACCTACGTCGCGATCCACCTCGGCCGCGGGGCCGTGCTCGTCACGATTCAGCGTGGTCTGGCGCAGATCCGTGCCGCGCGATTCATGATCTGGTTCGCCGTCTCGGCGACACCGTGGATCCTGGGCGCCTTCACGCGGGACTTCACACAACGCGCCGAACTGTGGGGCCTGGCCTCGACCATCGACTACGTCATCGGCGGGTTCCGGTACCCGACGCCGTGGCTCGGCCGGGTGCCTCTGATGCAGTACGACCAGGCGGGCCGGCACCTCGGCGAGCGGTACCAGCAATTCATGATCCTGGCCCTCGGCGACCTCATCCTGATCCCCACCCTGACCTTCGGCCAGACCCGGTTCACCGCGGCGCGCACCGGCGCCTTTCTCGCGGCGTTCGCCGCGACCGCCCTCCTGTGGCAGATCTACGTGTACCGCGCCGGGCTGCGCATCCAGACGGTGATCGACCGGAACCCGGGGCGGGTCGTGCGCTGGGCGCCCTACACGCAGGTGGTCATGGCGGCCGGGATCGTCGCCCTGGGCTCCGGCTTCGAACTCGTGATCGGGCGACCCACCGGAGCGATCCCGACCGGCTGGATCGGGGTCCTCTTCGGCGGTCCCGCCCTGTTCCTGATCGGCCGGATCACGTTCGAGTACCAGATGTTCCGCCGGGTGTCCCGGTCACGGCTCGGCTGGCTGATCGTGCTCATCGCGGTGACACCCGGGGCGGCGCGCCTGTCGCCGCTGCTCGCGGTCGTCGTCCTCGGCCTCGTCCTGCTGGGGATCGCCATCACCGACACGCTGCGCGGCCGAGCCGACCCGCACGCGTCCGACGCCGGCGCCGCCGGCCCTTGACGGCGGCGCCGATCGCGGCGATCGGTGGCCGCGATCGACGGCAGCGACTGGTTGGCGACGACTGGCTGGTGACCGCGGGGACCGGTGTGGTGGGGTACTCCCATGGATACCGGACGGCTACTGGAATGCCTCGACACCGATGTCGCCCGGCTGCGCGAAGTCGCGGCACGGGATCTGAACGCACCGGTGCCCACCTGTCCAGAGTGGACGGTCGAGGACCTGGTTCGCCACGTAGCGAACCTGTATCAGAACGTCGTCGTACGGCGGTTCCGGATGCCCGAAGACGTGCCGCGGCAGGACTTCGCCGACGACGATGCGCTCGACGCGCTCGATCGCTGCTACGCGGCCATGACGACCGAGTTCGCGGCGCGGCACCCGGGCGACCACGTCGGACGGGAGGCGTACGAGACGGTGCGCTACTGGATAAGGCGGGTGGCGCACGAGACGGCCATCCACCGCGTGGACGCCGAACTGGCCAACCCGGGAACGGCCTACGCCGAAATGGTCCACGCCGCAACTCTCCACGCCACCGCGGCCCACACCGCGATGGCCCACACCTCGGCGGTGACACCGATTCCCCGGGATCTGGCCGTCGATGGAATCGACGAGATGATGACGGAGTTTCTGGTTCCGGTCACGCACCTGTTTCCGGAGGAGTTCGCGGACCACCTGAGCGACTGGGCCGGCCGCTGGGTACTCGTGTCGGCCGGCGATGCCGCGTGGCGGGTCACGGTACGCCCGGATGGCGCCGACGTGACGTCGGTCGACGCGCACCCGATCGCCGACGGCCACCCGGTCTCCGACACGCACCTGGCTGCCGACACGCACGCCGACGCCGACGCTGTCGTCCACGGCGATCCGGACGCCCTGGTGCGGTGGCTGTACAACCGTGGCGGCGCGGATCGCGTGGTCATCGACGGCGGCGACCGCGACCGCGACGGCGACCTCATCGCCCGGTTGAGGCGCCTGCTGACGGCCGTAACCAACACGGCCTGACGGTCTCCGGTTCAGGACAGGTCGGCGAGTACGGTCCGCAGCGCGGACACCACGCTCGAACTCCATCCACTGCCCATGATGCGCCGGGCGTACTGCTGGGCCGGGTCGTCCGGGTCGAAGCCGTCGTGCTCCAGGAACAGCCGGGTACCGCGGCCCTCGGGTGCCAGCCGCCACGCGACGGTGGTGTCGAGAGGGCCGCCGCGCCAACTGATCCGCAGCAGGCGCTCCGGTTCGATGGCCAGCACCCGGCAGTGCACGAC
>DASXOA010000176.1:0-12792 GCA_036494675.1 Rugosimonospora sp.
CACCCCCCACCGAGCCGTAAGTCCGCTACCGCCTGGGCGACCTCGCCCGCCTACGCCAACATGTCGCGCGGGCCGCCGGTACCGCCGGGCTGACCCCCGAACGCATCGCGCAGCTCACGGTCGCCGTCAACGAGGTCGTGACGAACGCGATCCAACACGCCACCGGCAGTGCGTGCTCCTTGCGGCGCCACCAACCGCGACCGGTAGCTGATTCGTCGGGGGAGGCGGGCATCCCCGCCTCCCCGATGGGCCTTACCGCGCACGAATACCAGCGCACTACCGCGAATGGAGCCAGCGTCAGGAGACTTCGAGCCAGTCGACGTTGGGGCCACCGTTGGCGGTGGTCGAGGTGAGGCGGATCCGGTTGGTACCGGCGGTGAGCGTCGCCGCGAACGTCACCGTCGTCCAGGTGTCCCAGTCGACCGTGGTACCGAATGTCAGCGAGCCGACCGCTGCCCCGTTGACGGCGATGTCCACCGGTCGGGTACTGGTGGTGCCGTTGGAGTACCGGAACGTCAGGGTGTGCGACCCGGCCGTCGCGCCGTTGACCGCAATCTCCACGTAGCTGCCCACCGCGTTGGCCACGTTGACGAATCCGGCCCCGGAGTACCCGTTGTGGTTGGTGTCCACGGTGCCGCCGGAGGAGATGGTTCCGGTCTCCGCCTCCACGTGGATCACCGAGGGCGGCGTGCTCGGCGAGGTGGACGGCGACGCCGGAACCGACGCGGACGGCGACGGAGTCACCGAGTCGTTCGGCGACCAGTAGTCACCGGCCATCACGATGTAGACGAGCATCTTGATGGTCTCGCCGAAGTACCCGTCGCCGAACGGGTTGGTGCCCAGGTAGTTCCAGATGGTGTCGGTCCATGCCTGGTCGCCGGCCGCCATCGCGGACGGGCCGACCGAGTCGCCGGCCTCCTCGGCCTGGTCGTCCGTCGTGTACGGCGTGCCGTCCAACTTGGTGTGCGGGTACACCTTCGTCGGGTCGCCGCCGGAGTGGCTCTTGTAGCTGGCGGACTCCTTGGTGGCGATCGCCTTGCTCACCGAGTTGCCGTACAGCAGCGCGTCGGTTCCCATGTGCCACGGCACCCGCAGCGAGTTGTACCCGACGATGTTGTCCGGCTGGTCCTCCTGGTAGTTGGCCGGGGCCGGCTTGGGGCTGGTCGTGTTGGCGTTGACCACGAAGTCGGAGAGCAGGTTCGCGTTCGGCGAGTAGGCGGCGGTGAACTCCTGGGCCAGGTTCTGGGTCTTGGTGACCACCTTGTTCCAGTCATGCGCCGGGTCGAACGCCTCGAATGCGCGCAGGTGGTCCAGCATCCAGTCGGACGGCCGGGTGTCCGTGGTCGGGCCGTCGTCCTCACACTTGAGGTGGCCGTCGGAGGCGACATCGGCGGCGTAGAAGTGGCTCAGCCAGGTCATCGCGTCGTTGGTGTAGCCGCCCCACTGCCTGTCGGCCAGGATCAGCCCGTACCCGATGTCCAGGTCGCCGTCGGTCGCGCCGTCCGGGGTTCCGGAGTCCGCGTACTTGCAGGTCTTGCCGTCCAGTTGCCACTGCATCATGCCCTGGCCGTCCTCGTGCGTCTTGACGAGGTTCCACAGGCCGTCGAATTCGGTTTTGGCGTTGGCGTCGTAGCCGGCCATCAGCGGCACGATGTTCATGCCGTAGCCCTGCGCCTCGGAGACCGTGCCGTTGTTCGGCGCGTCGCCGTCGCCCTTGGTCGACACGTAGTACTGGCCGGACGCGCAGCCGGCCACCAGGTACGTGCTCTTCCACGAGTCGTACTGCTTCTTCACCGCCGCGTCCCGGGCGGCCGGGCTGGCCGAGGGAAGCACGCCGGTCCGGTACGTGACGTGGTACGGGAAGGGGTGGCTGACGGTTGCCGCCGAGGCACTGCTGGCGAGCGCGACCGCGGCGCCGGACGTACCGGCGACCACGGCCACGACCAGGGCGATCCTGATCTGTCTCTTCATCTACGCTCCCGGGGAAGTGACGCACCGATCCGCAGGGCAGCCCCGAACTGTTAGGAAGGCTTCCTGACTTTTGCCGGCCAGCCTTCCCCTTACATCGATACCTGTCAAGGGGTGTCCGTCTGGCGGATCCGGCGCCCCCGACGCCGGATCACGCTCCCTCAGCAGTCACGCAGATGCGGTGACTGGTTGAGCAGTTGGCCGCGCGGGGAGATGAACGCCTGGTAGCGTTCGCCGCCGACCGCTGCGGGGCGGAACGCGGCTACCCGGTGGCAGTTCTGGAAGGCCAGCGTCACCCCGAAGTGGCGCTCCAGTCCGCCCCGGATCGCGTCGCTGGCCAGTGCGCGCAGCAACTGCCCGCGCTCGACCTCGCTCGGCGGCGGCACGGCGTGGTCGGCGAACTCCCCGGTCGCGTTGTTCAGGTCTTCGGCGACCCGGCTGACGATGGTCCAGGCGTACGGCAACGACCGGCGTACGCAGTCGACGAACTCGGCGTCGGACACCTCGCCGGATTCGGCGCGTTCCAACAGGGCGGTCGGGACATCCAGTGACATGTGTTTTCTCCCAACGGGTCGAGCGATGGTTACCGGGATGGAACGGGAAGCATTGCGGGTCCGAGGGTGAACTCGGGGTCGATCTGGTCGGCGAGGTCCTCGCCGACCCTGGCGTTGGCCCACGCTCGGGCGTTGCGCAGGTGGAACTGCGCCGCCTGGCGGGTGAATCGGGTCCAGTCGCGAGGGGTCGCGTCGACCGCCTCCCGCATGGCATCGAGCACCGCCCGGCCCGCCGGCTCCAGTTCGTCGATGGGGCCGGGCCGGCCCTGCTCCGCGGCCCGCACGTGGCGGGACACTCCGAGGCTCGCCAACAGATCCGGGCCGACGTGCGACCGCAGGAACGCCTCGTCGGCCGGGTCGGCGACCTTGTTGCCCACCACGGACACCGCGACCTGGTAGTCGGCGGCGTAGTCCAGATACTGCCGGTACACGCCGACGGAACGGATGGTCGGCTCACACACCACGAAGGTACGGTCGAAGCGGGTGAACAGGCCGGAGGCGAACGCGTCCGCGCCGGCGGTCATGTCGACCACGACGTACTCCTCGTCCGCGTCGACGAGGTGGTTGAGGATCAACTCCACCGCTCCGACCTTCGAGTGGTAGCAGGCCACCCCGAGGTCGGACTCGGCGAACCCACCGGTGGCCGCCACCCGGACCCGACCCACGGTGCGCACGCACCGCCGGTACACCGGGTTGTCCTCGACCACCCGCAGCAGGCGCGATCCCCGCCCGGGCGGGGTGGTCTTCACCATCGCCTCGGCCGAGGAGATGCGCGGGTTCTCCCCGCGCAGGTACTCCTTGATGTCATCCAGGTGTTCGCCCAGGGTCGGGCGCAGCGCCGCGGTGTCGGCGTCCTCCCCCAGCGCCGCGGCGAGGTTCTGGTTGATGTCGGCGTCGATGGCGAACACGGTCCGTCCCTGCGCGGCCAGGTGCCGGCTGAACAAGGCGGTCAGGGTGGTCTTACCGGCGCCACCCTTGCCAACAAAAGCAATCTTCATGAATGGTGTCTTTCCGTCACACTGATCGGTCAAAGACACTGATACTCATTTTCATTAGGATTGTCAAGGCGCTCGGCGTGTCGTGCGACCGTCCATGCGGGAGCACTCCCGCCGTGCCTGGGGTCGGGACTACCGGGCGGCGCAACTCGCGCAGGTGCCGACGATCTCGACCGTGTGGTCCACGTCGACGAAACCGTGCTGGGCGGCCAACTTCTGCGCCCAGCGTTCGACCGCCGGACCCTCCACCTGCACCGTCCGGCCGCAGGAACGGCAGACCAGATGGTGATGGTGGCGAGTGCCCTCACACCGCCGGTACAACTGCTCGCCGTCCGGCAGCCGCATCTGGTCGACCTCACCGGCGTCGGCCAGCAACTGCAGGGTGCGATACACGGTGGTCAATCCGACGTGAGCCCCCTGGTCACGCAGGTCCGCATGCAACTGCTGAGCGCTGCGGAAACCCTCCGTGGCCTGCAGCAGCGCCAACACCTCGGCCCGCTGCCGGGTGTTGCGCGTGGTACCAGGCACGACGCTCGTCACCGTGATCTCCGATCCTGCCGGCTGCCGGGCGCCATGTCCCCGCGGCCGCCCAACCTGCCATCCTACGGCGAACGACCAACCCTCGACGAAATCACGCGCGGGAATCGGCACCACATCATAATGACAATCGTTTTCGACGATTGCCCAGAGCGGCCAAGGGGCCGGTCGATCCGCACGGACACGACACGTGTCGCCGCCGGGCCTCGCGATCAACGCGGCCGGCGGGTTGGCGGAGGGTCACCGCTGTGGCAGTGTGGCGAAGTCTGGGACCGAGCCGGGAGCGATGATGGTTGGCGAGTGGAGCGACGTCGAGGCACGCGCGGCGGAGTTGGTCGATCTGCTCGGCAGCCCGGACGCCGAGATTCGTCTCGATGCCGTCTGGCGCGGCGGCGACGCGGTCCGGCGTTGGCGCGGTCCGTACGGGAATTTGATCGCGACGCTCGGCGAGCGGCTTCGCGACTCCGACCCCGAGGTGCGCTCGGCCGCGGCCCGCGTGTGTGAGCGGTTGTACTCCACGGCCCAGCCCGCCGCGGATCATCTGGCCGGGCGGGTGGCCGCCGACGTGGACCTGTGGAACCTCGCCGAACCCGTTCACGGCGGCGTCGAACTGCGACGGATAGCGGCATCACTGGCCCGCCTGGGCGATCCGCGGGCCATCCCATCGTTGGCGGCAAACGTCGACCGCCATCCCCGCCTCGCGGTGACCGTGGTGCTCTCGCTCAGCCATTTTCGCGACCACGCCGAGGACTTCGTACCCGGACTCCGCCAGCGGCTGGCGCGGGGAGCACGAGCGCTGCCCGCGGAACACGGCGAGGCGCTCCTGGCCGTCACCGGACTGCGTTGCGTCGCGGGAGTCGAGGGCACGCCCGAGGTACTGCAACTGTTGCGGGCCGCCGCGACGTCGGAAACCTGGCCTCTCGCCCGGGAAGCCCTGCGCACGCTGGCCACGTTCGGCCCGGTGGCCGCCGACGCGGAAATCCGTCCGTACCTGACGTCACCGCAGCCCCGCATCGCCGTTGCGGCGGCCCATGTCCTGTCAGCCTGGCCGGCGAACGCGGATTCGGTACTGCCGGTCCTGCTCCCGCGCCTGGAAAGCGACTCCCCCGCCGAGCGGGACACGGCGTTCGCCGCACTCCGGCGTCTCGGCCCGGCGGCATGGGAGGTCGCCGGTCGGGTACGCGAGCTTCACGATGCCCTGCGCGAACTCGTCGACGACGGCGCGAACGACGGCCGTGCCGTCGCCACGTGGGGGCACATCATCGACTGCGCCATCGCGCTGTGGCACCTCAGCGGGGACGGGGACGCGGTGCTGCCCACACTCATCGACGCGTGGCCGTCGAACCCGCATCGCCGCGCCGACATCGTCGACTGCCTCGCCCAACTCGGCCCAGCCGCGGCCCCCGCCCTGCCGCTGCTGCGAGCGGAAGTCGCGACCCCGGAACGGTACTGGACCGATGGGGGCCCGACCGACCTCATCAAACGGGACGAGGCCCTGCTCGCCAAGTGCCGCGACGTTCTCTCCGCCGCCGGCCCGGGGTAAGGATTCATGCCTCGTCCGGGGAAACCCTGAGACAGGCGGACAGACGATCAGGGTGTTCTGGAAGGGCTCCCCGATAGCCTGGCCCCGCACGCGCCCAGAGACTGTACCCATGCGCTTTCGTCCGCTTGTGTACGCGATGCCGGTCGTCGCCGTAGCCGGGCTCGCGGCGACCGCGGGATGCTCGTCGACCTCGACGACGCGGCCGGCCGCCCGTAGTGCGGCCACGACCGCCACCTCGATGTCCGCGACAACCGTCAGTGCCGGTGGCGGTACGGTCCATCTGACCGACTACACCGACAACGACGGCCCCACGTCCACGGTGATCCTCGCCGGCGCCATCGGTGATTTCGGCACGGCGCGAAGCGTCAACCCCGACGGCTCGGCCAACGCCGAGCACACCGGCCAGCTCAACCTGAGCCTCAGCCATGGCTCGTTCCGGTTGAACATCGCCGACCTCGACCGGAAGTTCGTCGGTGTCCTGGACAATCTCGCGGTCAACACCACCACCTGTTCGAGCACGGTGAGCGTGAGCGGGGCGGTGCCGGTCGTGCCGGGCTCGGGAACCGGCTCGTACAAGGGGATCAGCGGCACCTTCAACCTCACCATCACCCTGGACGAGGTCTACCGGCGGACCGCCTGCAGCGAGACCGGCGCGTACCTCGCGCAGAGCATCGTGACCACCGGATCGGGCACCGTCGCAATCGGCTGAGGTGAATCCACTGTAGACAGTGTTAGGTGGACTCAGGCGAGGCCGTGCGCGGTGAGCGTGGCGTCGAGGGCGGCGCGCTGCGCGGCGGGCGGGTAGCCGGCCGGGTCGGCCGCGGCAAGCACAGCCGTCCCCTCGACCATCGCGGCCAGGGCGGTGACGGCGGTTGTCACCCGCGTCGTCGACCAGTCGGGGGCGACGGCGGAGACGAGCCGGATCAGGCGGTCGCGCCAGGCGCGGTTGTGGACGCGGTGGGCCGCGGCGAGTTCGTCGTCGCTGACGGCCGCGGCGAGAAACCCGAGCCAGACCACGGCGTGGGTGCGGCTGTCGGAGTCGACGGCGAGGCTCTGGGCGAGGACCGCCCGCAGTGCGGCGCGCGGGTCGGCGGCCGCCGCCTCACGGGCCTCCATCCGCTGCTTGGTGCGCTCGTGCAGCAGGTGGCGGGCGTGGAGCAGCAGCGCCCGCCGGTTGGGGAAGCGGTGCATGACCAGCCCGGTGGTGCAGCCGGCGGCGGCCGCGACGGCACGGATGGTGAGCCGGTCGAGGCCCTGCTCGGCGAGAACCTGCCAGAGCGCTCGGGAGAGCAGCGTCTCCTGGGCGGGACGGTCCGCCGTACGTGACATGGATCGCTCCCGGGGCCAGTTCACATCGTCGTAACAGACGTTACCGTAACGTTGGTTCTCGTAACGAGCGTTACGAACGGGAGGCGAGCGTGGCGGACTGGTTGATCGAGGAACGGCCCTGGGACGACCCGGCGGGTACGGAGTTGCGCGCGGCCCAGCGTGCCGAACTGGACGAGCGCTACGGCTGTGACGACCACGAGCCGGGGACGGCCCCATCGGCCGCGGACATCGACGTGTTCCTCATCGCGGTCGACCCGCGGGAGGGCATCGCACTCGGCTGTGGCGCCCTGCGTCGACTGAGCGCGTCGGTCGCGGAGATCAAGCGGATGTACGTGGTGCCGGATGCGCGGGGTACCGGGGTCGCCACCGAAATCCTGCGGGCCCTGGAGCGGGCCGCACTCGCCCGGGATTGGTCGACTCTCCGGCTGGAAACCGGAACCGCCCAGCCCGAGGCGATCCGCTTCTACGAGCGCGAGGGCTACCGCACCATCCCGCTGTTCGGCCACTACGCCGGCTCACCGATATCCGTGTGTTACGAGCGGGTGCTGTCTCTGCCCGTCTCACTACCTTGAGGTACGAATTCACTCGTACCCCGCCGGACGGCCAGGGCCCCCGATCCCCGGCCGGTGGGTAGGCTGACCTGCGTGGACCAAGAAGACCGGATCGCCCTGTTCCTCGACTACGAGAACCTCGCGCTGGGGGCACGCGAGCATCTCGGCGGCATGGCCTTCGACCTCCGCCCCATCGCCGATGCCCTGGCCGAGCGGGGGCGGGTGGTGGTGCGTCGGGCGTACGCCGACTGGTCGTACTTCGACGAAGACCGCCGGATGCTCACCCGGTCTCACGTCGAGCTCATCGAGATGCCCCAGCGCATGGGCGCCTCGCGCAAGAACGCCGCCGACATCAAGATGGCCGTCGACGCCGTGGAGCTGGCCTTCGAACGCGGATACATCTCCACGTTCGTGATCTGCACCGGCGACAGTGACTTCACTCCGCTGGTCCACAAGCTTCGTGAGCTCAACAAGCGCGTCATCGGCGTCGGAGTCGAGAAGTCCACCTCGGCGCTGCTGCCGCCGGCGTGCGACGAGTTTCTCTACTACGACCGCCTGGAGGGAGTCGACACCCCTCCGACGCGTAGCCGGCGCGGCCGCCCGGCACGGCTGCCCAGCCCCGAGCCGCAGCACATCGAGCAGGTGGAGCAGGAACCCGAGCCCCAACCGGCGGGTGCGGAGCCCGTCCACGACGTCGACACGCTCGCCGTCCTCGTGGCCCAGACCGTGGCCGGTCTTCAGGGCAGCTCCAGCGGTGCGGTGACCGCCTCGACGTTGAAGCGCACCCTGCTGAGGAAGGACCCGACCTTCAGCGAGTCCGACTACGGGTTCCGCACCTTCGGCGAACTCCTGCGACACCTTGGCGAGCGTAACGTGGTCGAACTGGCGGAGGGTCCCGCCAAGGGCGACCCCGAGGTGTCCCTGCCCGAACACGGCGATCGGGAGGTGGCGTTCGGGCTGCTCCGCGCCGTGGTTGCGGATCTGGCGGGCAGCGACGGCACGGTGGCGCTGTCCGGCCTGAAGAACCAGCTCCGGAGGGTACGGCCCGACTTCAGCGAGAAGAAGCTCGGCTACCGCAGCTTTCTCCAGTTCTGCAAGGCGGCCGCCACCAGCGGTACGGTCCATCTACAGTGGAGCCCCGACGCCGACGACTACCTCCTCACCACCCAGGCTCCGTGAACCTGGATCGCGACACAGCCGCCAGCGCTACGTCGTGGTGGTCGTCGGTTCCAGCCGTACCTTGAAGTGGCGCAGCAGCGGCGGTGCCGAGACGATCCGGTACCCGGTGACTCGTTCGGGGTCCTTCGCGATGTCGGCGAGGACCTCCGCGACGTACTCGAGGTGCGAGTCGGTGTAGACCCGGCGTGGAATCGCCAGCCGGACCAGTTCAAACGGCGCCGGTGTCACCAGCCGGTGCCGGTCGTCCATGGTGCCCAGGTAGAGCGATCCGAGTTCCGCGCACCGGATGCCGCCGTCGAGATACAACTGGCAGCCCAGCGAGTGGCCGGGGAACTGGGATGGCGGCAGGTGCGGCAGCAGCCTGCCGGCGTTGAGGTACAGCGCGTGGATGCCGGGCGGTTGGACGGTGTCGACCCCGGCGTCGTTGATGAGCTGCGCCATTCGCGCGGTGGATGCGGCGCGGGCCCGCAGGTACGCGGGATCGACCACCTCGCGCACCCCCTGGGTCAGCCGTTCCAGGTCGTGGCCGGCCAGCCCGCCGTAGGTGGAGAAGCCTTCGGTGGCGATGAGGTTGGCCTCGCAGGCGGCGTGCAGTTTCCCGTCGCGCAGGCCGATGAAACCGCCGACCGCCGCCAGGCCGTCCTTCTTCAGGCTCACCACGCAACCGTCGGCGTACTGGAATGCCGCGGTGGCGATCTGCCGCGGCGTCCAGTCCCGGTACGCCGGTTCGCGCTCGTGTACCAGCCACGCGTTCTCGGCGAACCGCGCCGCGTCAAGGAAGAAGGGGACCCGGTAGCGGCGGCACAGTTCGCTCGTTGCCCGCAGGTTGGCCATGGACACCGGCTGGGCACCGAGTCCGTTGTTGCTGATCGTCATCAGGACCAGCCCGACCCTGCCGCCGTCCGGGCCGGCCAGGGTGCGCTCCAGTGCGTCGAGGTCGATGTTGCCTTTGAACGGTTCCACGCTGTCGAGATCGGCGGCTTCCGGGCACGGCAGGTCACGTGGCTGCGCGCCGGCCAACTCGACGTTGGCGTGGGTGGTATCGAAGTGGGTGTTGCTCAGGCAGATCTGACCGGCCTTGAGCAGGCTGGAGAAGAGCACCCGCTCGCCGGCCCGGCCCTGGTGCACGGGCAGGATGAACGGGTATCCGGTGAGGTCGTGGACCTCGTCGCGAAACCGGAACCAGGAACGGGCGCCCGCGTAGGACTCGTCGCCGAGCGCGGCGGCCGCTTCCTGGGCGTCCGACGTGGCGCCGGTACCCGAGTCGGACAGCAGGTCGATGGTGATCTGGTCAGCGCGCAGGTTGAACGGGTTGTACCCGGCCTCCGCGAGGGCCGCTCGGCGCTCCTCGGCATTGAGGAAGGCGATCGGCTCGACGACCTTGATCCGGTACGGCGGCAGTACCTTCCGCGATTCTTCCGACATCACTCACTCCCGTCCTGACAAGCGCATACCAGATGGTGGGCCTCAGCGCCGTCGTCCGCGGCTGCCGGTCGCGGGCGTGGCTGCGGGGGGAAAACCTGGTACGCCTCGGCAGACAGGTAGACGGTCACACCGGGTCGGGGCGGCCCCAGCCGCAGCGAGATGTGCGCGATCAACCCGACTCCTTCGCGCAGCGGCCGATCCGTCACCGCGGTGATCGCCCGATCCAGCGCCGCGCTGTCGAATCCGTACCGGTCCAGCAGCGCGACCACCCGGTCACGGGCCTCCGCGTCGTCGCTGACGTAGCTGCGGATCGGCACGTAGACGCTGTACCCGACCGGTCTCTGCGCCTCTCCGAGGAAGGTGTAGCTGCCCACGAGCGGCCTGCCGGCGAAGGTGGCGGTCCCGCCGCCGGCCGCCGCGCAGAACTCGGCGAGTTCGTCTGTGTCGATGCCGTCGACCGCGCTGGCCGCGCGCACCACGTCCCGCACCTCGGCGCCGTGGTGGCTCAGGTAGAGCTTGACCCGGGCGTGCGGCCCGTCGTGCAGGTCCAGCGCGAAGAACGTCAACTGGTCAGCGCGACCCAGTTCACCCGGGCGGATCGCGTGCTCCAGCGCCGTCCGGTACGACGGCTCCAGGCCGAGCCGTTCCAGTGCCTCGGCCACCAGGACCGGAGCCTCCTCGACGCCGTTGACGTTCGGGTTGAAGTACACCTTGAACTCGGGTCGGCGGCCGTGCCGGAACGCCATCGAGTGCCAGAGCCCGAACCCGCCGCTTGGGTGTGCCGTGGTGAACACGTCGCGTACTCGATCGAACCGGGACAGCGGAAGGCCGAACCGGGTGGCCAGCGTCTGTACGAACCGGTGTGCGGCGGACAGGTTCGTCGCCGCGCTGGGCACCGGGTCCAGCGCCTCACCGAGAATGCGCAGGGTGGGACGTTCGTTCTCGTTGAAGGCGATCGAGAACTCGATCGGGGTGTGGTCGTCGGCCACATCGGATGGCCATGCCGGCGGCTGGGACAGCGAGCGGGAGCCGGCGGGCCCAAGAAGGTCGGCCAGGAGAATCCTGGCCGACTTCGAGTCTGTTCCAACAATCTCGCACAAACGCCCTAATTGACGATCTAGATGCTCGAAAAGGGACAGCTCGCCCATATTGTCTCCCACTCACGGTTCGACCGCGGCTCGAAACTAGACAAGATCATAACGCAAAGATCGCCCTGGGCGACATGGGCGCCGATCTTGTCGGTCGCGGATTCGGGTCTACCCGAGACCAATAAACCGGTAATTGTTGAATTATGTCGATGTATATTCCAGCGTCGAGTCGACCCCGTCCGGGGCAGGCCCGTCGGCGCCGACTATCCGTGCGAGGGGGCCTGCGCCGGCAGTTGGGCCATCGCGTACCGGATAAGGCTGATCAGCGCCTGCTTGCTGGAGCCCCGATCGCGGGCGTCGCACCACACGAGCGGGGCGTCCGGACTCAGCTTCAGCGCGGCCCGGATCTCCTCATCGGTGTACAGGCGTTCGCCGAAGAACATGTTGATGGCGGCGACGAACGGGATGCCGCGCCGTTCGAAGTAGTCGATCGCGGCGAAGCTGGCTTCCAGCCGCCTGGTGTCGACCAGCACGATCGCGCCGATGGCCCCCTGGGCAAGCTCGTCCCACATGAACCAGAACCGGTCCTGTCCCGGCGTGCCGAACAGGTACAGCACGATGTCGTTGTTGACCGTGATACGCCCGAAGTCCACCGCCACCGTCGTGGTGGTCTTGTCCTTCACACCGGCCAGGTCGTCCACTCCGACACTGGCCTGAGTCAACACCTCCTCGGTGGTCAACGGACTGATCTCACTGACCGCTCCGACCAACGTGGTCTTGCCGGTACCGAAGCCGCCCGCCACAACGACCTTGACCGATTTCACCCTTATCAATCCCTCTTGTCTAGAGTTCCTGCAGACGAACGAGAATCGCCTCCAGCATTCCGAGATCTGCCACCGTCGCCTCGGCCGGGGATCCGACAGCGAGGAATCCCTGTTCGAGAAGGACGTCGACCAGTAGCTTCGTCGGGGTGAGCGGGTAGTGAAGGTGAGCGGCTATCTCCGCGACGGATATCCAGGTGCGGCAGCGTCTGACGATCGCCTGATATTCGGCCTCCAATCCCTGCGTCTCACCGTTGAGGGCAATGACCTGAGTGGCCAGGTCCAAGCGGGCGTTTCGTGGACTGGAGCGTCCGTTGACCAGGACGTACAGCGGCACGAACCGTCCGGCACTCCCATCGTCATCGCCATACCAGGCGTCATGAATCATCGGCCGCGACCTCAGGGGCCGTTGGGCGTCGGTGCGCCAACGCGTGCCTCGGAGCCGAGGTAGTGACCGATGCGAGTCACCAGCCGGCTCATCTCGTAGGCGACCGTTCCCATGTCGACGGCCTGGTCGCACAGGACGGCCAAGCGGGCGTTCTGCCCGGCCGCGGCCACGAACAGGCTCTGATCGTGGTACTCCGTGATGATCTGCTGGACCGGCCCGCTGCTGAAGTGCCTACCGATGCCCGTGGCGAGGCTGTACAACGAGGACACGGCGGCGGCAAGGCGTTCCGCGTCGTCCCTCGGCAACAGCGTCGATCGTTGGATGACCAACCCGTCAGTGGACACGACGACGGCGTGGAGCACATTCGGAACCCTCGCGAGCTCGTCCAGGGCCCAGGTCAGATCAGTATGTGTG
>DASXOA010000177.1:0-4948 GCA_036494675.1 Rugosimonospora sp.
CCCGGTACCGCCGCCGTGTCGGCCACGCTGCCCAGCCCGTACACCAGCGTGTCGTAGTGCAGCACCCGGTTGTCGTCGACCCGCACGGTCTTCGCGTTCGCGTCCACGGCCGTCACCCAGCCGCGTACGAACTGCGCACCCGTACCCTCCAGCAGTTTCGGGATGCTCATCTCGGCGAGCTGCCGCCCGGTCGCCAAGCTGTGCAGCCGCAGCCGCTCGGTGAACCGTTCCTGCGGATTCACCAGGGTCACCCGCACGTCCTCGCGCCGCCTGACCCGGGCGGCGAGCTGGATCGCCGCGGACATGCCCGCGTACCCCGCCCCCAGAATCAGAACCCGGTGCATGGCCGCCCTGCCGGCTTCGTGCTGTGTGGTCATCGTCGTGCCTCTTTCCTCGTTGACCACCACGAGATGGAAGTTGCCCGCCCGTCCGTGACATGGGATCGATGTGACGCGCGCCATAGCCGGCCGATGGCGGCTGCCGGGGATGCGGAAACAGGAACCGGCGGGCAGCCGCGTGAGGCGCGGTGCCCGCCGGTCCACTGTGGACGGTGCTAGCTGGTCCTTGTTACTGTGTCAGGTCTTCCCAGGTGCTCCACGCGCCCCCCTGGGGCACGTAGTTCGTCCACTCGGGATGGCCGTTGGAGTTGACGAAGACCTGGGTCTCCAGGCCGTCGACGTAGTAACTGACCGACGGGTCGCTGGTGGCGTTGCCGCCGAGGTTGGTCCAGCCGGAGAAGGCGGTACCGGTGGAGGAGTACGCGTACTCGACGTTGGTACCCGACCGCTCGTACACCTCGGTGGTGCCGTAGTTCCGGTTGTAGATGACGGCGGGGTCGCCGCTGACGTTCCCGCCGAGGTTGGTCCACCCGGACCAGGCCGTCCCGAAGTAGGAGCGGTACCACAGCTGGCTACCGGACCGGGCATAGATTTCGGTCCTGCCGACCATCGCGTCGTAGAACACGGTGGGATCGCCGGACAGGTTCCCGTCGAGGCTGTTCCACCCGGACCACGAGGTGCCGGAGTAGTACTTGTAGACGGCGGAGACGCCGGAGCGGGCGTAGATCTCGGTGGTGCCGTACTTCTGGTTGTAGATGACGGCCGGGTCGCCGCTGATGTTGCCGCCCAGGTCGTTCCACCCGGACCAGGTGCCGCCGGAGTTGTACTTGTACACGATGTGGGTGCCGGAGCGGGCGTACACCTCGGTGGTGCCGTACTTCGGGTTGTGGAACACGGCCGGTTGGCCGTCGATGGTGCCGCCGAGGTCGGTCCAGCCGGACCAGACGTCGTTGGCCCGGTAGTTCTCCACGAGGTGGCCGCCGGAGTTGGCGAACACCTCGGTGTTGCCGGTGGACGGGTCGGAGTAGACGGTCACCTGCCCGGTCAGGGTGTCACCGCCGAGGTTGGTCCACTCGGTCCAGCCCAGGCCGACGAGGAAGGCCCGTTGGTACAGGTTGCCGCCGGCGTTGACGTACAACTCGGGCTGGCCGATCCCCTGGTAACCATGGGGGTTGTAGAAGCCGGTGGGGGCCGAGGCCAACGGCGGCACCGATGGCGGCGGCGGGAGAATCGACACCCCACGGGTGTCGACCGCCCGGTTCCCGTCGACGTCGATGGCTGTCGTGGTCACCGTGTAGTTGCTCGGCCCGGCGTACGTGTGGGTGAGGGTAGCGCCCGCGTCGACCGGTACGTCGGCGGTGCCGTCGCCGAAGTTCACGGTCAGGGTCACCGGCTCCGACCAGGTGCTGATCGGGCCCGAACCGAGCGTGTAGGACACGGTCAGCGATGCCGGCCCGGATGCCGGCGTCAGCGTGATCGCGTTGGACAGGTCGATCGTGTCCTGGTGTTCGAACGCGCCCCGGTCCGGCGCCGGCGACCCGACTCCGGTGTCGGCCACCAGCGGGTCATCCACCCGCGGTTTACCGTCAAGGTCCGTGGAGAGTTCACCGGGCGCGTTCGCGTCGGCCGAGTCGATGATAGGCCAATGCTCCAACGGCGCCGCGGTGGCGATCCCGTTGTCCTGGAAGTCGTGCGCCCCCTGACCGGTCGCCGCGTGGAACGCCGCCGAGGTCAGGTAGGTGGTGCCGCCCCAGTTGTACTCGGGCGCAGTTTTCCCGGTCGCGGTGAAGACAGTGTTGTAGTCGGCGTGCACCCCGTCCACCGAGTCGGCGCTCACCGACAGGTCGGTCGCGCCACACTCGCCGATCGGCCGCAGCCCGATCCGGTTGTTCTCCACCACCGCGGACGAGTCGCCGTCGATCGCGACCCCGCTACCGCACGCGGTGTTGACCAGATTGTTGCTGGTGACCACCGCGTCGGTGACGCCGCTGAGCGAGACCGTGTCGCCCACGATGCCGGTGAGTTCGTTGGTGGTCAACGTGATCCGCGCGGCGCCGGGTTCGACCCGCACCGCCGCCGCCGGCCCCCCGCTGGGGCCGGTAACGGTGGTTCGTGACACGGTCACGTCCGAGGAGCCTCCGTCGATGTCGATGGAGTGCTCGGTCGCGCCGTACGGGACGGTCACCCGGTCCACCGTCACCCGCGCAGATCCGGTGACTTGCACCTGCACGGGCGGACCGATGGCACCGAGCCTGATGTTGGTCAGTGCCACGTCGTGCACACCGACGAAGGCGACGCCGCTGTTGATCGCTGCCGGTGCGCCTCCCGCGGCCACCCCGTTGCCGGTGAACGTGATCGGAGCCTCGGGCGTGCCCGAGCGGGTGAAGGTGAACCCCCCGGCGCCCCTGGAGGTCGTGGACTTGACCGCGACGGTCTGGCCGGGATCGACCACGTCGGCGGCCTTCTGAAGACTGCAGAACGGCAGTTCCTGGCTGCCCGTACCGGTGTCGCTGCACGTGTGCGAGTTGTCCACGTACAGGACGGATGGTTCGGCGGCGCTGGCCGGCGTGGCCGTCAGCGCGAACGTCGCCAAGACCAGCAACGCGGGGACGGCCACCATTAATCGGTGGGATGGGCGCACGGATTCCTCCTCATGCCACGGCAGCGGCCGGCGGGTTCCCCTGATAACCCACTCGGGCTGCCGAGAGCCGTGATCATATCGACCATCCGCGTGGACCCGCGTTCCCGCACGGCCCACCGCCCGGCCCGTCCTGACACCCAACGGACGAGCCCTGGCCAACCGAAAAGATGTCACCGGGTGCCATGCCGGTGCGTCCTACAGATGAAGGCGACCGACGGAGGGACGGATGTGGACGAGCGCGAAGAGGTACGAGAGGTGTACGCCGCATCGGCGAGCAGGCTGATGGCGCAGGTGTACGCGATGACAGGGGACTTCGCGGAGGCCCAGGACGTCGTGCAGGAGGCGTTCGTCCGGGCGTTGGCCCGGCCGGGCCAGTTGCGCCGGGTCGACAACCCGGAGGCATGGCTGCGTACCGTCGCGCTGAACCTGGCGCGGTCCCGGTACCGCCGGCGTGCGGTATTCGACCGGCTGGTGCGTACCGGTCGGCTCGACCGGTCCGCCGCCCACGAACCACCGCTGTCACCCGATCACGTCGCACTGGTCCGCGCGCTGCAACGGCTGCCCGCGACGGTCCGCGAAGTGCTGGTGCTGCACCACATCGCCGACCTGCCGGTCAAGGAGGTCGCCGGACTCACCGGCTGCTCCGTCGAGGCGGTCAAGACGCGACTGGCACGGGGCCGGCGTGCCCTCGCCGTCGCACTCGACGACGAACTGCCACCAGACCGGGCCGGCAAAGTCATTCTGGCCACGAACAAGGGGAGCATCTGTGCCTGACTTCGACTTCTCCGGACTGCGCTCAGACAGCCAGGCCGCATTCAAGACCGACTTCGTCGATGTCACGAACCGCTCGCGGCGCCGCCGGCGCAGGCAGGTACGGCTGGCCGGCGCGGCCGTCGCGCTCGCCGTCGTCGCGACGGGTGTCGGCGTGGCGCACGCGGCGGGGCGGTCGCCGGACGACCTCACCGGAGGCCTGCCCGGGGCGAAGCCCAGCGCCACCCCGCCGTTCATCCCGTCGGGGCAGCCCTCACAGGCGCCGGCCAAGCCGGGTGTGCACGACATCAAGATGGGTGGGGTACAGGCCGGCGATCTGAGCCATTTCTACGTCCGCTACGACGACTGCCGGGGCGCGGACTGCACCCTGATGTTCGCGGCCACGTCAGACTCGGGAGCCGCGTGGACCAGGTCGCCTCTGCCGGTACCGCACAACTCGCTCGTCCAACTGTTCATCGTGGCTCCGCGTACCGTGCTCGCCTGGTACCAGAGTGACGGCGCCCAGACCACCCAGAGCTGGTTGACCACGACCGACGGTGGGACGCACTGGCGGCAGGCGAGCGTGGCAGACGTCGCGGTCCTGCCGTCGAGCTGGCAGGTCCTGAAGCAGGACTTCGAGGGCGCCAGCGCGGTGTCGGTGCTCGCCGCCGATCCGGTCACCGGCGACATCGCGCGGCTGGCGCCGCGCCAGCTTCCGGGGGGTCGGGTCCCGGGCGGGCTGCCGGTGTCGGCCGGGCTGTGGATGACCGGCGTATCGGGTGCCACCGGCGATGCGCAGAACGGCGGGCAGCTGACGTTCACCGGCAGCGTTGCGGAGGTGAGCCACGACGGCGGCCTCACCTGGCAGCAGTACACCTTCCCGGAGCCGATCGTCGCCGGCGACGCGGGAGACGGGGCCGTACTGGCCACCGTCGACGGGCACACCGCGTACGCGGTCGGACAGGCCGGCGGGACGCTGCGGATCTACCGCACCACCGACGGCGGGAAGACCTGGCAGCGCACGGCCGGCGAGGTGCACATCGGATCGGATCTGCGCCGGCTCTACGCCGCGATGCGGCCGGACGGCACGTTGACGATCCAGATCGGCGACCAGGCGGCGGACCATCCGACCATGTACGAGAGCACCGACCAGGGCCGGACGCTGCACGAGCTACCGGTCGGGCCGGGCGCCGCGGCGGTGGCGGTACCCGGCGGGTAC
>DASXOA010000178.1:0-59672 GCA_036494675.1 Rugosimonospora sp.
GACCCTCAACAGCAAGAAGATTCCGACGATCTCACTCGCGGCGGCCGACCTGTCGAGCCTGACCAAGGCACAGACCACCGGCACCGGGTCGTACCTCTTCAAAATCAACCCGAACGCTGCGGACGACGCGGCCATGCTCGTCGCCCAGGTGGAGACCACCCACGACGTCGACCAGTACGCGGTGCTGGCCACCAATGACCCGTACGGCGCGGCGCTCGCGGAGGACCTGAGGGTGGACGCGAAGGCGGCGGACGTCACGGTGAACTCGAGGAAGACCCAGGCGGTGCCGGTCGCGACCGAACGTGTGGCGAACGACGCCAACGAGAGCACCCTGCGCCAGGCGGTGCACGAGGCGCTGGCCCAGTCCCCCAAGGCGTTGGTCGTGTCGCTGCCTCCGACCCAGGCCTCGCAGGTCGTCCAACTGGCGCGCGACGAGGACTACCACAACTTGATCTATTTCGATGCGATCGCCGCGGGCGACCTGTTCATCCCGTCCGGGCAGTCGGTGATGGAGGGCGTCACGATGGTGGCCCCGCAGAGCCTCGTCATCGATGACATCATCGCCACCTCTCCCGCGCAGACCGCCCGCAAGCAGTGGTTCGCCGCGTACACGTCGAAGTACGGCATCTTCTCCGCGTACTCGCTGTACGCCGCCGACGCGGTGCAGGTCATCTCGTCGTCCGTACAGAGCGCGGGCGGCACGGACCACGACCAACTGCGCAACGCCATCGAGGCCACGCAGATCGAAGGCCTGTCCGGCCAGCTGCGGTTCACTCCCGACGACCACTCCGGACTGACGTCCCAGGCGTTGGCCAGCGTGAACGTCACCGACGACAGTCGTTGGCACCTGGCGAACGGCTGAGCGTTGGAGCACGGCTGGTGTGCCCCGACGGTGATCAGATACCCTTGCCGCCGGATGCACCGGCCCCTGCCTCCCCCGATGGAGCTGACGCCATGATCAACTTGACCGACGTATCGCAGACCTTTGTTGGCAGGTCCGGCTCTGTCGAGGCACTCCGAGGCGTCGACCTGCATGTCAACGAGGGCGAGTTCCTTGCCGTGGTCGGCCGTTCCGGCTGCGGCAAGTCGACGCTGCTGCGCCTGATCGCCGGTCTGGTCACGCCGACCGCCGGCCAGGTCACGGTCGACGGCAAGCAGGTCGCCGGACCTCGACGCGATGTCGCGCTGATGTTCCAACGTCCGGCACTGCTGCCGTGGCGCAGCGTGCTGCGCAACGTCATGCTCCCGGCGGAGATGTTCGGCTGGAACCGCCGCGAGAACCGTGGGCATGCCCGGCGCCTGCTGGACCTCGTCGGGTTGACGGGCTTCGAGAAGCGGCTGCCGCACGAGCTTTCCGGCGGCATGCAGCAACGGGTGGCCTTGTGCCGGGCGCTGATCCAGCGGCCCCGTGTGCTGCTGATGGACGAGCCATTCTCCGCGCTCGACGCGTTGACCCGCGAAGAGCTGTCGGTCGAACTGCAACGCGTGCACATGGAGATGGGTACGACGATCGTCTTCGTCACCCACTCCATCGCCGAGGCGGTGCTGCTCGCCGACCGGGTGATGGTGCTCAGCTCGCGACCGGGCCAGGTTCGCAAGGTGATCGACGTCGACATTCCCCGGCCACGCTCGCTCGGCCTCGGCGCCCATGTCGACGAGGTCGCCCGATCCAGCGCGGAGCTGCACGAGCTACTGCTGGAACCGGCTGCATAACGGAGCCGCCGCGCCCCCACGTCCCGGACGACTCGACACCGTCCATTCTGGACAATAGGGGCACCGCGGATATGTCGCGGGGCCGGCGCCACCGGTACTCGGGACCGGTGGACGCCGCGGGCTAACCGGCCACCCGAAGGTAGGCCGAGCCCCTGACCAGCGTCGATGAGTCGGAGCGGCCGGCTCGGTGATCTCCGCCGGTGGCGGGTCGCGTCGACCGGTACCGGCCTCGTACGCTGGCCGTCATGGCCGTACGGACCTGGACTGGGCCGCTGGTTGTCGCGACCGGAGCCGGTGTGCTCACCGGCGCCGGGCAGTTGGGCATCGGCGACGGGTTGGGCATCCTCCGCTGGAATCAGCACTCACTCGCAGCCACACCCTGGCACACGCAGCTGACCTGGGTCGCCTTCGTGGCCGCCAGCGCGGTCATCGTCGCGGCGCTCGCGGGCGACTGGCGGGCTGCCCGGCAGCGCCTGCGACCGGACGTCGGCCTGCGCATCGCGATCGCGGTGGCCGGAGCGGTCGGCGCGGCGATCGTGCTGCCGCTGGCGGCGCGGCCGGCCGGCGGCATCAGCCTCGCGGAGACCGGCAGCCCACGGCTGATCGTCGGGATCACCGGCGGGGCCGGCCTGCTGATCGGACTGATCGCCGCGGTCGCCACCCTCTCCTTCCCGGCGGTACGCGGCAACGTCATCAGTTGCACGGCATGGGTCTGGCTGGCGTCGATGATCTCCGCGGTCTGGACCCTCGGAAACGGCTCGACCTGGGCCAGCGCCCGGTTGGCCCAGCTTCCGCCGGGCGGCGTCTGGACCCCGGTGGTACTGGTGGGAGCGCCGGTACTGGTCGCACTCGTGGTCGCCACGGTCGCCCGGTTCGGCGGCGGCAACCCGATCACGGTGTCGTTGTCGGGCGGGACCGGCCCGCTGCTGGTCGGCCTGGCCTACCTGCTCGCCGGTCCCGGCGGCCAGTCGTCCGCGTACTGGTCGGCGCTGATCGCGGTCGCGGCCGGCCTGGCCGTGTCGGTACCGATCGCGCTGGTCTACCGACCGGTCGCCACGGTGTCGCCCGCCATGGCACCGCTGGTTCCGGCCGCCTCGGGAGTTGGCGCCGGCGCGGCGTCGGTCCTGGATGGGCCGACCCGAGCGTGGCCGGTCGGGCCCTCCGTCGACCCCACGGGTCCCCAGGATCCGGCGGGCCAACAGGATCCGGAACGCACCCCCGATCCCGTAAGCGGCAGCGGTCCCGGGAGCGGCGGCGGTTTCGCGACCGGCAGCGACGCCGGAAGCAGTGGCGGGCCGGCGGGCGACACGTCCGGTACCGAGCGGTGGAGCGCCGACGGTGGCCCGTCCGGCGTCGAGGCGCCCGGCACCGGCCCGACGGGCGATACGGAGCCCGCGCAGGCCAAGACCGGCGGCCTGCTCAGGGCGGCCCGCGCCCTCCGTCGAGGAAGGACAGAGCGGGCGCCCAACCGGTCCGGCGCCCCGGCCGAGGGTGCGACCGGCACTTCCGGACGGCCGGACGCCGCCACGCCGGCCGTACCCGATCCGTCGTCCGCCCCGGACCTCTGGTCCACACCCGACGATGAGACCGGCGCTGCGCACACGGCAGCCAGGCAACCCACCGCGGCCGTGTACCGGCAGGTCGCGCCGGGCCAACCGGTGGCGGTGACCCAGCACGTGACCGCCCCCCGGCAGCCCGCCACAGGCCAGCCCTCCACAGGCCAGCCCTCCACAGGCCAGCGGCCCGCTACAAGCGCACAGGCCTCCGCCAGCCAGCAGGCCGCCGTGGGGCAACAGCCCGCCACGAACCAGCCACCGGTCACACGCTCACAGGTCTCCGCCAGCCAGCAGGTCGCCACGGGGCAGGAGGCCGTCCCCGGCCAGCGGACGCGCGAGGACCGGGCCGCAGAGGCGGCTGCGGAGGCGGATCCGTCCGACCTGCCGGGCGCCGCCGGCGACGGGCCCAGGAAGAAGGCCGGCTGGCGTATCCCGCGTGCCAGGCGCGCCTCGGCCACCGGGACGGTCGCGCCACCCCGGCCCGCCGCGCCTCCCGCCCCCGCTGACGGAACGGCTTCCGCCAGCGATGCCACCACCAGCGCCGCCACAAACGACGCCATCGCCAACAACACCACCGTCAACCCCCACAACGCCGTTACCAACGACGCCATCAATGGCGCCACGGCAAACGACGTCACCGCCAACAACGCCGTCACCGGAGGCGCCGTCACAGGAGGCGCCGACACAGGTGGCGCCCCCGCCGCGAGCCGGGCCACCGCCAACGAGGCCGCAACCACACCGGACAACCGTCGTGGTGGCAGGCGATGGGGCTTGAGGCGGTCCGGGCGCGCCACGGAAGAGCAGTCGTCCGGTGCCGGTCGGCCGGCCGACGGCGAGCCATCCGGCGCGACGCGCCCAGCCGCCACGATGCACCCAGCCGCCACCACCGGACCGGCGGGCGCGGCAGCCGCGGCAACCGGACCCGGGGGCGCGCCAGCCGCGGCAACCGGACCCGCGGTCGTGCCGGCCGCCGCGAACAGGCCGCCGCTCGCGCCATCCGATCCGGGTGCGCCAACGGCCGCGACCAGACCCACCGCCGCGAGCAGACCCACCGCCGCGACCAGGTCCGCGACGACGCCGACCTCCGCGACCGGACCCGCGACAACGCCGACCTCCACGATCAGACCACCGACGACGCCGACCTCTACGACCGGCGCGGCGACAACTCCGACCTCCACGATCAGACCACCAACGACAGCGGCCTCGGCGACCAAGGCACCGACGACCCCGTCTGCCGCAACGAAGTCACCCACGACACCGACCTCCGCGACCAGGAAGCCCGGCACCACCGGAACAGCCGAAACCACCGGGAAGCCCAGAACCAGTGGAACAGCCGGCACCAGTGGAGCGACCGGAACCGGGGAGGCGGACCGTACCGCGGTCGAAAAGCCGCCCTCGACCAGGAAGCGCGGCAGGGCCGGCAAGTCCGAGGCGTCAGCGCAGCCCGCGACCGGAGACCCCACCCCCGACGAGGCATCCGCCGCGACCGAACCGGTCAAGCAGCGCGGTCGCTGGGGTTCCCGCCGCAAGGCCGAGGCGCAGCCCGTCGCGGCCGAACTCGACGACGACTACGTCGACTGGGTCAAGGGACTCGGGGCGGACGACCCGGCCGTCCGCATCGGCGGTAGCCGGGCCGCCCGGCACGCCAAGGACGGCGGCGAGCCCCGAGATCCGTCACGCTGACCTGGTCGTCAACGGGAGGTACACGGCGCCCCCCGAGGCCACGAACTCGGCCGACTTCTCGCTCATGCCCGCGGCGACCGCGGCGTCGATGCTGACGCCGTGCTCCGCGGCGTACCGCTGAAGCTCCTGCCCGATCTTCATCGAGCAGAACTTCGGTCCGCACATCGAGCAGAAGTGCGCGATCCTTGCCGGCGCGGCCGGCATGGTGGCGTCGTGGTACGAGCGGGCGGTGTCCGGATCGATCGCCAGGTCGAACTGGTCCTCCCAGCGGAACTCGAACCGGGCCTTGGACAGCGCGTCGTCCCATGCCCGCGCCCCCGGGTGGCCCTTGGCCAGGTCGGCCGCGTGCGCGGCGATCTTGTATGCGATCACGCCGGCCTTGACGTCCTCCCGGTTCGGCAGCCCGAGATGCTCCTTGGGAGTGATGTAGCAGAGCATCGCGGTGCCGTACATCGCGACCATGGCGGCGCCGATGGCCGACGTGATGTGGTCGTAGCCGGGCGCGATGTCGGTGGTCAACGGGCCGAGCGTGTAGAACGGCGCCTCCCGGCACCACTCCTGTTGGAGGTCGACGTTCTCCTTGATCTTGTGCATGGGCACGTGGCCGGGGCCCTCGATCATCGTCTGTACGTCGCGGCGCCGCGCCACCCAGGCGAGTTCACCGAGGGTACGCAGCTCGGCCAGTTGGGCGGCGTCGTTGGCGTCGGCGATGGAACCCGGTCGCAGCCCGGTGCCGAGGGAGAACGTGATGTCGTACCGCGCGAAGATCTTGCACAGGTCCTCGAACCGGGTGTACAGGAAGTTCTCCTGGTGATGCGCCAGGCACCAGGCGGCCATCATCGAGCCGCCCAGTGACACGATCCCGGCGACCCGCCCGACCGCGAGCGGGATGTGGCGCAGCAGTAGGCCGGCGTGCACGGTCATGTAGTCGACGCCCTGCTCGGCCTGCTCGATGACGGTGTCCCGGAAGAGCTCCCAGGACAGCCGTGTCGGGTCGCCGTCGACCCTCTCCAGCGCCTGGTAGATCGGGACCGTACCGATCGGTACCGGCGAATTGCGCAGGATCGCCTCGCGGACCTCATGGATCCGTTCCCCGGTGGACAGGTCCATCACGGTGTCCGCACCCCACCGGGTGGCCCAGCGCAGCTTCGCCACCTCCTCGTCCAGCGTCGACGTCGCCGACCCGGTACCGATGTTCGCGTTCACCTTGACCAGGAACCGCCTGCCGATGATCATCGGCTCCGACTCCGGATGGTTCACGTTCGCCGGCAGTACGGCCCGGCCGGCCGCGATCTCGTCGACCACGGCGGATACCGGTACCCCCTCGCGCAGCGCCACGAACTCCATTTCCGGCGTCGCCATCCCCGCCCGGGCGAAGCGCAGTTGCGTGCCGCCGGCCGCCCGCTCGGCCGCCCAGCGTGCCCGCAGCGCCGGCAGGCCCACCGCCGGCCCGTCCGGAGCCGGCCCCGACGTGTCGTAGAACCGGATCGCCGGGCTCTCTCCCGAGGGCGTCACCTCCCGGAACGGCACCCGGATGTCGGCACGCGGTCCCATCACGTAGACCTTCATGTGTACCCCCTCACCGAAGCCCAAATGATCGACTGGGCCGCCATGCCAACCCCGGGGTGCGCCATCCGCCCGTCCGGCGGGCATGGTGACGCCGATCGCGGCATAGTCGCGATTGCAGTTGGCATCTGCGATCCGTACTTGCAGGGGAGGTGTGCCCATCGGAGCCGCCGCGCGGGCCTCCGGTGCCGGATTCCCGGTCCCCGACGCGCATCGGGGACGGGCGCAACCGGCATGTGCATGAACTCACCGCCGCTCCTCCCTGCGCCGGCATTACCCGGATCAGGTACGACGGTCAGGAGCGCGCCAGCCCCACTCTCAGCCCGGTGCTCCGGGCTCCCGTGGAAGTTGTGTGTCTATCGACGCTATGCGCTCCTGGCCCTTGCGCGCAACGGCAGTTCAGCCGACGTCCCAGGTCGGCTCCGCCGTTTCGACCACGTCACCGTCGCCGCGGAACAGCAGGAACCTGTCGAAGGAGCGGGTGAACCAGCGGTCGTGGGTGACCGCGACGACGGTACCTTCGAAGCCCCGCAGCCCGTCCTCCAGAGCCTCGGCCGACGCCAGGTCGAGATTGTCGGTCGGCTCGTCCAGCAACAGCAGCGTCACCCCGTCGCACTCCAGCAGCAGCACCAGGAAACGGGCCTGCTGGCCACCGGACAGCGTGCCGAACACCTGGTCGCCCTGGCCGGCCAGCTCGTACCGGCCGAGCACCTTCATGGCCGCGTGACGGTCCATGCCGGCGCGGCGCTCCCCGCCCCGCCACAGGATGTCCACCAGGGTCCGGTCCGCCAGGTCCGGGCGGTCGTGGGTCTGCGAGAAGTGACCGGCCACCACGCGGGCGCCGAGCCGGGCCGAGCCCGAGGCCGCCACCGGTTCCACCGTGGACAGCGCCGGCGCGTCCGGCTCGGTACCGCCCGCGGCCAGCAGCCGGAGGAAGTGCGACTTGCCGGTACCGTTGCCACCCAGCACCGCCACCCGGTCGCCGTACCAGATCTCCAGATCGAACGGGTAGGTCAACCCTTCCAGCTCCAAGCCCTCACAGATGACCGCGCGCCGGCCGGTGCGCCCGCCGGACAGCCGCATCCGGATGTCCTGGTCGCGCGGCGGCAGCGGTGGCGGGCCGGCCTCCTCGAACTTGCGCAACTTGGTCTGCGCCGACTGGTACCGCGACGCCATGTCCGAGTTGTAGGAGGCCTTCTGCTTGTACATCAGCATCTGCGCACGGAGCTTCTCGCGCTCCTCGTCCCAGCGCTTGCGGTCGCGCTCCAGCCGCTCGTGCCGGTCCGACCGGGCGGAGTGCCAGGACGCGAAGCCGCCGGGGTGCACCCACGCCGACCCGCCCTCGACGGCCACCACCCGGTCGGCGGTGCGGGCCAGCAGCTCACGGTCGTGGGACACGTACAGCACCGACTTCGCGGACTCCGCCAGCCTGCTCTCCAGCCAGCGCTTGGCCGGTACGTCGAGGAAGTTGTCCGGCTCGTCGAGCAGCAGGACCTCGTCGGCCCCGCGGAGCAGCAGTTCCAGCGCGAACCGCTTCTGCTGCCCGCCGGAGCACGTGCCGACCCGCCGGTCACGTACCGCGTCCCAGGACAGGTCCAGGGCGGCCACCGCAGCCGTGTCGAACAGCACCTCCGCGTCGTACCCGCCGGCCTCGCCCCACCCGGTCAGGGCGTCGGCGTAGCGCAACTGGGCCTTCTCGTCCGCGGCCGCGGCATGCACCGCCCGCTCCGCCGCGGCCAACCGCTCGCCGGCCTGCCGCACGCGCGGCGCGGCCAGCGAGAGCGCCAGGTCGCCCAGGGTACGGTCGTCGTCGATCATCCCGATGAACTGGCGCATCACGCCCAGGCCTCCGGAACGCGCGATCACGCCGGCCTGTACGGGCAGGTCACCGGCGACCATGCGCAGCAGCGTCGTCTTGCCCGTGCCGTTCGGGCCGACCAGCGCGATCTTCGCTCCGTCGCCGACCCGGAAGGACACGTCGGCGAACAGCATCCGCCCGTCCGCGAGCGTGTGCGCCACCCCGGCGACGTCGACGTACCCCATGGTTACCGCATTCTGGCCACTGGACCGGGTCTCGTCACCCCAATTACTCTCCGTGCTGTACGGACAGCACCCGGTACCCCTTCTGTGACGCGTACCGCTCCACCCGGTACCCCTGCTCCGACAGCCACCCCTGCAGCGAGTCCCCGCCGAGGTGCCGGGCCACCACCAGCCAGGCCGTACCGTGCCGAGCCAACCGGGGCAGCCAGCGCAGGAGCATCTCGTGCAACTCGTCCTTGCCGATCCGGATGGGCGGATTGCTCCAGATCTCGTCGAAGACGACGTCATCCGGCACCTGGTCCGGTGTCGCCGGGACGACCCGGTCGCCCAGGTCCAACGCCGCCGCGTTCCCGGCCACCAACTCCAGGGCTCTGGTGTTCACGTCCACCGCGTAGACCCGCGCGGCCGGGGACGTCGAGGCCAGTACCACCGTGATCGCCCCGTACCCGCTGCCGAGGTCCAGGTACACGCCGCCCCGCGGGCCGGGCAGCGGGGCCTTGCGCAACAGCACCGCGGTGCCCGGATCGAGCCGCTGGGCGGAGAACACTCCGCTGGACGCGGTCAGCGTGATCTCCCGCCCGCCGGCCTCGAAGGTCACGGTCCGGCTGGCCGGCGGCGTGGACGGCTCGGCGCTGAAGTAGTGGTCACCGGTCATCTGAGGAATTGTGGACCGGCCCCATCAGTTGCCCGCGACCGGCCGGCCTTCGGTACCCTTTCCGTCATGACGTACGGGTACGGCGACCCCCCAGAGGGATGGCGCCCGCCATCCGAGCCGGACCCACCGAACCGGAGCCGGCGACGCCATCACGACCCCGAGGACGACCGGGGCGGCTATGGCGGTGCGCGGCCGGTGCCGGAGAGTGACGACTTCCCCGCCGCCGACCGGCGCCCGCCGCAGCGGGGCCCGGTTCCCGGCGTGTACTCCTCCGGCGGCCGGGCCTCCGTTCCCGGCGGCCAGCCTCCCGCCCCGGGTGCCTACCCGACCGGCGGTCGCGCCTCGGTTCCCGGCAGCTATCCACCCGGCGGTCGGGACTCCACGCCGGGCGGCTTTCCGCCCGGTGGTCGGGACTCCGCGCCCGGCCGAGCGCCGGCTCCGGGCGAGTACCCGTCCGGCGGGCGGCCACCGGCTTCCGAGGGCCGGCCCTCAGGCTCCGGCGTGTACTCCTCCGGCGGCCGGGCGGACCGGCGGAGTGACCCCCCGGGCTCGGGCTACCCGCCGGCGAACGTGCCGCCTCCGCCGCCGTACCGGCCGTCGTGGCCGTCGCGCGGCACGCCCGAGGCCGAGCCGAGCTGGCCGAACCCCGCCAACCAGGAGCCGGCCGGTGGCGATCGCTGGGCCGGCAGGGGCCGCGCGGGCCCGGCCGAACAGTTCCCTCCGGACGACGACGATCCGTTCGGCTACCCGGGATCCGGTCGCCCGGCGCCCCCGCCACGCGGATCGGCCCCCGGACGGGCCAGCGTGGCCCCGGCGGGTCGGGGCACCGTGTCGGCGTCCGGTGCTGCGGGGCGTGGAGCGGGCGGACGCGGGTGGACCGGCAAGGACGGCGACTGGCTGCCCAACAAGCTCTGGATGTCCATCCTCGGCGGCGTGGTCGTGGTCGCGCTGGTGGCAGTCGGGGTGGCCGGCACCCTGTTCCTGATCCATGATCACGGATCCGGCTCGGCCAGCGCTCACGGCCCCGATCAGCAGCCCAAGCACGACATCTCCAGCCAGCAGGTGGATCCGACGCCGTTGAGCACGGCAGAGGTCTTCCCGACGGCGACGGTGACGCCGGACCCGGCCGGACCGGCGTACCAGGTGGTCAAGTCCGAAGAGACGGGCAACTGCGCGACCGGGGCCGTCGGCGATCTGGCCACGTTGATGACCAGTCAGGGCTGCACCCAACTGGTCCGCGCCACGCTGCTCTCGCCGGACCAGGTCTATGTGATCACCATGGGCATCTTCAACCTGCGGGACAAGACCGGCGCGCAGACCGCCGACAACACGATCAACTCAAGCGTGGGCGCGAAGAAGGGCCGGTTCCCCGGACTGACGGCCGGCGGCGCTACCGATGTCATCGCCCAGGCCGCCACCCAGCTCGGCTGGGACTACGAGGGCCACTACCTGGCCTACTGCGTGGTCGCCCGCGCCGACGGCAAGCCCATCGACGGTAGCGACCAGGCAGCCACGAAGATCATCAACGACATGGTCGAGGTCGATCTCAAGGGAACGGTCATCGCGGACCGGATCACTCCCCGGCCGTCTCCGAGCGGGGCGAAGTCTCCGTCACAGAAGTGACCGCCGGTTGCGGGTGATCTCCGCCCGGGCGGCGTACCCGGGCCCGCTCGCCGGATACTCGACGGCCACCAGGGTCAGTCCGTGCGGCGGCGCGACCGTCACCTCGTTCGCCCGTACGTCACGGCCCAGCAGCCCGGCCGGCCACGGCACCGGGCGGCGGCCGTCCCCGACCGCGAGCAGGGCACCGATCAGGCTGCGTACCATCGCCTGGCAGAACGCGTCCGCCTGAACCGTCGCGACGAGGTCGCCGTCCGGCTCCCGACGCCAGGTCAGCTCGCTGATCGCCCGGATGGTCGTCGCGTTCTCCTTGCGCCGGCAGTAGGCCGCGAAGTCGTGCTCCCCGACCAGCCCGGCCGACGCGTCGTCCAGCGCCGCCAGGTTCAGCGGCCGCGGCCAGGCCAGCAGGTACCGGGCCCGGAGCGGGTCGGCTCCCCAGGGCGCGTCGGTGACCCGGTACTCGTACCGTCGCGACAGCGCCGAGAACCGCGCGTCGAAGCTGGCCGGTACGGCGGCCGCGGACAGTACCCGCACGTCGGGGGGCAGCAGGCCGGCCAGCCGGCGCACCAGCGTGCCGCCGCGCTCCACCCAGGTCCCCGCGGGTACGTCGACGTGGCACACCTGCCCGGTGGCGTGTACGCCGGCGTCGGTGCGCCCGGCCACGGTCAGCCCCTCGATCGCGCCGAAGACCCGGGCCAGCTCGCCGGCCAGGACGCCGGCCACCGTACGGCGTCCGGGCTGCGCGGCCCACCCGGAGAAGTCGGTACCGTCGTACGCCACGTCCAGCCGCACCCTGACCCGGTCGCTCGCCGCGCCGGCCGCATCGACCGACGGCCGGACAGCGACGAGCCCGGCGCCCCCATCGGGAACGCCGGGCTCGATCCAGCCTTCGCTCAGGACTCGCTGTCCTCGGACTTGACGGCGTCGGCCGAGGCCACCGGCTCGTCCTCGGCCGGTACCGCCGCGACGGTACCGGTGTCCTCCGGCTCACCGGCCAGCGCGGCGACCGCGTCGGCCCTGACCGCCTTGCGGGCAGCCGCCCGTCCGGGCGCGGCCTTGGTCGGGCCGACGGACAGCTCCTCGACCAGCTCGATGACCGCCATCGGCGCGGCGTCACCCTTGCGCGGACCGGTCTTCACGATCCGCGTGTAGCCACCCTCGCGGTTGGCGTACCTGGGTGCGATCTGGTCGAACAGCGTGTACACCACGTCCTTGTCCCGGACCACGGTGAGCACATGCCGCCGCGCGTGCAGGTCACCGCGCTTGGCCTTGGTGATGAGCTGCTCGGCCAGCGGGCGCAGCCGCTTGGCCTTCGTCTCGGTGGTGGTGATCTTTCCGTGCCTGAACAGCGACGTGGCGAGGTTCGCCAGCATCAACCGCTCGTGCGCGGGGCTGCCGCCGAGGCGGGGGCCCTTGGTGGGCGTGGGCATTGGTGCTCCTTCTACAGGGGCAGCGGCTCAGAGCTGCTCGGTCTCGCGGTAGTCGTCGGTGTCGTAGTCCACGTCGGAGAAGGTGTCGACGACGTGGGTCGGGTCGAAGGTCGGCGCGGAGTCCTTCAGCCCCAGACCCATCCCGGCCAGCTTCATCTTCACCTCGTCGATGGACTTCTGCCCGAAGTTCCTGATGTCGAGCAGATCCGCCTCGGTACGGCCGATCAGCTCGCCGACGGTGTTGATGCCCTCGCGCTTGAGGCAGTTGTACGAGCGGACGGTCAGGTCCAGCTCCTCGATCGGCAGCGCCAGGTCGGCGGCCATCTGCGCGTCCTGCGGCGAAGGGCCGATGTCGATGTGGTCGGCCGTCTCGTCCAGCTCGCGGGCCAGGCCGAACAGCTCGACCAGGGTCGAACCGGCCGAGGCCAGCGCCGTACGCGGGGTGATCGAGGCCTTGGTCTCGACGTCGATGATGAGCTTGTCGAAGTCGGTACGCTGCTCGACGCGGGTGGCCTCGACGCGGTACGTGACCTTCATCACCGGCGAATAGATCGAGTCGACCGGGATTCGGCCGATCTCGGCGCCGGCCTGCTTGTTCTGCGAGGCGGTGACATAGCCGCGACCGCGCTCGACGGTCAGTTCCATGTCCAACCGACCCTTGCCGTTCAGCGTGGCCAGTTTGAGGTCGGCGTTCTGCACCGACACCCCGGCCGGGGGCTGGATGTCTCCGGCGGTGACGTCGCCGGGGCCCTGCTTGCGCAGGTACATCGAGACCGGCTCGTCATGCTCGGAGCTGACGCACAGCTCCTTGACGTTCATGACCAGCTCGACCACGTCCTCCTTGACGCCGGGGATCGTGGTGAACTCGTGCAGGACGCCGTCGACCTTGATGCTGGTGACCGCCGCGCCCGGGATGGACGACAGCAGGGTGCGCCGCAGGGAGTTGCCCAGGGTGTACCCGAAGCCCGGCTCCAACGGTTCGATGGTGAACCGGGACCGGGTCTCGCTGATCGGCTCCTCATTGAGGGACGGCCGCTGGGTGATGAGCACTTGCTTTTCCTCCGATACGTCGGGCGCCCGCTATTTGACGCCAACGCTTGTTATGGCGACCGCCCGGGCCGGGCGGTCGCCGTGAAGCTCTTACTTCGAGTAGTACTCGACGATGAGCTGCTCCTGGACCTGGGTGTCGATGACCTGCCGGGCCGGGAGGGTGTGCACGAGAATCTTCAGCTGAGTGGGGATCGACTCCAGCCACGCCGGCACGGTCCGGGAACCGGCCTCGGCGGTCGCGATGATGAACGGCGTCAGCTGGCGGGACTTCTCCCGGACCTCGACGATGTCGTGCTCGCGAACCCGGTACGACGGGATGTCGACCTTCTTGCCGTTGACCACGAAGTGGCCGTGCTTGACCAGCTGGCGAGCCATGTCGCGAGACTTGGCGTAGCCGGCGCGGTACACGACGTTGTCCAGCCGGGACTCCAGGATCTGGAGCATGACCTCACCGGTCTTGCCCGGCTTGCGGACGGCCTCGTCGTAGACCGCCTGGAACTGGCGCTCCAGCACGCCGTACACGCGGCGGGCCTTCTGCTTCTCACGCAGCTGGAGCAGGTACTCCGTCTCCTTCGGACGACCACGGCCGTGCTGGCCGGGCGGGAAGGGACGCGACTCGAACGGGCACTTCGGCCCGTCGCACTTGCTGCCCTTGAGGAACAGCTTCATCTTCTCCCGACGGCAGCGGCGGCAGTCGGCACCTGTGTAACGAGCCATCTCTATCTATTACCTCTCAGACCCGGCGGCGCTTCGGCGGACGGCACCCGTTGTGCGGCTGCGGCGTGACATCGGCGATCGTGCCGACCTCAAGCCCGACGGCCTGCAGTGAACGGATGGCGGTCTCCCGGCCGGAGCCTGGGCCCTTCACGAACACGTCGACCTTGCGCATGCCGTGCTCCATCGCCCGACGCGCGGCGGCCTCGGCGGCCAGCTGAGCGGCGAACGGAGTCGACTTGCGGGAACCCTTGAAGCCGACCTGGCCGGCGGACGCCCAGGAGATCACGGCTCCGGTCGGGTCGGTGATCGACACGATCGTGTTGTTGAAGGTGCTCTTGATGTGCGCCTGTCCGTGCGCCACGTTCTTGCGTTCCTTGCGCCGGACCTTCTTGGCGGCGGCGCCCGTGCGTGCCTTCGGCGGCATAAGCTTCTTAGTCCTCCTGAATCGATCCGCTGGGCAGCGACGCCGTTCCGGTCCATCCCGGCCGCCTCACCACGGTGCCTCGTTGCAGGGCACCGATGGCGGCGAGATGCGTCCCGGAGTCGCCGGCGAACCGAGCGCTCCTGATTGTTACTTCTTGCCGGGCTTCTTCTTGTTGGCCACGACCTTCTTCGGCCCCTTGCGCGTACGCGCGTTGGTGCGGGTCCGCTGGCCGCGTACCGGGAGACCCCGGCGGTGACGGATGCCCTGGTAGCACCCGATCTCGACCTTGCGCCTGATATCCGCGGCGATCTCGCGGCGCAGGTCACCTTCGATCCGGAAATTGGCTTCGATGTAGTCGCGGAGCTGGACCAACTCTTCGTCGGTCAGGTCCTTGACCCGCTTGCCGGGGTCGATGCTGGTCGCGGTGAGCGCCTCGGAGGCGCGGGTGCGTCCGACCCCGAAAATGTAGGTGAGTGCGATCTCCATCCGCTTCTCGCGGGGAAGATCAACACCGACTAAACGTGCCATGGATGGGCGTGCTCCTCGTGTTCTCGGAGGTCTGTGCCCGTCCCACCCCTACCTGCCCGGGTAGGGCCCCGGCCTCCAACCGGGGGTCAGCCACTGTCCATCGGGTGGACGAACCGCGGCTGGGACGAACCTGTCTTGTCGTGCGGGCAGCGCCCGGGCCGTTCAGCCCTGGCGCTGCTTGTGGCGGGGGTCGGTCTTGCAGATGACCATGACCCTGCCGTGCCGGCGGATCACCCGGCAGTTGTTGCAGATCCGCTTAACGCTCGGCTTGACCTTCACTGGTTACCCCTCATTGGTCAACCGGACGTCACTTGTATCGGTAGACGATGCGGCCACGGGTGAGGTCGTACGGTGAAAGCTCCACCACGACCCGGTCTTCCGGCAGAATACGGATGTAGTGCTGCCGCATCTTGCCGCTGATATGTGCCAAGACCTTGTGGCCGTTTGCGAGCTCAACTCTGAACATGGCGTTCGGAAGCGGCTCGATCACTCGGCCCTCGATCTCGATGGCCCCATCCTTCTTCGGCATGTCCTCCGCTACCTGACGTCCGGTTTGATGACAGGCTCACAGAATCCATCGCAAATGCCAGAGGACATTTACGCCAGCCGCGGAACCGCCATGCCGCCGAAGCGCGGGGCAGGCATGGCAGTGTGGACGCTGTGCGCCGAAAAATCAGTGTACGCGTACCGACACGCCGGCGGCAAACCCGCTCCGCACTTCCGGCGCGTCAGTTGACACCGAGCCGCGCAGCGATTACCGCCAGCGATCCCGACGTCGGTCCCAACGCGACTCGTGCCGGAGACGTTCCCGATCCCTGCGCTCCTGGTGGCGCTGATGCTCCGAGGACAGGTAGTGGTGCGGGTTACCACTGGCGTACGCCATGATCGTCCGCGCCAGCAGGATCGCGCCCCACGGTCCGGCGACCCAGATCGGCCACGGGTACCCGCCGAAGTCGCTGGCCGCATAGATCACCATGCAGATGAGGGTCGTCGTCAGCCAACTGCCCCACAGGGCGATCATGAGGTGGGACGTGCCCCGGTGCTCCTGGTTCCCGGCTGGCGGCGCGGCCGGCGCCTCGTATCCGCCCTGAACTCCCGGGGCTCCCGACGTCGCCGGCGCGACCCTCGAATGCTCCGGGCTGACCGTGGGCGGCAGGTCGTCGAGAACCCGGTCCAGCTCGCCATAGGTCTTCGCGCCATAGGCGCGCTGCAGCCGCTCGTCATACTCGGACAGATCAAGGCGACCCTCGTTGAGCGCCGTACGAAGACGATCGGCCACGAACTGCCGGTCCGAGTCGGCTGCCCGCAGCTCGTCACGCCCTTCCGCCACGCTAAAAGCTTCGCATGCCATGGCAAGGGAGCGCCAATGCGCTCTCGCCGAGGCGGAGGGCCACGACCGCTCGCCGGGCGGGACGCCTGGTCAGTCGGTAGCGGCGTGGGAGGTCAGCAGCTCACCGAGCCGCTCACGGCCGCCGTCCTGCGCGGTGAGCACCCAGACCCCGTCCTCGTAGAGCCCGATCGAGTGCTCGACGTGCACCGCGGTGGAACCGTCGCGGGTGATCACCGTCCAGCCGTCCGACAGCTCGACCGTGTCCGCCGAGCCCAGCGTGATCATCGGCTCGATCGCCAGCGCCAGTCCCGCCACCAGCCGGGGGCCCTTGCCCGCCCGGCCGTAGTTGAGCACGTGCGGATCCTGGTGCATCTCGGTGCCGATGCCGTGGCCGCCGTACCCGCGCACGATGCCGTACCGGCCGGCTCCCCGCAGGTGTGTCTCGATGGCCGCGGAGATGTCGGTGAGCCGTCCCCGCCCCGACCGGACGCCGCGTGCGGCGGCGGCGATGCCGGCCCACATGGAGTCCTCCGCCACCTGGATCGCCCGGCGCAGGTTCGGCTTGATCTCGCCGACCCCGACCGTGATCGCGGCGTCGCCGTGCCAGCCGTCCAGTATCGCGCCACAGTCCAGCGAGATCAGGTCGCCTTCGGCCAACGCCTGCTGGGACGAGGGGATGGCGTGCACGATCTGCTGATTGACGGACGCGCAGATCGTCGCCGGGTAGCCGTAGTAGCCCTTGAACGAGGGAACCGCCCCGGCCTCCCGGATGCTCTCCTCCGCCAGGGCGTCCAGGTCCCCGGTACTGACTCCGGGCGCCACGGCGTCCCGCAACCGGTCCAGGGTCCTGGCCACCACGAGGCCCGCGGCCCTCATCTTGAGCAGCTGCTCGGGCGTTTTGTACTGGATGTCCAGCGTTGCGGCACGCATGGATGCGCTCATCCGCCGTACGAGCGGAGTGCGTCTATCGCCCGTACCGTGACGTCCTCGACCGGCCCGGTCGCGTCGATGCCGACCAGCTTGTTCTGCGCGCCGTAGTAGTCCACCAAAGGAGCGGTGTCCCGCCCGTAGACCTTCAAACGCTCGGCGATCACGTGCGGCTTGTCGTCGTCCCGCTGGTACAGCTCGCCGCCGCACCGGTCACAGGCCGCTTCCTTGGTCGGAGCGTCGAACTCGACGTGCCAGATCTTGCTGCAACCCCGGCACTGCCGCCGACCGGACAGCCGCCGGATCACCTCGTCGTCGTCGACCACGAGTTCCAGCACGAGGTCGAGCTGGGTACCGAGGTCGGCCAGCAACTTGTCCAGGGCGGCGGCCTGCGGCAGCGTACGCGGGAAGCCATCCAGCAGGAATCCGTCGCTGGCGTCCGGGTCGGCCAGCCGCTCGCGCACCATGTTGATGGTGACCTCGTCCGGCACGAGCTGACCCTCGTCCATGTACCGCTTAGCCTCGACGCCCAACGGGGTGCCCTCGCCGACATTGGCGCGGAAGATGTCCCCGGTCGAGATCTTGGGTACGGAGATGTGGGACGCGATGAACTCCGCTTGGGTTCCCTTGCCCGCGCCAGGAGGACCTACGAGTACCAACCTCACGCGGCCCCACCTTCCCGACCGGCCCAGCTCGCGTTCGCCGGGCCCGGCACGACCTCGCACCGCGCCACGAGGACACTCGCGGCGCGGCGCAGCCCCCGGGTCAGCCCGCTCACTACCTCAGGAACCCTTCGTAGTTGCGCTGCATGAGCTGGCTCTCGATCTGCTTCACCGTTTCCAGGCCGACGCCGACGATGATCAACACGGCCGTACCACCGAACGGGAAGTTCTGTTTGTTGTTGCCGACCAGTCCGATGAACAGGTTCGGCAGCACCGCGATGATCGCCAGGTAGAGCGCGCCCGGGGCGGTGATCCGGCTCAGGATGAAGTCGAGGTACTCCGACGTCGGCTTGCCGGGCCGGATGCCCGGGACGAAGCCGCCGTACTTCTTCATGTTGTCCGCGACCTCGGTCGGGTTGAACGTGATCGAGACGTAGAAGTACGTGAAGAAGAGGATCAGCAGGAAGTAGATCGTGATGTTGACCCAGTCGTTCTGCTTGATCAGGTGGTTGTTGATGAACGTGTAGAGCGCGTTCGGGTGGGTCGAGTCCATCAACTGCAGGGCCAGCTGAGGCAGGTACAGCAGGGAGGACGCGAAGATCACCGGGATGACACCGGCCTGGTTGACCTTCAACGGTATGTAGGTGGACGTGCCACCGTACATTCGTCGCCCGACCATCCGTTTCGCGTACTGCACAGGGACCCGGCGTTGCGCCTGTTCCATGAAGACCACGGCCGTGATCACGATCACTCCGATCGCCATGATCAGAGCGAAGACGCCCCAGCCGCGGCTCTGCTGGATCGACCAACCCTCGTTGGGGAGCCGGGCCGCGATCGACGTGAAGATCAGCACGGACATGCCGTTGCCGATCCCCTTGTCGGTGACCATCTCACCCAGCCACATGATCACACCGGTGCCGGCGGTCATCGTCACGACGATGACGCTGACCGTGAGCCACATCGGGATCTTCGTGTTCGGGATCGCCGGGAACTGGTCGCACTGGTTGTTGAACAGCTGCCCCGACCGGGCCAGCGCGACGAACGCGGAGGCCTGGAGGATCGCGAGGGCCAGGGTGAGGTAGCGGGTGTACTGAGTGATCTTGGCCTGGCCGGCCTGGCCCTCCTTGCGGAGCTGCTCCAGGCGCGGAATCACGACGGTCAGCAGCTGCAGGATGATGCTCGCCGTGATGTAGGGCATGATGCCCAGCGCGAACACCGACAGCTGCAGCAGCGCGCCGCCGGAGAAGAGGTTCAGCAGGCTGAACACCCCGTTGCTGCCGTTCTGCACCAGTTTGATGCACTGCTGGACGTTGCCGTACGACACGCCGGGGCTCGGCAGAGTCGCGCCGAGCCGGTAAATGGCGATCATGCCCAGCGTAAAGAGCAGCTTTTTACGCAGGTCAGGCGTTCGGAACGCACTGAGAAAGGCGGAGAGCAACTTCTTCCTCCTGCGCGGAGCGGCCCGCGGTGCTGCGGGGTCTATGGCCAGGGCGTAGAACAAAAGCCTAGCTGGGAACGGACTCTAACAGCCCGCCCCGACTTCGGTGAGGGGTGGATGACACATCGTCAGCCACCAATTGAAGATCATGGCGCCCGCCAGCCGCATTCGCAACCGTCCGGACGCCACGACCCCGAACCTCGCCCGTCAGATCTCGGTGGTGGAACCGCCAGCGGCCTCGATCTTCTCCTTGGCCGACGCGCTGAACGCGTTCGCCGACACCTGGAGCGTCACTCCGCCCAGCTCCCCGGTACCGAGGACCTTCACTGGCTGACCCTTGCGTACCGCGCCGGCCTCGACCAGTTCGACGATGCCGACCTGGCCGCCCTTGGGGAACAGCTCCGCGAGCCGGTCCAGGTTGACCACCTGGAACGTCACCTTGAACTTGTTCTTGAAACCCTTGAGCTTCGGCAGCCGCATGTGGATGGGCATCTGCCCGCCCTCGAAGGACGCCGGAACCTGGTACCGGGCCTTGGTGCCCTTGGTACCGCGACCGGCGGTCTTGCCCTTCGAGCCCTCACCACGACCCACCCGGGTCTTCGCGGTCTTCGCGCCCGGAGCCGGACGCAGGTGATGGACCTTGATCGCCATTACTCGACCTCCTCGATCTTCACGAGGTGGTTCACGGTGAAGATCATGCCCCGGATCTCGGGACGGTCCTCCTTGACCACCACGTCGTTGATCCGCTTCAGCCCGAGCGTGCGCAGCGTCTCGCGCTGGTTACGCTTCGACCCGATCTCGGACCGGACCTGGGTCACCTTCAAGCGAGCCATCACGCCCCCGCTCCGGCACGCGCGGCGAGCATGGCCGCCGGAGCGACATCCTCGACCGGAAGACCCCGCCGGGCGGCGACCGCCTCGGGTGACTCCAGCTTCCGCAGAGCGTTCACGGTGGCGTGCACGATGTTGATCGGATTCGACGAACCGAGGCTCTTGGACAGCACGTCGTGAATGCCCGCGCACTCCAGTACGGCACGGACCGGACCGCCCGCGATGACGCCGGTACCGGCACTGGCCGGCTTCAGCAGCACCACGCCCGCGGCGTCCTCACCCTGTACGGGGTGCGGGATCGACGAAGTGATCCGGGGCACCTTGAAGAAGTGCTTCTTGGCCTCCTCGACACCCTTGGCGATGGCCGCGGGCACCTCCTTGGCCTTCCCGTACCCGACGCCGACCGTGCCGTCGCCGTCGCCCACCACGACGAGCGCGGTGAAGCTGAACCGGCGACCGCCCTTGACGACCTTGGCGACCCGGTTGATGGTGACGACGCGCTCAAGGTGCGGGGTCTTCTCGACCGGCGCGTTACCCCGGCCGCCTTCGCGGCGGTTGTCCCGACGGTTGCCACCCTCGGAGCTGCCGGACCCGCCGCCTCTGCGCTGTTGACCTGGCATGAAGCGTTCTCCTTCCTAGAACTCGAGTCCGTTTTCCCGGGCGGCGTCGGCCAGGGCGGCGATCCTGCCTACGTACTGGTTGCCACCCCGGTCGAAGACGACCTTGCTCACCCCGGCGGCCTTGGCCCGATCGGCCAGCAGCGCACCGACCTTGCGAGCCAGGTCGCTCTTCGCACCCTCGACGCCACGGATCGACGAGTCCAGGGTGGAGGCCGACGCCAGGGTGCGGCCCTGGGCGTCGTCCACGATCTGGGCCACGATGTGCCGGAGCGACCGGGTCACCACCAGGCGCGGACGCTCGGCGGTACCGCGGATGTTCTTGCGGACCCGGAAGTGCCGGCGCGCCTTGCCGACCCGGCGCGCGGAGGCCACTCCGCCACCGCTGCGCCTCTTTAACAACGTAGCCGTCACAGCCCCGCCAACCTCTCTTCGCCCGCAACCGTACCGATCGCCAGCGTCCTCGCCGAGCTCACTTCTTACCGGCCTTTCCAGCCTTACGGCGGATGACCTCGCCCTGGTACTTCACGCCCTTGCCCTTGTACGGCTCCGGCGGCCGGATCTTCCGGATGTTCGCGGCGACCTCACCGACCTGCTGCTTGTCGATGCCCTCGACGCTGAACAGCGTCGGGCGCTCCACCGAGAAGCGGATGCCGTCCGGCGCGGTCACGGTGACCGGGTGCGAGAAGCCCAGAGCGAACTCCAGGTCCTGCCCCTTGGCCTGCACGCGGTAGCCGGTACCGGCGATCTCCAGAGTCTTGCGGTACCCGGTGGTGACGCCCACGATCATGTTGTTGACCAGGGTGCGCGACAGACCGTGCAGCTCCTTGGAGCGACGCTCGTCGTTGGGCCGGACCACGTTGAGTACGCCGTCGTCGGCGCGCTCGGCCGTGATCGGCTCCGCCAGCGTGTGCGACAACTGACCCTTCGGGCCCTTCACCACCACGGTCTGGCCGTTGATGGTCACGTCGACCCCGGTGGGTACCGTGATCGGCTTACGTCCAATGCGCGACATGTTGTGCAGCCTCCCGCTACCAGACCCAGGCGAGGACTTCCCCGCCCACCTTCCGCTTGCGGGCCTGCCGGTCGGTCAGCAGTCCCTGGGACGTCGAGATGATCGCGACGCCCAGGCCGCCGAGCACGCGCGGCAGTTCCGGCGCCTTCGCGTACACCCGAAGACCGGGCTTGGACACCCGCCGGATGCCGGCGAGGCTGCGCTCCCGGTTCGGGCCGTACTTGAGCTCGACGGCGAGGATCTTGCCGATCACGCCCTCCGCCGGCTCCTCCACCACCCAGGTGGAGATGTAGCCCTCGGCCTTGAGTACCTCGGCGATGTTCGCCTTGATCTTCGAGTACGGCATGGTCACCCGGTCGTGATACGCCTGATTGGCGTTGCGCACCCGGGTCAGCATGTCCGCGATCGGATCAGTCATGGTCATGGTCAGGTCGTACCTTTCTCGCCGCGGTTCCCTGTCCGGGCCTTCGGCGAAGAGTCATCTACCAGGAAGCTTTCGATACGCCGGGGAGTTCGCCACGGTGGCCCATCTCCCGGATGCATACGCGGCACAGACCGAACTTGCGGTAGACCGCCTTCGGCCGTCCACACCGCTGGCAGCGGGTGTACGCGCGCACCGAGAACTTCGGCTTCGCGGCCGCCTTGATGATCAGCGCCTTCTTGGCCATGGTCAGCTCTCCTTGCTCGGGTCCTCACGGAACGGGAAGCCGAGCAGCTTGAGCAGTGCCCGACCCTCCGCGTCCGTGCGCGCGGTCGTAACCACGGTGATGTCCATGCCCCTGGTGCGGTCGATGCGGTCCTGGTCGATCTCGTGGAACACCGACTGCTCGGTCAGGCCGAACGTGTAGTTGCCGTGGCCGTCCAGCTTCCGGCCGTCCAGGCCGCGGAAGTCGCGGATACGCGGCAGCGCGATGGACAGCAACCGGTCCAGGAACTCCCACATCCGGTCGCCGCGCAGGGTCACCTTCGCGCCGATCGGCATGCCCTCGCGCAGCTTGAACTGCGCGATCGACTTGGTCGCCCGCCGTACCTGCGGCTTCTGGCCGGTGATCGCTGCCAGGTCGCGGACGGCGCCGTCGATCAGCTTGGCGTCGCGGGCGGCTTCGCCCACACCCATGTTGACGACGATCTTCACCAGGCCCGGTACCTGCATCGGGTTCGCGTAGCCGTACTGCTCACGCAGTTGGCCCGCGACCTCGGCGCGGTACCGCTCCTTCAGGCGCGGCCGGGGCGCGGCGGGGGTGTCCGCGCCGCTTCGAGTCTTGACGTCAGTCATCACAGGTCCTTACCGGAACGACGCGCGACGCGAACCTTCGAGCCGTTGTCGTCGATGCGGTAGCCGATACGGGTCGGCGTGCCATCCGAGTCGACGACCATCACGTTGGAGACGTGGATCGGTGCCTCCTGGGTGACGATGCCTCCGGTCTTCGCGCCACGCTGGGTGGTGCGGATGCGGGTGTGCTTCTTGACCCGGTTCACGCCCTCGACGAGGACCTTGTCCAGCCGGGGGTAGGCCGCGATGACCTTCCCCTTCTGGCCCTTGTCCCGACCGGCGATGACCATGACCGTGTCGCCCTTCTTGACCTTCACGGCCTACAACACCTCCGGTGCGAGCGAGATGATCTTCATGAACCGCTTATCCCGCAGCTCACGGCCGACCGGGCCGAAGATGCGGGTACCCCGCGGGTCGCCACCGTCCCTGATGATCACGGCGGCGTTCTCGTCGAAGCGGATGTACGAGCCGTCCGGACGGCGCTTCTCCTTGGCCGTGCGCACGACGACCGCCTTGACGACGTCGCCCTTCTTCACACCGGCACCAGGGATGGCGTCCTTGACGGTGGCCACGATGACATCGCCGATGCTGGCGTAGCGCCGACCGGAGCCGCCGAGCACCCGGATGCACAGGATCTCCCGGGCTCCGGTGTTGTCGGCGACGCGTAGCCGCGTCTCCTGCTGGATCACGTCATTCTCCTATGTCTGCCAGTTCTCCGCCGCCGGCGACGGCGGAGCTTGGCGGAACGTTCTGCCTACTGGTGAGCGCGGAACGCGCCGAGCCCCATGACGAGCTCGCTACGCTCGCTCACTTGGCCTTCTCGAGGATCTCCACGATCCGCCACCGCTTGGTCGCGGACAGCGGGCGGGTCTCCATGAGCAGCACCCTGTCGCCGGTACCGCACGCGTTCTGCTCGTCGTGCGCCTTCAACTTGCTGGTACGGCGCAGTACCTTGCCGTACAGCGGGTGCTTGACCCGGTCCTCGACCTCGACGACAACGGTCTTGTCCATCTTGTCGCTGACCACGTAACCCTCACGAACCTTACGGCGATTCCGCGGGGCGGTCTCGTGACCAGCCTGGCTGCGATCTTCAGTCTCGCTACTCATGCCTCAACTACCTCAGTCGGTGCGGCCGAAAGACCCAGCTCGCGCTCCCGCATGATCGTGTAGATCCTGGCGATCTCCCGGCGGATGACCTGCAGCCGCCGGTTGTTGTCCAGCTGCCCGGTCGCACCCTGCACGCGCAGGTTGAACAGTTCAGCCTTGGCCTCTCGCAGCCGCGTGACGAGGTCGTCGTCGGACAGCTCACGCAGCTCGACGGCGGTAGTGCCCGCTGCCATCAGCCTTCAGCCCCTTCGCGTGTGACGATGCGGCACTTCATCGGAAGCTTGTGGATCGCGCGACGTAGTGCCTCGCGCGCGATCGACTCGTTCGGGAAGGACATCTCGAAGAGGATCCGTCCCGGCTTCACGTTCGCGACCCACCACTCCGGTGAGCCCTTACCGGAACCCATCCGGGTTTCGGCCGGCTTCTTGGTGATCGCCTGGTCCGGGAACACCGTGATCCAGACCTTGCCACCACGGCGGATGTGTCGGTTCATCGCGATACGGGCAGCCTCGATCTGGCGGTTCGTGACGTACGCCGATTCGAGCGCCTGGATGCCGAACTCGCCGAACGCCACCCGGGTGCCGCCCTTCGCCGCACCGTGCCGGTCCGGGTGGTGCGGCTTGCGGAAGCCCTTCGGGGGCTTACGCGGCATCAGCATCTTTCAGCCCTCCTGCTGCTCTACCGGCGCGGCAGGAGCCTCGCCAGCTTCGGTACTCACCGCGACCGGGCCGCCCGTAGTGGTCGGCTCGGCCGCCGCGCGACCTGCCTCGGTACCGCCCTGCGTGGTGCCCGACGATCCGGAGCGCAGCCTGCGCGGACGCTCGGGACGGTCGCCACGGTCGCGGCGCGGGCGCGCCGGGCCGGTGTCGGCCGGAGCCTCCCGACCGGGTACGGCATCGCCCTTGTAGATCCAGACCTTCACGCCGATGCGGCCGAAGGTGGTACGGGCCTCGAAGAACCCGTACTCGATGTTGGCCCGCAGCGTGTGCAGGGGCACCCGGCCCTCGCGGTAGAATTCGCTGCGCGACATCTCCGCGCCGCCGAGACGCCCGGCGCACTGCACCCGGATGCCCTTGACGATCTGGTTCTTCATCGCCGACTGCATCGCCTTGCGCATGGCCCGCCGGAAGCTGACCCGGCTGGACAGCTGCTCCGCGATGCCCTGCGCGACCAGCTGGGCATCCGACTCGGGGCTCTTCACCTCGAGGATGTTCAGCTGGACCTGCTTGCCGGTCAGCTTCTCCAGCTCGCCCCGGATCCGGTCCGCCTCGGCGCCCTTACGGCCGATCACGATGCCCGGACGGGCCGTGTGGATGTCGATGCGGACCCGGTCCCGGGTGCGCTCGATATCAACCTTGGAGATGCCGGCCCGCTCCAGACCCCGGGACATCATCCGCCGGATCTTCACGTCCTCGGCGATGTAGTCCTTGTAGAGCTTGTCGGCGTACCAGCGGCTCTTCCAGTCCGTCGAGATGCCGAGCCGGAACCCGTGCGGGTGAACCTTCTGACCCATTACTCGGTCTCCTCCTCGGCAGCAGCCGGTGGGGTCTTCTTGGCGGCGGCCTTCTTCGCCGGCGCCTTCTTGGCTGCCTTCTTCGCGGGCGCCTCGGTCGCGGTTTCGGTGGCGGCCGGTTGCTCGGTGGCCTCCGGCGTCGCCGGTGCCGCCGCGGCGGGCGCTACCTTCTTCACCGGCCGGATCGGCGCCGCCTGAACCGACTCCACCGCGATGGTGATGTGGCAGGTGCGCTTCCGGATCCGGTACGCCCGGCCCTGGGCCCGCGGCCGGAACCGCTTGAGCGTCGGGCCCTCGTCGACGAATGCCTCGCTGACCAGCAGCGAGTCCGGGTCTAGCCGCTCGTTGTTCTCCGCGTTCGCGATCGCTGAGGCCAGCACCTTGTATACCGGCTCGCTGGCGGACTGCGGCGCGAACTGCAGCACGGTCAGCGCATCCTTCGCGGGCATACCGCGGACGAGGTCGACCACGCGGCGCGCCTTCGTCGCGGAGATGCGCACGTGCCTGGCAACCGCACGAGCGCCCGGCAGCGCGACATCGCCAGAGCTCGCGGGTCGGCGTTGCGTGTTCGTTGGCATCGGGTGTCCTTACCTAACTATCCGCTGGTCCGCTTACCGGCGCCGGCTCTTGCGGTCGTCCTTCTCGTGACCCTTGAACGTGCGGGTCAGAGCGAACTCACCGAGCTTGTGGCCGACCATCGACTCGGTCACGTACACGGGCACGTGCTTGCGCCCATCGTGAACGGCGATCGTGTGCCCGAGCATTTCCGGGGTGATCGTCGAACGCCGCGACCAGGTCTTGATGACGTTCTTGGAGTTCCTATCGTTCTGCGCTTCCACCTTCTTGATCAGGTGGTCGTCGACGAACGGGCCCTTCTTCAGGCTGCGAGGCATATCTACTCAGAACCTTCCTCAGCCGCGCTTGCGGTTGGCGTAGCGGCGGCGGACGATCAGCCGGTCGCTCGGCTTGCCCTTACGGCGGGTACGACCCTCGGGCTTACCGTTCGGGTTGACCGGGTGGCGACCACCGGAGGTCTTGCCCTCACCACCACCGTGCGGGTGGTCGATCGGGTTCATCGCGACACCACGGACGGTCGGGCGCTTGCCCTTCCACCGCATCCGGCCGGCCTTACCCCAGTTGATGTTTGACTGATCGGCGTTGCCGATCTCGCCCACCGTGGCGCGGCAGAACACCGACACCCGGCGGATTTCTCCAGAGGGCATGCGCAGCGTGGCGTAGTCCGCCTCGCGGCCGAGCAGCTGGATGCCGACGCCGGCCGAGCGGGCCAGCTTGGCCCCGCCGCCCGGGCGCAGCTCGACGGCGTGCACCGTCGTGCCGACCGGGATGTTGCGCAGCGGCAGGTTGTTGCCCGGCTTGATGTCGGCACGGGAGCCCGACTCCACCCGGTCGCCCTGCTTGAGGTCCTTCGGCGCGATGATGTACCGCTTCTCGCCGTCGGCGTAGTGCAGCAGCGCGATCCGGGCGGTGCGGTTCGGGTCGTACTCGATGTGCGCGACCTTCGCCGGTACCCCGTCCTTGTCGACCCGCTTGAAGTCGATCAGCCGGTACTGACGCTTGTGCCCGCCGCCCTGGTGCCGGGTGGTGATCCGGCCGTGAGCGTTGCGCCCACCCTTGCTGTGCAGCGGAACGACCAGCGACTTCTCCGGCTGTGACCGGGTCACCTCGGCGAAGTCGGCGACGCTCGAGCCACGGCGACCGGGCGTGGTCGGCTTGTACTTGCGGATAGCCATTTTTGAAATACCCCTAGCTCACCGGGCCGCCGAAGGCCTCAATGCGGTCACCGTCGACGAGCTTCACGATCGCGCGCTTGGTGTCCTTGCGCTTGCCGACGCCGGTACGCGTGCGCTTGCGCTTCCCCTGACGGTTCAGCGTGTTCACGGTCTCGACGCGCACGTTGAAGATCTGCTGGATTGCAATCTTGATCTCGGTCTTGTTCGCGTCCGGGTGCACCAGGAACGTGTACCAGTTCTTGTTGAGCTCGCTGTAGCTCTTCTCCGAGACCACCGGCGCGACGATGATGTCGCGCGGGTCGGCGATCGTGCTCACTGTCCGCCCTCCTCGGTGGCATCGTCCTCATCGGCACCGGCGGATCCGCCGCCGGCCACCCACGGCACGCCGAGGAACTCGTCCAGCGCCGCGGTCGTGAAGACCACGTCGTCGGCGACGAGCACGTCGTACGTGTTGAGCTGGCCGGACTCGATCAGGTGCACTTCCTGCGCGTTGCGCAGCGAGAGCCAGTTCAGCTCGTCCTCGGCGCCCAGCACCACCAGTACCCGCCTGGTGTCCGCCACGACCTTGCCCAGCGTCGCGAGCGCGGTCTTCGTCGACGGCTTGTCACCGTCCACGAAGGACTCCACCAGGTGCAGGCGGCCGTCGCGGGCCCGGTCGGACAGGGCGCCACGCAGGGCGGCGACCTTCATCTTCTTGGGGGTGCGCTGGCTGTAGTCCCGCGGGACCGGACCGTGCACCACGCCACCGCCGGTGAACTGCGGCGCCCGGGTCGAACCCTGCCGGGCCCGGCCGGTGCCCTTCTGCTTGTACGGCTTCCTGCCGCCACCGGAGACCTCACCGCGGGTCTTGACCTTGTGCGTGCCCTGCCGGGCTGCGGCCAACTGCGCGACGACGACCTGGTGCATCAGCGGGATGTTGGCCTGCACGTCGAAGATGTCCGCGGGCAGCTCGACGGAGGCGGTCTTGGTGCCCTCACTGCTGAGGACGTCGACCGAGGTCACTTCGCACCACCCTTCTTGGCGGCGCTACGAACCAGCACCAGCGCGCCCTTCGGGCCGGGTACCGCGCCCTTGACCAGGATGAGGTTGTTCTCCGGGTCGACCGCCTGGATCGTCAGGTTCTGTACGGTGTAGCGCACGCCGCCCATGCGGCCGGCCATCCGTACCCCCTTGAACACACGACCCGGCGTGGCGCAGGCGCCGATCGAACCGGGAGAGCGGTGCTTGCGCTCGACACCGTGGCTGGCGCGCAGACCATGGAAGCCGTGGCGCTTCATCACACCGGCGAAGCCCTTGCCCTTGGTCCGGCCGGTGACGTCGATCGGCGCTCCGGCCTCGAACGCCTCGACGGTGACCTCGGAGCCCAGCTCGTACTCGCTGGCGTCCATGGTGCGCAGCTCGACGATGTGCCGGCGCGGCGCCACGTTCGCCTTGGCGTAGTGCCCGGCCTTCGGCTTGTTCACCTTGCGCGGGTCGATCGCACCGTACGCGAGCTGGACCGCGGAGTAGCCGTCCTTGTCGGCGGTGCGGACCTGGGTCACGACGCACGGGCCGGCCTGCACCACGGTCACCGGAACAACGCGGTTGTTGTCCCAGACCTGGGTCATGCCGAGCTTGGCGCCCAGGATCCCCTTGACTTGCCTGTCCATTAGTCGAGTCCCTACTACAGCTTGATCTCGATGTCGACGCCCGCCGGCAGGTCGAGGCGCATCAGCGAGTCGACCGTCTTCGGCGTCGGGTCGATGATGTCGATCAGACGCTTGTGTGTGCGCATCTCGAAGTGCTCGCGCGAGTCCTTGTACTTGTGCGGCGAGCGGATCACGCAGAAGCGGTTGATCTCCGTAGGCAGCGGCACCGGGCCCGCGACCTGCGCCCCGGTACGTGTCACCGTCTCCACGATCTTCCTTGCCGAGGAGTCGACGACCTCGTGGTCATAGGCCTTGAGCCGGATGCGGATCTTCTGTCCCGCCATAGTGGCTTCTGTTCCTTCTCTCGATGCCGCTGTTGTGCGGGCCCGTGGACCGCCCCGGCTCGTCTCCGAGCTCCAGGTCTGGGCCCCGCTCCCGCTCGTACCGACCCCCGCGGTCGGGCGTGTCGCCCTGTGGAACCAGGCTCCGCCCCGAATCCGGAGCGGTCTGGTGGCTCCCCGGCTGCCTGGCCGGAGCGCCTCGAGCGTTCGTCCGTGGTGGGCTCACCAGGCCCGAAAGAGGCCGGCGAACCTTACGGTGGTCGAAAGGCGCCCGAGGTATCGAGCGCCATGCGGGGGTGGCCGACCGAGATCGGCCACCCCGCGCTGAGCACAACCTGTTCAGTATGCCGTACTCATGTACGGCGACAAAATCAGGGTTACTCAGGTCACTTAATGATCTTGGTGACCCGACCCGCGCCGACGGTACGGCCACCCTCCCGGATCGCGAACTTGAGGCCTTCCTCCATCGCGATCGGCTGGATGAGCGCAACTGTCATTGCGGTGTTGTCGCCCGGCATGACCATCTCGGTGCCCTCGGGCAGCGTGACGACGCCGGTGACGTCCGTGGTCCGGAAGTAGAACTGCGGACGGTAGTTCTGGAAGAACGGGGTGTGCCGGCCGCCCTCCTCCTTCGAGAGGATGTAGACGGTCCCCTCGAAATCGGTGTGCGGGGTGTTGGTGCCCGGCTTCACCACGACCATCCCGCGCTCGACGTCCTCGCGCTTGATGCCGCGGAGCAGAAGACCGACGTTCTCGCCGGCCCGCGCCTCGTCGAGCAGCTTGCGGAACATCTCAATGCCGGTAACGACGGTCCGCATCGACTTCGGCTTGATGCCGACGATCTCGACCTCTTCGTTCGGCTTGAGGATGCCACGCTCGCAACGGCCGGTGACGACCGTACCGCGACCGGTGATCGTGAAGACGTCCTCGATGGGCATGAGGAACGGCTTCTCGGTCTCCCGCTCGGGCTGCGGAATCGCGGTGTCGACCGCGTTCATCAGCTCCATGAGCTTCTCGCCCCACTCGGCGTCGCCCTCGAGCGCCTTGAGCGCCGAGACGCGGATGACCGGCAGGTCGTCGCCCGGGTACTCCTGGCTGGAGAGCAGCTCGCGTACCTCGAGCTCGACCAGCTCAAGCAGCTCCTCGTCATCGACCATGTCGCTCTTGTTGAGCGCCACGACGATGTACGGGACGCCGACCTGGCGGGCCAGCAGCACGTGCTCGCGGGTCTGCGGCATCGGGCCGTCGGTGGCCGCCACGACCAGGATCGCGCCGTCCATCTGGGCGGCACCCGTGATCATGTTCTTGATGTAGTCGGCGTGACCAGGACAGTCGACGTGGGCGTAGTGCCGCGCCTCGGTCTGGTACTCGACGTGTGCGATCGAGATGGTGATGCCACGGGCCTTCTCTTCCGGCGCCTTGTCGATCTCGTCGAACGGCGTGTACGGGTTGAGAGTGGGCATCTTGTCGTGCAGGACCTTGGTGATGGCCGCGGTCAGCGTCGTCTTACCGTGGTCAATGTGACCGATGGTGCCGATGTTGACGTGCGGCTTAGTCCGCTCGAACTTCGCCTTCGCCACTGCTGTCCTCCTGTGGACTTCTTGGTTCGTACGTCGTTTCCCTGGTGGGTCTGGCCGCAGTGGCCGGCCCGGATGATGTAGCTCGCCGCTGGGGCCAGCCGGGGATCACTCCCCGGTGGCCTTCGCGATGATCTCCTTCGCCACGTTCTGCGGAACCTCGGCGTAGGAATCGAACTGCATCGAATAGCTCGCCCGGCCCTGGGTCTTCGACCGCAGGTCGCCGACGTAGCCGAACATCTCCGACAACGGCACCAGGGCGCGGACGACGCGGGCACCGCCGCGCTCCTCCATCGCCTGAATGATGCCGCGGCGGGAGTTGAGATCGCCGATGACGTCACCCATGTTCTCCTCCGGGGTGACGACCTCGACGGCCATCATCGGCTCAAGCAGTACCGGATCGGCCTTGCGGGCCGCCTCCTTCAGTACCATCGAACCGGCGATCTTGAACGCCATTTCGGACGAGTCGACCTCGTGGTACTTCCCGTCCGTCAGCGTCAGCTTCAGCCCGACCAGCGGGTACCCGGCGAGGATCCCGTACTGCATCGCGTCCTGGGCACCGGCATCGACCGAGGGGATGAACTCCTTCGGCACGCGTCCACCGGTGACCGCGTTCACGAACTCGTACGTCGGCCCGTCCGAGGTCAGCGGCAGCGGCTCCAGGTTCACGAGAACGCTGGCGTACTGTCCCGACCCACCGGTCTGCTTCTTGTGCGTGTACTCGACCTTCTCCACCTTGCGGCGGATCGTCTCCCGGTAGGCCACCTGCGGCTTGCCGATGTTGGCCTCGACCCGGAACTCGCGCTTCATGCGGTCGACGAGGATCTCCAGGTGGAGCTCGCCCATCCCGCTGATCACGGTCTGGCCGGTCTCCTCGTCGTTGCGGACGCGGAAGGTCGGGTCCTCCTCGGCCAGCTTCTGGATCGCGGTGCCGAGCTTCTCCTGGTCGGCCTTTGACTTCGGCTCGATGGCCACCGAGATGACCGGCTCGGGGAAGGTCATCGACTCCAGGATCACCGGGTGCCCCGGGTCGCTGAGCGTGTCACCGGTCGTGGTCTGCTTCAGACCCTGTACCGCGACGATGTCACCGGCCTGCGCGAACGGGCGGTCCTCCCGCTTGTTCGCGTGCATCTGGTAGATCTTGCCGATCCGCTCCTTACGGTCCTTCGTGGAGTTGATCGTCTGCGCACCGGAGTCGATCCGGCCCGAGTAGACGCGCACGTAGGTGAGCTTGCCAAGGTGCGGATCCGTCTGGATCTTGAAGGCAAGACCGGAGAACGGCTCGCTGACGCTGGGCTTGCGGTGGATCGGCGTCTCGCCATCGGTGGCCGTACCGTCGATCGCCGGCACGTCCAGCGGCGAGGGCAGGTAGTCCACGACGGCGTCGAGCATGGGCTGCACGCCCTTGTTCTTGAACGCCGAGCCACACAGCACCGGGTTGATCTTGCCGGCGATGGTGGCCGCCCGGATGGATGCCTTCAGCTCCGGCACGGTGAACTCGCCGCCGTCCAGGAACTTCTCCAGGATCGCGTCGTCCGCCTCGGACAGCGTCTCGAGCAGCTTCTCCCGGTACTCGTTGGCCTGGTCGACCAGGTCCGCCGGGATCTCCTCGATGGCGTAGTCCTCGCCCTTCTGGGTCTCCCCACGCCAGGTCAGCGCGTGCATCTCAAGGAGGTCCACGACGCCGATGAAGTCGGCCTCGTTACCGATCGGGATCTGGAGCACCAGCGGGTTGGCCTGAAGCCGGGTCACCATCATGTCGACACAGCGGAAGAAGTCCGCGCCGGTGCGGTCGAGCTTGTTGACGAAGCACATCCGGGGCACGTGGTACTTCTCGGCCTGCCGCCAGACCTGCTCGGTCTGCGGCTCGACACCCGCCACGCCGTCGTACACGGCCACCGCGCCATCCAGAACACGCAGCGAACGCTCGACCTCGACGGTGAAGTCGACATGGCCGGGTGTGTCGATGATCTGGATCGTGTGGCCCTTCCACTCGCACTTGGTTGCGGCGGAAGTGATGGTGATACCGCGCTCCTGCTCCTGCTCCATCCAGTCCATGACGGCAGCGCCCTCGTGGACTTCACCGATCTTGTACGTGATACCGGTGTAGAACAGGATCCGCTCGGTGGTCGTTGTCTTACCAGCGTCGATGTGCGCCATGATGCCAATGTTGCGGACGTTGGCGAGCGCGTTGTCGGCGGCAGCCACTGTGATCCCTACTTCGTCTTCTCGTCGTTTCGCATTACCACCGGTAATGCGCGAAGGCCCTGTTGGACTCGGCCATCTTGTGCGTGTCCTCGCGCCGCTTGACGGCGGCACCAAGGCCGTTGCTCGCGTCGAGCAGTTCGTTCATCAACCGCTCGATCATGGTCTTTTCGCGCCGGGCCTTGGAGTACGTCACCAGCCAGCGCAGGCCCAGGGTGGTCGCCCTGGTCGGACGGACCTCGACCGGTACCTGGTAGGTGGCGCCACCGACCCGGCGGCTGCGCACCTCCAGCGTCGGCTTCACGTTGTCCATGGCGCGCTTGAGCGTGACCACGGGGTCGGTGCCGGTCTTCTCCCGGCACCCCTCGAGTGCGCCGTACACGATCCGCTCGGCGAGCTGGCGCTTGCCGCGCATCAGAATCTTGTTGATCAGCTGGGTGACCAGCGGCGAGTTGAAAACCGGGTCGGCGATCAACGGCCGGCGCGGCGCGGGGCCTTTACGCGGCATGTCAGCTCTTCTCCCTCTTCGCGCCGTACCGACTGCGCGCCTGCTTGCGGTTGCGGACGCCCTGGGTGTCCAGCGAGCCGCGAACGATCTTGTACCGGACGCCGGGCAGGTCCTTGACCCGGCCGCCACGGACCAGCACGATCGAGTGCTCCTGCAGGTTGTGCCCCACGCCGGGGATGTACGCGGTGACCTCGATCTGGCTGGTCAACCGGACGCGGGCCACCTTGCGCAGCGCCGAGTTCGGCTTCTTGGGCGTGGTCGTGTACACGCGGGTGCACACGCCGCGCCGCTGCGGGCTTCCCTTGAGCGCCGGCGTCTTGGTCTTGCTCGTCTTCGCCTGGCGGCCCTTGCGGACCAGCTGCTGGATGGTGGGCATCCGGGTCTCGAATCTCCCTTCGACCGTCTCGCGGCCGCGCGGTCTTGCTTTGTCGAACGTCTACACCTGCCGTGCGGCCGGACCGGCGATGAGCGCCTATCCGGCCCCCGCGGTCGGGCGTGTCGTCCGGCACACGGGCCCGGCGGCAATCATGCGGACCGCCGGGTTAAGTTCTCCGAGCGCGCCGCCACAGGTAGGGCGCACGCACGATGAGCCCGGGACATGCCCGGGCACGAGGGGAAAGAGTACCGACCGTTTGCGCCCTCGTCAAAATGAGCCCTACGGAAGTCACTCCGGCTTTACATGGTACCTCGTCATTGGAGAACCCTGCCGCCGACCAGCCGGCGCCGGGGCCGCCCGGCGGGTGACGCCCATCTCAGCCGGGCCCGACCCCGGTCCACCCGACCGGGGGGGCCATCCCGGCGGCGCGGGCGGCTCACCATGACGACGTCAGCTCACCATCATGACGTCGGCCTCACCATCACGACGGCGGCCCCATCATCGCAACGGCGGCCTCCGTTGACGCGACGGCGGCCTCAGCTGATCAGCACGGCGAGCAGGAACCCGAGCGCGGCGACGGCGAGCCCCGAGCCGCCGCACCAGATGCCGGTGTTCGCCAGCCCCCGGCCCCGGAACCGCCCCGGAGCCGACCTGATCTGCCGCCGCGCGACCAGACCCAGGGTGATCGCCGCGGCACCCAGCAGGGCGGACAGGATCGCGAACGCGCCCGACACCAGCGCACCCCAGCCGGGGCTCGCTCCGATCACGCCGAAGCAGACGACCACGAGCGCCACCAGCGCGGCGCCGATGCCGGCGATCATGCTGCCCGTAGCCAGGCCGAAGAAGGTCGGGTTCACGGGCAGGTAGGCGATCCCGAAGTCGGTGCCCGGTACCGGGTCGATCCGCACCGGCCGGCCCTGGGAGACGACCGGCCCGGGCGGCGGCGCCGGAGGCCACGGCCCGCCGGGGTAACCCGGCCTGCCGGGACCAGGGGAGGTCGAACCGCCGGGATAGGCCGGCCCACCGGGGTACGCGGGGCCGCCGGGGTAGGCCGGGCCACCACTCGACTGGCCCGGGTACCCCAGGGCACCACCGGGGTGCGCCGGCGGCCGGACGACCGGGGCCGGGTACGGGTATGGCTGCCCTCCCGGAGGGCCGGAGGCCGGATACGGCTGCCCCGGACCCGGCGCCGGGTATTGCGGTGCCGGCATCGAAGGGGGCGACCCAGGGGCGGTCCAGGGCGGTGGCTGCGGCGGCTCCGTCACGGCCAGCCTTTCAGTTCACGTTGGGGGCGTAGTTCGCGCTGCCGGAGCCGGCGGCGTGCAACAGCCCGACGATGGCGGCGACCACGACCGCACACGCGGCCAGGACGATGCCGACCCAGGCCAGTGCCACTCCGATCCGGATCCGGCGCCCACCGGACAGGAATCCCCTCGCCGCCGACATCTCCCGCCGGGCGTCCCTGGCGAGCAGCAGGGCGATGGTCGCCGGGATGATGCCACCGATGAAGAACCCGGTGACCGCGGCGACGATGCCCAGGGCCAGGACCGCGAGCGCCTTCGTCGACGGTACCGGGTCGGGGTCGAGCGGATGCCTCACGTTGGCGATGTCGATGGATCCCACGCTCGCTCCCGGGACTGCGCTCACCACCTTATAGAAACAGATCGGGGCCTCAGGCGTTCACCTGAGGCCCCGATCTCATGCCCGGAGGCGTCCTACCGTCAGCGGAACGACCCGAGGTCGAAGTCGTCCAGCGGCACGGCGTGGCCGCTGGCCGGCCCGAAGCCGTAGTCGGTCTCGGCGTACCCGGTCATCGAGTACACCTTGGCCTTGGCCTCCTCGGTCGGCTCGACCCGGATGTTGCGGTACTTGCTGATGCCGGTACCGGCCGGGATGAGCTTTCCGATGATGACGTTCTCCTTCAGCCCGATCAGCGAGTCGCTGCGGGCGTGGATCGCCGCGTCGGTGAGCACCCTGGTCGTCTCCTGGAAGGACGCCGCCGACAGCCACGACTCGGTGGCCAGCGACGCCTTGGTGATGCCCATGAGTACCGGACGTCCCGCCGACGGCTCGCCGCCCTCGGCCACGATCCGCCGGTTCTCCGCCTCGAAGTGCGCCCGGTCGACCAGCACGCCCGGCAGGAACTCGGTCGCGCCGGAGTCGATGATCGTCACCCGCTTGAGCATCTGGCGAATGATGATCTCGATGTGCTTGTCGTGGATGAGCACGCCCTGCGACCGGTAGACCTCCTGGACCTCCTGGGTCAGGTGGACCTGGACGGCCCGCGGCCCCAGTACCCGCAGCAGTTCGTGCGGGTCGATGGTGCCCTCGGTGATCTTCTCGCCGACCTCGACGCGACCGCCGTCGCTGACCCGCAGCCGGACCCGCTTGGAGATCTTGTCGTGGACGATCTCTTCGCTGCCGTCGTCCGGCACGATGATGATCTTCCGCGACCGGTCGCCTTCCTCGATCCGGATCCGACCGGCGATCTCCGCGATCGGCGCCTTGCCCTTGGGCACGCGCGCCTCGAAGATCTCCTGGACCCGGGGCAGGCCCTGGGTGATGTCCTCACCCGCGACGCCACCGGTGTGGAAGGTACGCATGGTCAGCTGGGTACCCGGCTCACCGATCGACTGGGCGGCGATGATGCCGACCGCCTCGCCGACGTCCACGGTCTTGCCGGTCGGCAGCGAGCGGCCGTAGCAGGCCCCGCAGACGCCCAGCTTGGACTCGCAGGTGAGCACGCTGCGCACCCGGACGGTCTCCACGCCCGCGGCGACCAGCGCGTCGACCAGGATCGAGTTCAGGTCGTCGCCACGCTGCGCGACGATCTTCCCGGAGCCGTCCTTGATGTCGTCGGCCAGCGTACGGGCGTGCGCCCCGGTCTCCGCGTGCTCGTGGACCACCAGCTTGCCGTCCCGCGGCTCCCCGACCTGCATCGGGATGGCGCGATCGGTGCCGCAGTCCTCCTCGCGGATGATCACGTCCTGCGACACGTCCACCAGGCGCCGGGTCAGGTACCCGGAGTCGGCGGTACGCAGGGCGGTGTCGGCCAGACCCTTGCGGGCACCGTGCGTGGAGATGAAGTACTCCAACACGGACAGGCCCTCACGGAAGGACGACTTGATCGGACGCGGGATGATCTCGCCCTTGGGGTTGGCCACCAGACCACGGATCGCCGAGATCTGCCGGAGCTGGAGCAGGTTACCGCGGGCACCCGAGTTGATCATCTTCCACAGCGGGTTCTCGCGGGGCAGCGCCAGCTCCATGTCCTTGGCGACCTCGGTGGTCGCCTTGGTCCAGATCTCGATCAGCTCGCCACGCCGCTCCTCCGCGGTCATCAGACCGCGCTGGTACTGCTTGTCGATCCGCTCGGCTTCGCTCTCGTAGCGCTCCAGGATCTCCCGCTTGTGCGGAGGCTGGACGACGTCCTCGATGCCGATGGTCACGCCCGACCAGGTGGCCCAGTGGAAACCGGCCTCCTTGAGCGCGTCCAGGGTGGCCGCCAGGGCGACCTTCGGGAAGCGCTCGGCCAGGTCGTTCACGATCGCCGAGAGCTGACCCTTGCGGATCTCGTAGTTCACGAACCGGTACCCCTGCGGCAGGGTCTCGTTGAACAGCACCCGACCCAGGGTCGTGTCCAGGATCAACGGAGTACCCGGCTCCCAGCCCTCCGGCGCCTCCCACGGCTGCGTACCCGCACCGTTGTCGACGCCGATCACACCGTGCAGCCGGATCCGCACCGGCGCCTGCAGGTGCAGCTCACCGTTGTCGAAGGCCATCCGGGCCTCGGCGTCCGAGCTGAACGTCCGGCCGGCACCCGGCAGGTCGTTGAGCTGGTGGGTGAGGTGGTACAGACCGATGACCATGTCCTGGGTGGGCATGGTGACCGGCTTACCGTCGGCCGGCTTGAGGATGTTGTTCGACGAGAGCATCAGGATCCGGGCCTCGGCCTGCGCCTCGGCCGCCAGCGGCACGTGCACCGCCATCTGGTCGCCGTCGAAGTCGGCGTTGAACGCGGTACAGACCAGCGGGTGGATCTGGATGGCCTTGCCCTCGACCAGCTGCGGCTCGAAGGCCTGGATACCCAGACGGTGCAGGGTCGGCGCCCGGTTGAGCAGCACAGGGTGCTCGCCGATGACCTCTTCCAGCACGTCCCACACGACCGGACGCTGGCGCTCGACCATCCGCTTGGCGGACTTGATGTTCTGCGCGTGGTTCAGGTCGACCAGCCGCTTCATCACGAACGGCTTGAACAGCTCCAGCGCCATCTGCTTGGGCAGGCCGCACTGGTGCAGCTTGAGCTGCGGGCCGACCACGATGACCGAACGGCCGGAGTAGTCGACGCGCTTGCCGAGCAGGTTCTGCCGGAACCGGCCCTGCTTGCCCTTGAGCATGTCGGACAGCGACTTCAACGGCCGGTTGCCCGGGCCGGTGACCGGACGACCGCGACGGCCGTTGTCGAACAGCGCGTCGACGGCCTCCTGCAGCATCCGCTTCTCGTTGTTGACGATGATCTCGGGCGCGCCCAGGTCGATCAGGCGCTTGAGCCGGTTGTTCCGGTTGATCACGCGGCGGTACAGGTCGTTCAGGTCGGAGGTCGCGAACCGGCCACCGTCCAGCTGCACCATGGGGCGCAGGTCCGGCGGGATCACCGGTACGCAGTCCAGCACCATGCCCAGCGGCGAGTTGCTGGTGTTCAGGAACGCCGCCACGACCTTGAGCCGCTTGAGCGCGCGGATCTTCCGCTGCCCCTTGCCCGAGCGGATCGTCTCGCGCAGGCTCTCGGCCTCCGCGTCGAGATCCATGTTCTCGATCAGCGCCTTGATCGCCTCGGCGCCCATCGCACCCGAGAAGTACTCCCCGAACCGGTCGCGCAGCTCGCGGTAGAGCAGCTCGTCGGTGACCAGCTGCTTGGTGTCCAGCTTGCGGAAGGTGTCCATCACCTCGTCCAGCCGGTCGACCTCGCGCTGCGCCCGGTCCCGGATCTGGCGCATCTCGCGCTCGCCAGCCTCCTTGACCTTGCGCCGCACGTCCGCCTTGGCGCCCTCCGCCTCAAGCTCGGCCAGGTCCTGCTCGAGCTTGGCGGCGCGCTTCTCGATCTCCGAGTCGCGGGCGTTCTCGGCGTGGCGCTTCTCCGCGCCGATCTCGCTCTCGACCGTGGACATGTCGCGGTGCCGTGCCTCGGTGTCCACGCCCGTGATCACGTAGGACGCGAAGTAAATGATCTTCTCGAGGTCCTTCGGAGCCAGGTCGAGCAGGTAGCCCAGGCGGCTCGGAACGCCCTTGAAGTACCAGATGTGGGTCACCGGCGCCGCGAGCTCGATGTGGCCCATCCGCTCACGCCGTACTTTCGCCCGGGTCACCTCGACGCCGCAGCGCTCACAGATGATGCCCTTGAACCGGACCCGCTTGTATTTCCCGCAGTAGCACTCCCAGTCCCGGGTGGGGCCGAAGATCTTCTCGCAGAAGAGTCCGTCCTTCTCGGGCTTGAGGGTGCGGTAGTTGATCGTCTCGGGCTTCTTGACTTCGCCATGCGACCACTGGCGGATGTCGTCCGCGGTCGCCAGGCCGATACGCAACTCGTCGAAGAAGTTGACGTCGAGCACTTGGTCCCTCGTATTTCTTGATCGCTTCGCGATTGACTTTCTCGGTCGCTACACGATGCTCGGGTTTGTGGTCGCCAGGGAGGGTCCGGCCGACAGATCGGCCGGACCCGAAGCCTCAGATCTCCTCGACGCTGCTGACGCCCTCGTTGGGGCGCCGGGACAGGTCGATACCCAGCTCCTCGGCTGCCCGGAACACCTCGTCGTCGGTTTCCCGCATCTCCAGAGCCACCCCGTCGCTGGAGAGCACCTCAACGTTGAGGCACAGCGACTGGAGCTCCTTGAGCAGGACCTTGAACGACTCGGGGATGCCAGGCTCGGGGATGTTCTCGCCCTTGACAATCGCCTCGTAGACCTTCACGCGGCCGAGCACGTCGTCCGACTTGATCGTGAGCAGCTCCTGCAGGGCGTAGGCGGCGCCGTACGCCTGCATCGCCCAGCACTCCATCTCACCGAAGCGCTGGCCACCGAACTGCGCCTTACCACCCAGCGGCTGCTGCGTGATCATCGAGTACGGGCCGGTCGACCGAGCGTGGATCTTGTCGTCGACCAGGTGGTTCAGCTTCAGGATGTAGATGTAGCCGACCGCGATCCGGTCGGGCAGCGGCTCTCCGGACCGGCCGTCGAACAGCTGCGCCTTGCCGCTGGCTCCGACCAACTGGACGCCATCCCGGTTGGCCAGGGTGGAGTCGAGCAGACCGGCGATCTCCTCTTCCTTCGCACCGTCGAAGACCGGGGTCGCCACGTTGGTGTCCGGCCGCGACTCGTGCGCGTTGATCGACTTGAGTGCCCGCTTCCAGGTCGTGTCGTCGCCCTCGACCTTCCAACCGGTCTTGGCCACCCATCCGAGGTGGGTCTCCAGGACCTGGCCGACGTTCATCCGGCTCGGAACACCCAGCGGGTTGAGCACGATGTCGACGGGCGTGCCGTCCTCCAGGAACGGCATGTCCTCGACCGGAAGGATCTTGGAGATGACGCCCTTGTTGCCGTGCCGGCCGGCGAGCTTGTCGCCGTCCTGGATCTTCCGCTTCTGGGCCACGTAGACCCGGACCAACTCGTTGACGCCCGGAGACAGCTCGTCGCCGTCCTCCCGGGAGAACGTACGGACACCGATGACCGTGCCGCTCTCACCGTGCGGCACCTTCAGGCTGGTGTCCCGGACCTCGCGGGCCTTCTCACCGAAGATCGCGCGAAGCAGCCGCTCCTCGGGGGTCAGCTCGGTCTCGCCCTTCGGCGTGACCTTGCCGACCAGGATGTCGCCCGGCACCACCTCGGCGCCGATCCGGATGATCCCTCGCTCGTCCAGGTCGGCCAGCATCTCTTCGCTGACGTTCGGGATGTCGCGGGTGATCTCCTCCGGCCCCAGCTTGGTGTCGCGGGCATCGACCTCGTGCTCCTCGATGTGGATCGAGGTGAGGGCGTCCTGCTGGACCAACTTCTGGGACAGGATGATCGCGTCCTCGTAGTTGTGACCCTCCCAGGGCATGAACGCCACGAGCAGGTTGCGCCCGAGCGCCATCTCGCCCTCGTCGGTGCACGGTCCGTCCGCGATGACCTGGCCGGCCTCGACCCGGTCGCCCTCGAAGACCACCGGCTTCTGGTTCACGCAGGAGCCGGCGTTGGAACGGCGGAACTTGTGCAGCAGGTACGTGCGGCGGTGACCGTCGTCCTGGTGCACCGTCACGTAGTCGGCGCACAGGTCCTCGACCACGCCACCGACCTCGGCGACCACCACATCGCCGGCGTCGACCGCGGCACGGTATTCCATGCCGGTGCCGACCAGCGGCGACTCCGCCTTGATCAGCGGGACCGCCTGGCGCTGCATGTTCGCGCCCATCAGTGCCCGGTTGGCGTCGTCGTGCTCAAGGAACGGGATCATGGCGGTTGCGACCGAGACCATCTGGCGCGGCGAGACGTCCATGTAGTCCACGGCCAGCGGGACCACGGCCTCGAACTCGCCACCCTTACGGCGGACCAGCACCCGCTCGCCGGCGAACCCACCGTCGCTCTTGAGCGGCTCGTTGGCCTGCGCGATGACGTGCCGGTCCTCTTCGTCCGCGGTCAGGTAGTCGATCTGGTCGGTGACCCGACCCTCGAGAACCTTCCGGTACGGCGTCTCGATGAAGCCGAACGGGTTGACCCTGGCGAAAGTGGACAGCGCGCCGATCAGACCGATGTTCGGGCCTTCCGGCGTCTCGATCGGGCACATCCGTCCGTAGTGCGACGGGTGCACGTCACGGACCTCGAAACCGGCCCGCTCACGGGACAGGCCACCCGGGCCCAGCGCCGACAGGCGGCGCCGGTGGGTCAGGCCCGCCAGCGGGTTGGTCTGGTCCATGAACTGGGACAGCTGCGACGTGCCGAAGAACTCCTTGATCGCCGCCACCACGGGACGGATGTTGATCAGGGTCTGCGGCGTGATCGCCTCGACGTCCTGCGTGGTCATCCGCTCGCGGACGACCCGCTCCATCCGGGACAACCCGACCCGGACCTGGTTCTGGATCAGCTCACCCACGGTACGCAGGCGGCGGTTGCCGAAGTGGTCGATGTCGTCCGGCTCGTACCCTTCCTCACCGGTGTGCAGCCGGCAGAGGTACTCGACGGTCGCGACGACGTCCTCGATGGTCAGCACGCCCGTGGTGATCGGGACCTCGACCTCGAGCTTCTTGTTGAACTTGTACCGCCCGACCTTCGCCACGTCGTAGCGCTTCGGGTTGAAGAACAGGTTGTCCAGCAGGGTCTGCGCGTTCTCCCGGGTCGGCGGCTCACCGGGCCGCAGCTTCCGGTAGATGTCGAGCAGGGCTTCGTCCTGGCCGGCGATGTGATCCTTTTCCAGGGTGGTCATCATCAGTTCGGACCAGCCGAACCGCTCGCGGATCTGCTCGTTGGTCCAACCTATGGCCTTGAGCAGGACGGTGACCGCCTGGCGGCGCTTGCGGTCGATGCGAACGCCGACCGTGTCGCGCTTGTCAATATCAAACTCCAGCCAGGCACCCCGGCTCGGGATGACCTTCACGCTGGACAGGTCCCGGTCGGAGGTCTTGTCCGGCTGCTTGTCGAAGTACACGCCCGGCGAGCGGACGAGCTGGCTGACCACGACGCGCTCGGTGCCGTTGATGATGAAGGTGCCCTTCGGCGTCATCATCGGGAAGTCGCCCATGAACACCGTCTGGCTCTTGATCTCGCCAGTGGTGTGGTTGGTGAACTCCGCGGTCACGAACAGCGGTGCGCAGTAGGTCAGGTCCTTCTCCTTGCACTCCTCGATCGAGGCCTTGACCTCGTCGAAGCGGGGCGCGGAGAAGGATAGCGACATAGTGCCAGAAAAGTCCTCAATGGGACTTATTTCGTCGAGGATTTCTGCAAGACCCGAACGAGCGTGCGGATCATCAGCCGAACGCGTTGCCCATGCCTCGTTGCCCACCAACCAGTCGAAGGACTCGGTTTGAATGGCAAGGAGGTTGGGGACTTCGAGGTGTTCGGTGATCCTGCCGAATGAGATTCGGCGGGGAGCGAAGGCGCTCGACGACGTACGACTGGTCTTCGCAGGGCGGGAAGCTGCCAAGATGCGTCCTTCCGAGGACCGGTGGTGCTGCAAAACGGCCGTTGCGCGTGCACCCCGATTGACCCCTGTTAAATTACCCAAAACGGACAATCCACGCGGGGGCTAGGTCGGAAGGCAGCGCAAACTAGCAGTGTAGCCGAAAGGCTAACCGCTGTCGAGCCCCCATCGCGAAGTCCTCCGAGCGGGCCATGCCGGGGGGTGAACCCGGGGCCTGCGCGGGCCTCAAAGGACCCTGCTCGGAACTCCCAACGATGGTCTGGCGCATCCGCGGAAGGCGTTGCGCAATCAGCGTGCCTGCCCCATGCCGGCCACGTCAAGAGTTGAGGCACGGGTCGGACACGGGTGACGCGCAACTTGCATGTGCGCAGACGGCATTTTCGGACAAAGGGGCGCCCGGACACTTCCCCGGACGATCCCGGCTGGCGACATCCCGCCCGTCGACGGGCAACAGCCCGGCGCTCGGCGGCCACCAGGCGGCTCGCCGACCGGCCCGCTATCCCGCCTCCCGCCGTCGGCCGGGGCCGGCGCACGCGGCCGGCAGCCTTCGCAGACAGCGCCGCACCACGGCCAGCCCACGGCCAGCCCCCTCACACAGCGCCGCACCACGGCCAGCCCACGCAGACGGCGCCGCACCACGGCGCCCACAGCACACAGACGGCGGCGGCCGGCTCCGGGTAACCCGGGAGCCGGCCGCCGATCGACGCGCGTGCGTCAGGTCACTTCAGGGTGACCTTGGCGCCCTCGGCCTCAAGCTTGCCCTTGGCCTTCTCGGCGTTCTCCTTGTTGGCCTTCTCGAGGACCGCCTTCGGCGCGGCCTCGACCAGGTCCTTGGCTTCCTTCAGGCCCAGGCCGGTCAGCTCACGCACGACCTTGATGACCTGGATCTTCTTGCCACCGTCGGCCTCGAGGATGACGTCGAACTCGTCCTTCTCCTCCTCGGCCGGAGCGGCCGCGGCGCCGCCGCCGGTAGCCGCGGCGGCGACCGCTACCGGGGCGGCCGCGGTGACGTCGAAGGTGTCCTCGAACTGCTTCAGGAAGTCAGACAGCTCGATCAGCGTCATTTCCTTGAACGCGTCGAGCAGCTCGGTGTTGCTCAGCTTCGCCATGATGGGTCGGCTTTCCTTTCCGTACGTGATTGTGGTCAGGCGCCTTCCGGCGCCGCGGAGGTGGCCGACGCGTCGGCGGTGTCGGCTGGCTCGGCGCTGGCCGGGCCGCCTTCCTTCTCGATCTTGTCCTGCAGGGCGGCCACCGTGCGGGCGGCCTTCGACAGCGGCGCCTGGAACAGGCCTGCGGCCTTGCTCAGGTTGGCCTTCATCGCGCCGGCGAGCTTCGCCAGCAATACCTCACGGGACTCCAGGTCAGCGATCTTGCCGACCTCGGCCGCGCTGATCGCCCTGCCGTCAAAGACGCCGCCCTTGATGACAAGCAGCGGGTGGGCCTTCGCGAAGTCGCGCAGACCCTTCGCCGCCTCGACGGGGTCGCCGGAGACGAAGGCGAGCGCGGTAGGACCGGTGAACAGGCTCTCCAGGCCGGTGATTCCGGCGTCGGTCGCCGCCCGCTTCGCGAGCGTGTTCTTGGCGACCTCGTACTTCGTCTCGGCGCCCAGCGAACGCCGCAGCTCGGTGAGCTGGGCGACCGTCAGGCCCCGGTACTCGGTGAGAACGGTCGCGCTGGAGCTGCGGAAGTGCTCGCTCAGCTCGGCGACCGCGCCGGGCTTGTCGATCCGGATCTTGTCCGCCATGTCCCTCCTTCCTGTGGATCCTCGCGGGAGCGCTCGTGTGACGAGACTTCCCTGGTTGGGCTCGACGGCTGGGTGCCCAACAACGAGAAAACGCCCCGGCGCGGGGGCGCACGGGGCGGGCAGGATCATGACGGCCCGACTCACGATGCTCCGGACACCTCGAACCCGGACCGTTACCGGCCCGACCCTCGATATCCGCCCCTGCGCGGGCCGCCCGCTCGATGCGGGGCCTTCGATCGCGCCTTGCGGCACGATGACCAGCGGTCTTTGGGTGGAACTTCGTGGTAGACGATACCCGACGGTGCGATCGCCGCCAAAACCGCCCGGGGTCAGGCCCGGGTACGGCGCAGCCAGCCGTAGCCGGCCAGGACGGCGGCGGACCACACCAGTGCCCAACCGGTGAACCCGCCGAGGGCGGCGGCCCCGATCCCGTTGGTGAGTGCCCGCGCCGTACCGAGCAGGGGCGGCGCCAGCCACGCCACCGGGGACGTACGCAGGCCCAGTACCAGCCCCAGGACCGCGCCGCCGACCAGGATCGCGGTCGCCCGACCGACCGTACCGGCGATCACCCGACTGCTCCACGCGCCGAGCGCCAGGGCCGGCGGGAGGACGATCGCGTGCGCCCACAGGCCCAGCAGGATGCCGGTGCCGGCGTGGGCGTGCTTGAGCCCGTTGACGAGCCACGGCACGCCGAGCGCGAAGATCACCACCGGTACCGCGACCACACACGCCGCGAGCAGGCCGGCGGCCGCCTCGCCGCGGCGGGAGCGCATCGCGACCACGACCAGCCTGCGTTGGACGTCCGGCTCCACGTCGAGCACGAGCTTGGTCTGCCAGGCGAGCACCGGGAACATCAGCAGCGCGGAGACACCGTAGGCCTCGGCGGCGTCGGCCTGACCTCCGCCGTACAGGATGCCGAGCAGGACGAGGGCGGCCAGCAGCGGCGGGATGAACCGACCGGTGCGCACGAACCCGGCGACGCGCATGGCCACCAGGGGCGCGACGCGTGGGCGGCTCATCCCCGTACCCGGATGATCTCGTGCCCCGCGGCGCGCAACGTGGCGACCGCGGCCGGCCCGTCGCCTGCCGCCACCTCGATGAGCCAGGGCGTATCCGCGGCCGTCCGCTCCGGCGTCGCCCGAACCGAGGTGACCCGCCCGCCCTCGACCGTCCACTCGGTCGCACCCGGTAGCCTCGCGGTCTCGCCCCGGTGGTCACTGACGACCACCGCCCCGCCGGCGGCAACCACCTCGGCGACGAGGTCCGGGACGAGATCCCGGGCGGCCGCGTCCAGCCCCTCCCACGGCTCGTCGAGCACCAGCAGTTCGGGGCTCAGAACCAGCGCCTGCGCGAGCCCGACCTTCTGCGCGGTGCCCTTGGACAGTTCGGAGAGCTTGACGGTACGGAAAGGGGTCAGGCCCAACCGGTCGATCCACGGTTCCGGCGAGCCGGCCGAGCTCAGCGCCGCCATCGCACCCAGGTACCCGGAGACGGTGAACGGCTGATCGGCCGGGAACCGCTCCGGCACCCACCCGACGCGGGGCCGCCGTTCCAGGATGCGGCCGCGGGTCGGTCGCAACACCCCGGCGATCAGCTGGAGGAGGGTCGACTTGCCGACGCCGTTGCGCCCGCGCACGACCACGATCTCGCCGTCGTCGACGTCGACGTTGACCTCTGACAGCACCCATTCGGTCCGGCGACCGTACCGGAACGACACCTCATCCAGGCGCATGCGAACAACCATGCCACAAACGAATCGACGGGAACGACCCTCCACAGGTCGTCCCCGTCGATCTCGATCGCGGTGCCTCGCGGGCTGTTACTCCGCCGCGGCGTCGGTCAGGTTGCGCGTGAGGCTGGGGTCGATCGGGATGCCCGGCCCCATCGTGGTGGTCACGACGACCTTCCTGAGGTACTTGCCCTTCGACGCGGACGGCTTAGAGCGCAGAACCTCGTCGAGGACGGCGGCGTAGTTCTCGATCAGCTTGTCCTCGGAGAAGGACGCCTTGCCGATGATCAGGTGAAGGTTCGAGTGCTTGTCCACCCGGAAGGTGATCTTCCCGCCCTTGATGTCCTGCACGGCCTTGGTCACGTCCATGGTGACCGTGCCGGTCTTCGGGTTCGGCATCAGGCCGCGCGGGCCCAGGATCCGCGCGATCCGACCGATCTTGGCCATCTGGTCCGGCGTGGCGATCGCCGCGTCGAAGTCCAGCCAACCCTCTTGGATCCGGGCGACCAGCTCATCGGTGCCCACCACGTCCGCTCCGGCGGACTCGGCCTCGGCGGCCTTCGCGCCGGCCGCGAAGACGATGACACGGGCCGTCTTGCCGGTGCCGTGCGGCAGATTGACCACGCCGCGGACCATCTGGTCCGCCTTGCGCGGGTCGACCCCGAGGCGCATCGCGACCTCGACCGTGGGGTCGAACTTGACCGTGGTGGTCTCCTTGGCCAACTTGATCGCGTCGGCCGGCGTGTACAGCTTCTCCCGGTCGACCTGTTCGGCGGCCTTGCGGTAGTTCTTGCTGTGCTGCATGGGTTTCAGTCTCCTGTGGTGTCTGGCGGACGCGCCCGCGTCCTCCCACGGTGTGGTGCGGTCAGTCCTTGATGGTGATGCCCATGGAACGGGCGGTACCGGCGATGATCCGCTCGGCCATCTCGATGTCGTTGGCGTTGAGATCGGACATCTTCTTCTCGGCGATCTCGCGCAACTGGGCCTTGGTGATCGCGCCGACCTTGGTCGCCTGCGGGACACCGGAACCCTTGGGTACACCGGCGGCCTTGATCAGCAGACGGGCGGCCGGCGGCGTCTTGAGCACGAACGTGAACGACCGGTCCTCGTACACGCTGATCTGCGCCGGGACGACGTCGCCGCGCTGGGCCTCGGTCTGGGCGTTGTACGCCTTCACGAACTCCATGATGTTCACGCCGTGCTGGCCGAGGGCGGGACCGACCGGCGGAGCCGGGGTCGCCTGGCCAGCCGGCAACTGAAGCGTGAAGGTCTTGACGAGCTTCTTCTTCGGAGGCATGGCAGCTTTCTTTCCTGGGCTGGTTGTTGGCACATACTGCCGGCCCGATCGCGTCGCACGGTTCGACGCGGCCCGGGCCGGACGTTCTAGGGTACCGCGACGCCTCAGGCGGCTTCGCCCGGCTCTTGCCGGGCGCCTGAAACGCGGCGACTCAGATCTTGGCGACCTGGTTGAAGTTCAGCTCGACGGGCGTCTCCCGACCGAAGATCGACACGAGCACCTTGAGCTTCTGCTGGTCGGCGTTGATCTCGCTGATCGTGGCCGGCAGCGACGCGAAGGCGCCGTCGGTGACGGTGACGGAGTCACCCACCTCGAAGTCGAGTACCTTGACCTCCGGCTTCGCCTTGGTCTTCTCCACCGTCGCCGCCGGAGCCAGCCACTTCAGCACCTCGTCGAGGGAGAGCGGGGCGGGGCGGTCGGCACGGTCGGTGGCGCCCACGAAGCCGGTGACCCCCGGCGTGTTGCGCACGCAGGAGTACGACTCCGGGGTCAGCTCCATCCGGACCAGGATGTAGCCGGGGAACACCTTGTTCTGGACCTGGAGCCGCTTGCCGTTCTTGACCTCGACCTCTTCCCGGGTCGGCACCTCGACCTGGTAGATGAAGTCCTCCATGTCGAGGCTGGTGATCCGGGTCTCGAGGTTGGTCTTGACCTTGTTCTCGTACCCGGCGTACGAGTGCACCACGAACCAGTCGCCGGGCGCGAAGCGCAGGGCGGCGCGCAGTTGCTCGACCGGGTCGCCCTCTTCGGCTTCCACGGCGTCGACGTCGACCGTGGCCACGGCGGTCGTCGGTACGCTCGCCGCCTCGGCCGACGCGTCGATCTCCGTCGCCTCGGCGTCGGTCACATCGTCGGGGGTACGGGCAGTCTCGTCGAACTCAGGCACGGTTTTTCTCTTCTCCTACTTCTGACCGTTGCCGAACACGAACAGCACTGCCTTGGCGAATCCCAGGTCCAGCAGTCCGACGATGGTCAGCATGATCGCGACGAACACCACGACGACCGTCGCGTATGTCAGCAGTTCCTTGCGCGTCGGCCAAATGACCTTGCGCAGCTCGGCGACGATCTCACGGATGAACCGGCCGATCCGGCCGAAGATTCCGGGACGGTCGTCCGATGCACCCCGGACGGCCTTCTTGTCCGTCTTGTCGCCATCGTCCTTTGACTTGGTCCGGACCGCGGTCGCCTTCCGCGCCGCAGCCGACGCATCCTCGTCATCGAGGGAGTCATCGTCGACAGCGTCGTCGAGCACCTCGTCGAGGTGCCCATCCACGGCGTCCTCGCCGCGCCGCTTGCTCTCGGCCACTTCGCCCTCTTCCATATCGGAGGTGATATGTCACGCGCTGCGGATCACTGCCGCGCTCTTCTTGTCGATGCGGGCCGGCCGACCCGCCGTCCGTCAAGGCCTGCAGGGGCGACAGGACTCGAACCTGCAACCTGCGGTTTTGGAGACCGCTGCGCTACCAATTGCGCCACACCCCTACGAGGAGCGGAGCCCTGTCATACCTGACCAGGGTTAGATCGCCCCACGGCCGACCAGTGTACGGGTATCGACCGGGTTTTCCCAAGCGGAACCACGGGAACCGGATCACGCCGGCCGTACCGTCGCCCGCGCCTGGGTCAGTACCTTCTCCCCCTCACAGGTGGCGGTGACGTCCAGTACGGCGGCCCCGTCCTCGGTCGTGTTCTTGAGGACCGCATTGATCACCAACTCGGTGCCCTCGTCGGTGTCCGGCACGACCACCGGTCGGGCAAACCGGACGCTGTAGTCGATGATGCAGGCCGGGTGCCCCACCCATTCGGTTACCGCCCGGCCCACCAGCGCCATGGTGAACAGTCCGTGCGCGATGACGCCGGGCAAGCCGACACCGGTCGCGATCCGGTCGCTCCAATGGATCGGATTGAAGTCGCCGGACGCGCCCGCGTACCGGACCAGATCCGCCCGGGTGACCCGGTACCTGCGCTCCGAGAGATCCATCTCGCTCACTCTCCCCGTACCACGATCTTGGACCACCCCGTGACGACGAGCCCGCCGTCCTCGTCGATCACCTCGGTACGGGCGGTGAGGAAGTCGTGCCCGCCCCGCGACAGGATCTGCTCGATGGTGCTCCGGCAGGTGAGCACGTCGCCGGCGTGGATCGGACGATCATGCTTCAGGCGCTGGTCACCGTGCACCACCCGGCTGAAGTCCAGCCCGAGATCGGGGTCCTCCACGAGTTGCCGGACGCCGGAGTTGGTCAGCACGACGGCGAACGTCGGCGGGGCGATGACGTCCGGGTAGCCCAGCTTCCGAGCCGCTTCCGGATCAAGGTATGCCTGGTCCTGGACGCCGGTCGCCTCGGCGAACTCACGGATCTTCTCCCGCCCCACCCGATAGGGCGCGGTGGGCGGATAGGCGCGGCCTTCGAACGACGGATCCAGCGGCATGCTGCGAACCTACCGCCTGGCCGTCGGCGCCGGAAACGCCGCGCTCCGGGCCCACGGGGTCGCGTCGGCCGCCGGCGGCCGGCCGTGAAACGCCGATGGCGGCGCCCGATGTGTTCGGGGCGCCGCCATCGGCGGACGATGCCTTCCACGGTGCCGTCCCGGGTCTCCCGGGGGTCGGGGCGCCATGCGCTCCCGACCGGCTCACGTGGCCGCTGAGGCTACCGCGTCTCGCGGTGGACGGTGTGCCTACCGTCGCGCGGGCAGAACTTCCTCAGCTCGATGCGGTCGGGGTCGTTGCGGCGGTTCTTACGCGTGATGTAGTTGCGCTCCTTGCACTCCACACACGCCAGCGTGATCTTTGGACGTACGTCGGTCGCCTTAGCCACGGCGGAGTGCCTTCCTCGCTGTTGGGATGCTCGGCGTTCCAGAGTAACCGCACGGCGGCCATGGACGCAAAGCGGGCGGCCCTGGGACGCCCGATCACTACCGTAGCGGTGGCCGGACTTGAACCGGCGACACAGCGATTATGAGCCGCTTGCTCTACCAACTGAGCTACACCGCCAACTGCCCTCCGGCGCTTACCGGTGAGGCCACCCGCCGGCGTCGACCGGAAGGACTCCCCACGGCGTCAACTGGCAGGTCGAGCCCCCTTACGGAATCGAACCGTAGACCTTCTCCTTACCATGGAGACGCTCTGCCGACTGAGCTAAGGGGGCGTCACACTCTCCGTCCGGAGAGGCGCACCGGGTAAGAGTACACAACTCGTCCGGGCGGAGCGAACCGGTATGCGGGGTGTCAGGGGACGGCGCGCAGCCGCCGTACCTCACCGGCGGCGGTGGGCTCCGGCTCGGTCTGGGCGGAGAACCAGGCCTCGAGCCGGTCGTACGAAAGCGGGCGGCTGAACAGGAAACCCTGACCGATGTCGCAGCCGATCTCCTCCAGCAGTGAGAGCGTCAGCTCGCTCTCCACGCCCTCGGCCACGACGCTGAGCCCGAAGTGCCGGGACAGGTCGACGACCGCCCGGACGATCGCCAGGTCGCCCGGGTCGGTCGCCATGCCCTGGATGAACGCCCGGTCGATCTTGACTTCGTGTACCGGCAGCCGGCGAAGGTACGACAACGACGAGTACCCGGTGCCGAAGTCGTCGACCGACAGCCGTACGCCCATCTCGTTGAGCTGGCGCAGGATCGGAATCGGGCGGTCGGTCCCGGCGATCACACCGTTCTCGGCCACCTCCAGGGTCAGCTGGTCGGGGCTGACGTCGTACTCCGCCAGCAGCGCCCCGACCCAGGCCGGGAACTCCGGGTCGGTCAGCGTCCGGGGCGACAGGTTGACCGCGACGTTGAGCGGCCTGCCGGCCCGGGACCATTCCCGGCACCGGCGCAGCCCCTCCCGCAGCACCACCTCGGTGAGCCGGCCCATCTGCCCGGTGTGCTCCGCCACCGCGACGAAGTCCTCCGGCGAGACCGAGCCGTGCGCGCTGCCTTCCCAGCGGGCCAGACACTCCACGCCGATGAGCCGGCGATTGCGGAACGACACCTTCGGCTGGAAGTACACGTCGATTTCGCCGTTGTCCAACGCCTGGCGCAGGTCGCCGGCCAGGCCGAGCCGGCGGCTCGACCGGGATTCCAGGCCGAGATTGAACAGCTGCACGGGCGGAGACATCGACTTCGCCACGTGGGTGGCGACGTCCGCGCGCTGGAGCAGGATGCCGGGGTCGGCGCCGTGATCGGGGTGTACGGCGATGCCCACCGCCGAGTCCACGTCCAGGCGCAGCGCCCCGATCTCCATCGGATCCTGTAGCGCCTGCCGCAGCTCGCCGGCCAGTCCCACCGTGGCGTCCGTACCCGGGGTCCGCAGCATCACCACGAACTCGTCGCTGCCGAGCCGGGCCACGAGCGCGGCCGCCGGGGCCGCCTCACGGAGCCGGCGGGCCACCTCGGTCAGCAGTTCGTCGCCGGCCGCGTACCCCAGTGACTCGTTGACGTCACGCAGCCCGGACACGTCGAACTGCAGGACGGCGACGACCTCACCCGGGGCGCGCACCCGCACCGCCTGTTCCAGCGCGTTGAGCATGCGCCGGCGGTTGGGCAGCCCGGTGAGCGCGTCATGATGCGCGTCGAACCGGAGCCGGTCGACCAGCCGCGAATTCTCCACCGCCGCCGAGGCGTGTACCGCGACGGTCTCCAGCAACCGGACGTCCTCATCGCGGAACGTGCCCACGTGACCGCCCAGGCGATCGGCGACCTCCAGCGTGCCGATCACCGCCGAACCGGAGCGCAGCGGCACCACGATCGCATCCTTGGTACCGGTCTCGTGCAGCGCGGCGCGCAGCTCCGCGTCGTGGTTGAGCTTGGGCCCGACGGCCATGGTCGATCCCGAGTCGATGACACGCCGTCGCACCACGTCGGGCGTGGACGGCAGATCGATCAGTCCGGCGTCGTCGAGGCGGGCGGACAGCAGCGTCTCCGGATAGCGACCCTGCGCTGGTAGCCAGAGCGTCGCCGACGCAGCCTGGAGCAGTTCCCGAACCCGGACCAGCAGCACGTCGGCCAGGGTGATCTCGTTCTGCGCCTCGGACACGGCACGGGTCAGTTCATAGATCTCGCTCAGCGACTTGTGCTGCCGCAGCGACTCCGAGTACGACCGGTAGACCACGACCAGACCACCTGCCAGGCCGGCCAGCAGCAGGATCGCCCACGGGCTGCGCTGGAGCGCGATCAGCACGACCAGTCCGGCGGCGGTGTTGACGCAGCCCACGACCACGGCCGGCATGCCGGTGCGGATCATCCGCCGGATCGAGGCGCCGCCCTGGATCAGCGCGATGACCCCGAGAACTTCGACCACACCGGCCAACACCGAGGTGCTGGCCGCGACGAACAGCACGAGCCAGGTGTGCGGCGACGTGTTGAGCGGGCCGAAGTAGGCCGCGATCAGAGCGGCAGCGGCATTGGTACTGACCCGGTTGACGACGTTGAACACCAGCTTGACCGGAGGCGGCCGCTGTCGCACCAGCAGGGTGACGATGGCCACCCCGCGGATCAGCACAAGCGGCAGCGGCGGCAGGAAGTACAGCGCCAGGACGAGCGGGATCTCGGTCAGCGCGATATTGACCCCATGCCGGCGGGCGTCCACGTTGATCGTGATCGCCTCGGCCGTCAGGAACAGCGCGAAGAAGATCAGGGTCTCCGGTACCGAGCCGAAGACCGGCCGGCGGTGCAGCACCGCCAGGATCGTCAGGACAACCGTCAGTGCGGCCAGCGGCCCGGTGAGCACCCAGGCCAGATTCTCGGACCGGGGGCGCGAGACCGTCGCGGAGCGGGCCATGCCAGCTACCGCGTCCCGAGAGGGCCGCTCAGCTCCAAGTGACTTCCAGCGACCCGTCTTGATCCGCGGGTGTCGTCGCCACGGGGGCGGCGGAGCCGTCGTCACTCACGATGGCAACGGGCTGGCTGCTGTCGTCGCTCAGCGTGGAGACCACCCGAGCCGTCGAGAGACCTGCGAGGAGTGCGATGCCGACCGCGACTGCCGCCGTCGCGATGAGCCGCACAGCGCCGCTACGTAGCCTGCGTCTGTTCATTGCAGCTCCTGGGGGCGTAACGAGTCATGGGATTGCTAGGAGTAATGGTGATGATGGTGCCACAGAAGCCGTCATAGCAAAAGTCCAGCTTTGCTGTTGAGCCGATTGACTCGCCAATTCTCACCCATTGCGACGACGGGACCAGCGGAAGTAGCCGAGAATGACCGTAAGCCAGCGCATCCCCCGGCCAAAAGGGCATCACGGATCAGCCGAAAGTATGAGTTCGTACTCGTAATTCCGGGCCGCCGTTCGCGTGGTCGGGGCGCTCGGCAGCCGCGTCGCGCCGCACCGGTACGCCGTGCCACCGGTACGCCGAACAAGATCCTCTCCTTCACCCGCAGGAGATCCCTACCTCTCGTAGGAGATCCAGACCGGGCGCCGGCCGGCCCGGGGCCGTGACCGGCGCGCATCCACCGCCACCGTCCCCGCCCCCGCCGCCGGCTCGGCCGCCCCTGATCGGGCCGGCTGCCACTCTTCGCGTCTCGACGCGGATACGGCGAGTAATAGCGATGATGCGACGGACCGTTACGGGATTCCCAAGTCGGCACCGTTCATCGACGTATTCGCGCGAAGCGTAGGAAGATCACGGTGCCGATGAAGAGTGCGTTGCTTCTGGGCAAATTCCGCTCATTCCCGCGATGCCGCTTTCCGTGCCCCGAGATTCGACAATTAACGGCGGAACAGCAGCAATATTCGGTATTGCCCTTTTTCGGCCAACCCGCACTCACCGGCCTACCTTCACGGACTGGTGACGCTTCGTCCCACCAACTGAACCGCCACCCGTCCGCGTGCCACAACCGGCGGTCGGGCCGTACGCCCCTGACCCGCCGGCGTGGGCGGCCGGCGCCGGGGACCCTCCGGAAGCGGGTGCTGCGCACGGTGGGCGCGCATCGCGGCGGCGAACGCCTCCTCGTTGAGGCTGCGGTGCGCCGCGGCGGCCATCTCCGCCTGGTGCCAGGCGGCCCGCTCGATGTCGGACACGAGCCGGTAGGTGTGCAGCAGCCGGATCCGGCCGGCACAGCGGATGACCAGATCCTGCTCGAACGGATGGCGGCTCGAGTCCCAGCCGTTGCGGTGCATCATCGCGGCGCTGAGTTGCTCGATGGTCAACTCGCCGCGGTGGTAGGCGCCGGTCGCGGCCCGCTGCAGGTACGTTTCCCGCCGCCGAGCCTCCTCCACGGTCAACGTCGAGTCCGCGTCCGGGAGGGGGAACGCGGCTGCCTCGATCACGCGACGGGCGGCACGGTCGGCGGTCTCGTACGCGCGCCAGGCCGCCTCCTGCGCGTTGAGCACCGCGCACCACTCCTGACGGCGCCGTTGCGCGGTCACCGCCGCCCGGCTGGCGGCGACCGCCACCTCCCCCGCGTACCGACTCAGCTCGGTGACCGAGTCGGCGAGCTGGTCGCCGGCGGTCTGGGTCACGGTCTCAGGGACCGGTCGAAGGGCACCCCGATTCCGCCGGCCCGGGGTGGGGGCCGCCCGGTTGCCGCTTGGCGGGTTGGTGGTGGTGCCGGCCACCGCGCCCCGGTCCGCGGCGACCGCGGCGCGCTGCCGCGCCTGGCGGGCGAGGCGCATGGCGGCGCCACGGGACCGGGCGGCGCGACGTGCGGCACGCCGCTCCCGGCCACGCTTGCTGGTCAGCGAGAGGACCACGCACACCAGCGCGGTCAACGCGACCAGGCCGAGCCAGATGGTCAGGGCCTCACGTACGTCGAGGAGAAGTTCATGCATGACGAGATTTCCCACGATCGATACCTCGTTCGTGATCGATGCGGATGGCGGTGCGGTGGCCGCCCCGAAGGGGACCTCTCCGAGGGAGCGTCTCCGAGGGAGCGGGGCGACCGGTGCGGGTACGGACCCGGGAACGCCGGCTACAGCTGGCGTGGTCCGCCCGTGTGGGAACAGCAGATGATGTGCGGCTGCTGGCGGCCGGAAACGCGGCCGGCAGATGTCATGCGATCGGAGGTGCCCGAGAACTGAGGGCGGCGGGCAGGGTCGTGCGGCGAAGAGCGGACGGGGACGCGGCCGGAGACTGTTCCCGGGCCGGGGACGCCGGGATGGACACGACCGCGGGCGGCACGGCGCCGTACGCACGCCACCGATCGGTGCCGCCGTCGGCGTGGATGCCATCGGCGGTCGTGCCACGGACACCGTCGACACTGGCCGCGAAGCCAGCCGGGAGAGGCGCGTCAGCCGCGGTCCGGTCAGCGGTGACGATGCGGGCCGCCGCCGACGCTTTGGCCGAAGCCGCGGTGACCGGTGCCGGGTGCCCATAGCGCGCTCCGGCCGCCATGGAGAGCAGGGCGAGACCGACAAGCAACGGCATCGATCGATGCGAACGCCTCCGGAGACGGGGCGACGCAACGATGGGCATGCGTGGACGTTACCCCCATAGGGGACGCGCGTAAACCGCTCGTGACGAACATCCCGTGGCGGACAGGACCTGGTAGAAGGCGCTTTCCAGGTACCAGTGCCTAGAAGCATCGATACGCCGGCAAGGTGTGAGGATGGCCGCCGTGACCCGCATGGATCGCCCGTTCCTCTTCGACATCGATGCAACGCTCGTCGACTCCACCGACGCGGTGCGGATGGTGTGGCGACTGCCGCTGGCCGGTCAGCCGCGCAGCGCCTGCTCGACTCGCGCAAGCACGTTGTCGAAGGGCCTGGACCGTACGATCGGCACGCCGGCGCGGTCCGCCGCGGTGACGAGCGCGGCGTCGTGGAAGGCGCTGACCCGCGCCCGGCGCCGTTGCGCGCCGGCGCCGGATTCCCGGGCCAGCAGATTCTCCACGATGAGGTCCTCGTCGGGTTCGCTGATGACCACGGCCCGCGCGCCGTCCAAGCCGGCGACCAGATCGGGAGTGAGGTAGTCACCCTCCAGCACCATCGGCGCCCGGAACGCAAGGTGGTCGGCGATGACCGCACGGAACCCGGCCGTCAGTTCGGCGGTGATCGCGAGGGTGTGGTCGACGATGCGCTGCGCATCCCAGGTCGCCACGTCGGGGTCGGTCTGCCAGCGGTGCAGCGCAGGATGCGTGGCCGGCGTGGTGAGCGCCAGCAGCGCGGTGACGATGTCGTCGGCCTCGATGAGCGGCACGCCGTAACGGACCGCCAGCGGCCGGGCGACGCTCGACTTGCCGACACCAGAAGCGCCACAGATCACGAGGACGATCCAGTCCACCAGAGAATCCTTCCTCGCGGGGCGTGTTCGCCGCCACGGAGCCGGTCGGACCGCAGACGCGCATCCGACATGACGAGTGAGATCAAGCGGTCCCGGGTGAGACGCAGGGGGTACGGAGACAAGAACGGCGCCGTCAGACGAGCCTCAGAGCGGGGAGACACTCGCGAACACCGACCAGTTCGATGTCATCGCGTCGGACTCGGTCCCAGGCGTCTCGGGTCAGCCGCCAACGCTGTATCAGCGCGGCCTCACCACGGCGGGTGTCCCAGTCGGTGCCGTTCGGCTCATAGCCCAGCGCTCGGGACACCTGGTTGGACGCGCGGTTGTCGGTGAATGCATCGCTCGCGGCCTCCCGCGCGCCCAGTCCGACGAACGCCAGATGCAGCACGGCCGCGCGCATCTCCTTCCCGATGCCGCTCCCACGCCGGCCGGGCGCCAGCCACGAGAAGGTGGACACCGTCCCGAACTTGGCGAACTTCAAGCCGATGAGGTCCTGCACTCCGATCGGCTCACCGTCCAGCAGCTCATCCGTTGCCCCGGCCAAGGTCAGGCGCGGCGTCCGCATCTCAAGGTTCAGCGGAGGGTATGCGTGGACCACCGGTGGACGATATGTGGACCCGGCGCCGGGCGCATCCGACATTTCGTCGGACGTCGCAGGGCGGCGGGTGCTAGCGGTGCGCTCATGAGTGGGATTCACGAAAACGGCCCCTGGTCAGCGTTTTCGCTGGTCAGGGGCCGTTTTGCGAGGCTGTGGCGGGTGGAGGGTTCGAACCTCCGTAGCTCTCGCGACAGATTTACAGTCTGCTCCCTTTGACCACTCGGGCAACCCGCCGTGACAATCGCTGCCGTAGCCGGGGCCGCGGTAGCGGAAGCAAGGATAACGGTACGCCCGGGGTCTCGCGCAAACGGGTACCGTCGGCACGCCGGCGGATACGTGGCAAGCTGAATGGACGAATCTCGCATACAGGAGAGGCGACGTGGCAGATCCATCGTTCGACATCGTGAGCAAGGTCGACCGGCAGGAGCTCGACAACGCGCTCAACCAGGCCGAGAAGGAGCTGGCCACCCGGTTCGACTTCCGGGGCACCGGAGCGCAGGTCAGCCACGCCGGCGAGAACGCGGTCAGCATTTCGGCCGAGACCGAGGATCGGGCCAGGGCCGCGCTTGAGGTCTTCAAGGAGAAGCTGGTCAAGCGCAACATCTCCCTGAAGTCGCTGGATGCGGGCGAGCCGAAGGCGTCCGGGAAGACGTACCGGATCGAATGCAAGATCGTCCAGGGTATCGACTCGGACAAGGCCAAAGCGATCAGCAAGAAGATCCGCGACGACGGCCCGAAGGGCGTCCAGGCTCAGATCCAGGGTGACCAGCTGCGCGTCAGCGGCAAGAAGAGGGACGACCTGCAGACCGTGATCGCGCTGCTCAAGCAGGGCGACTTCGGCGTGGCGCTGCAGTTCACCAACTACCGGTAGCACCGGCGGACCCGCGACAAGGTCCGGCCTGGCCGGCCGCGGAGAGCGGACGACCAGGCCGGTCGGTACGGGTATCGATCAGCGCTGGTACGTGACGGGGCCCTGGTTCCCTGCCATCTGCTCCAGGCGGGCGATGCGCTGCGCCATCGGCGGGTGGGTCGAGAACAGCTGCGCCAGACCCTGCCGGCGGAACGGGTTCGCGATCATCAGATGGGCCGTGCTGGTCAGTTGGCGCTCCGGTGGCAGCGGCAGAGCCTGAGCCCCTGAGTCGATCTTGCGCAGCGCGCTGGCCAGCGCGAGCGGGTCCTTGGTCATCGTGGCGCCCGAGGCGTCCGCCTGGTACTCGCGGCTCCGGCTGATGGCCAGCTGGATCACCGTGGCGGCCAGCGGACCAAGGATGATCATGGCGAGGGCGCCGAAGATCCCGCCGCCCTCACGGTCGTCGTCCGACCGGCCGAACGGGATGAGCCACGCCAGGTTGGCCAGCATCGTGATGATGCCGGCGAGCCCCGCCGCGACCGAGGAGATCAGGATGTCGCGGTTGTACACGTGGGACAGCTCGTGGCCGATGACCCCCCGCAGTTCGCGGGGGTTCAGCATCCGCATGATGCCCTCGGTCACGCAGACCGCGGCGTGCTCCGGGTTGCGGCCGGTCGCGAACGCGTTGGGCTGCGCGGTCGGACTGATGTACAGGCGAGGCATCGGCTGCCCCGCGTTGCTGGACAGCTCGCTGACAATCGCGTAGAGCTGTGGGGCCTGGGCCTGGTCGACCGGGCGGGCACCCATCGCGCGCAATGCGATCTTGTCCGAGTAGAAGTAGGAGACAGCGTTCATCACCAGCGAGATGACGACGGCGATCACCAGGCCGCCAGTCCCGCCGAACAGCCAACCAACCGCCAGGATGAGGCCGGTCAACAGGCCCAGGAGGGCCGCGGTCTTGAATCCATTGAAGTGCCGGTGCACGTTCACTCCTCTTTCGGTTACCGGTACAACGCAGCCG
>DASXOA010000179.1:0-9153 GCA_036494675.1 Rugosimonospora sp.
GCCAGCCGCCGTACCCGCTGATGTCCTCGCCCGGAGCGCGGCCACCGTCGATCGTGAGGCCGAGCGTGTCGCCCAGGGTGAAGCCCGCCACCGAGGAGCCGTCGTCCAGTGCGATGCGCCCCAGTCCCAGCGGAGCCGGGATCCCGTCCAGCAGCGGACCCACGGCGGCGCTCGGCAGCGCCCACACCTCGACCGCGATGCCGCGCACCGGCCCGTCGCCGGTCCAGGCCAGGCCCGGCCGCGGAACCCCGGTCGCCGTCAGGCGGAACAGCCGGTACCCGGGGGCCGTGCGGGCGCGGTGGTGCAGCGTGCCGCCGAGCCGGACCAGGTCCCCGGACAGCGGCAGCCCGGACAGGTGCGCGCCGCAGACCGCGATCAGCGTCCGGCCCGGGTCCGGCGGAGTGTCGGGCACCGGTTCGCCACACCAGCGCGCGGCCAGATCCAGCAGTGGGCCGTCCGCGAAGGCCGGCGCGATCAGTTGTACCCCGAACGGCAGCCCGTCCTCCCGGTGCCCGGCCGGTACGGCGACGGCGCACAGGTCGAGCAGGTTGACGAAGTTGGTGTACCGGCCCAATCTGCCGTTGACCCCGAGGGGATCCGCGGCCACCTGCGCCAGGGTCGGGTGCTCGCCGGTGACCGGCAGCAGCAGCGCGTCCGCGCCGGCCCACACCGCTTCGGTGGCCCGGCGCAGCGCGGCCAGCCGGTCCATCGCCGCGAACGCGTCCGGTGCGCGCAGGTCGCGTCCCGGTGCCACGACCGCCCGGACGTGCTCGTCGACTCCCGGCCCGTCGAGCAGGTGGCCGAACGCGGCGTAGCGCTCGGCGACCCACGGCCCCTCGTACAGCAGCCGGGCCGCGGCCAGGAACGGCGTGATGTCCACCGGCACGACGTACGCCGCCACCTCCCGCGCCCGGTCGAGCACGACCTGCCACGCCTTGTCCTGCAACGGTTCCAGGTCCAGCGGGCCGTCCGGTACCGCGATCACCCGCAGGTGCGCGGCGACGCCGGGCGGGTGCGCCGGGGGCCGCGGACGCGACCAGGGGTCCGCCGGATCCGCGTGCACGAGCACGGACAGCGCGGCGCGGGCCTGCGCGACGGTGCGGGTGAACGTGGTCACGCAGTCCAGTGAGCGGCAGGCCGGCAGCAGCCCGCGGGTGGACACCAGGCCGCGGCTGGGCTTCACGCCGACGATACCGTTGAACGCGGCCGGTACCCGTCCGGAGCCGGCGGTGTCCGTACCCAGCGCCAGCGGCACGAGCCCGGTGGCCACGGCCAGGGCGCTGCCGGAACTGCTGCCGCCGGAGACGTGCGCCGCCGAGGCGACGCTGTGGCACGCGCCGTACGGGCTGCGGGTGCCGACGAGTCCGGTCGCGAACTGGTCGAGGTTGGTCTTTCCGACGGGTACCGCTCCGGCGTCCAGCAGCCGCTGGACCGCACCGGCGCTGTGCGCGGCCGGCGGCCCGGCAGCCAGGTCGGGGCAGGCGGCCGTGGTCGGATAGCCGGCGAGGTCGAGGTTGTCCTTGAGCGCGAACGGCATTCCGGCCAGCGGCCCGTCCTCGGGGGCCCGCCCGGCGAAGCCCAGCACGTCCGAAGTGGACAGCAACTGGGTCCAGATCGGCTGCGCGCCGCGGCCGGCGGCCGTCGCAGGGGCACCGCGGCCCGCGGCCGCCTCGTGTGCCGTGCGGCTGGCCCGCACCGCGGGGGAGGGCGTGGGGCGGTTCATACCGGCACCTTGCCAGCCAGCGACCAGCGCTCCCGCTCGGCGGCGAAGGCCGCCTGCCGGCGGGCGGTGAACTCCAGGGTCGCCGGATCGCCGGCCCCCCGACCGGGCAGCAGGTCGGCGAGCCGCAGCGTGGTCGGCCGGGTGGCGAGTTCCCGCCGGCCGGCCGCCACCTCCTCGCGCAGTGTCAGCAACTCCCGCGGCGTCACCGGTTCGAAGCGCAGCAGGTCGAACAGTCGGAGCAGCCAGGGCGGGTCGGCGGCCAGGCGCCAGACCGGCACGGTGCGGCCGAACAGTTGGTACCCGCCCGGGCCCTCCATGCCGTACACGCACAGGTACGCGCCGCCGATGCCGACCGCGTTCTCCGGCGTCCAGGTGCGCGGCGGGTCGTACTTCGTGGTCACCAGGCGGTGCGCGGGATCCAGCGGTACGGCGACCGGGGCACCCAGGTAGACGTCGCCGAGCCCGACCACGAGGTAGGTCGCCGCCCGTACGATGTCGAAGACGTCGTCGCGGCGCGCCAGCCCGTTGACGCGCCGGATGAACTCGACGTTGTCGGGGCACCACGGCGCGTCGGGGCGCACCCCGGTGGCGTACCGGCTCATCGCCTCGTGCACCGACGGGTCGTCGAACGCGACCGGCAGCGTCACCTCACGGGCCGGTAGCTCCACAGTGGACAGATCGGGGAGCCGGTGCCACGCCGACTCCACGCTGTCCGCGACTGCCGGCAGCGCGGCGGACGTGTCGGTGGCGAGCAGCAGGGACCGTACCCCCTCCACGCGCTCCACGACGCCGGCCGGCGTACCCAGTTCACGCGCCAGGAGGTGCACCCGCAGCCGGACCGCCAGGTCCAGCCTGGGCGGTCCGACCTCGACCAGCAGGTGATGGTCGCCCGCGCGGCGCGCGGTCAGGGCCGGCCGGTCGGCGGTGGCCGGCAGGTCGAGCAGCGGACCGGGGCGTGCCGGCCCGGCGCGGTGGTAGCTGGCCATCCGGGGACGGCCGCCGGTCAGCAGGCCGTCCCGTTCGGCAGCGGCCTCGTCGGCCTGTTCGGGAGTGACCGGCAGCAGCCGCACCCGGTCGCCGGGGCGGCACTGGGCCAGCCGCCAGCGGTCGGCCCGGATCACCACCGCCGGTACGACGAAGCCGCCGAGGCTGGGCCCGTCCGGCCCGACGATGACCGGGGTGCCACCGGAGACCATGATGCCGCCGACCGGGTACGCGCTGTCGTGGATGTTGCTCGGGTGCAGGCCGGCTTCGCCGCCGTCGTCGCGGGAGAACACCGGAGCGGGCCCGAGCAGCCGCACGCCGGTGCGGTCGGACCGGTGGTCCAGCCGCCACTGGGTGTCGAACAGCGCCGCGATGCCGTCGTCCGTGAAGTACTCCGGTGCGCCGTGCGGACCGGGAATCACCCGGATCGTCCACGAGTCGGTGAGCACGGGAAGGGCGTTGGTCACGGTGACCGGGTCGCCGATCGGCTCGCCGTACTCCAGCGAGTCGCCGCTGTGCAGCGGCCGGCCGTGGTACCCGCCGAAACCGCCGAGCAGGAACGTGGACCGACTGTCCAGAATGGACGGTACGGTCAGCCCGCCGGACACGGCGAGATAGCCGCGCAGCCCCGGACCGCGGAACGGCCCCAGGTCCAGGACCTGGCCGGGGAACACGGCGACCGGCCGGCCCACCGGCAGCGGGATGCGGTCCAGGGTGGCCGCGTTCGCGGCACCGCTCACGCAGACCATCGCGGTCCTGCGCGCCCGCAGCACGGGACCGCGCAGCACGGCTTCCAGCCCGGCCGCCGTGACCGGGTTTCCGACGGCGCGGTTCGCCAGGGCGAAGGACAGGTCGTCCCAGGCGCCGGACGGCGGCACACCGACCCCCCACAGCCCCTGGCGGCCGGGCAGATCCTGGACGGTGGTCCGGGTACCGGGAGACAAGACCTCGAAACTCACGATTTCACCACCCGAATCGGGGTCGGGTCGTAGCCGTTGCACGGGTTGTTGATCTGCGGGCAGTTGCTGATGAGCACGAGGATGTCGCGGTCCGCGCGCAGTTGGACGTACTTGCCCGGCCCCGACAGGCCGTCGGCGAACGTCAACCCGCCAGAGGAGGTCAGCGGCACGTTCATGAAGAAGTTGATGTTGTGGGTGAGATCCCTCTTGGACAGTTCCCGCCCCGGCGGCGCCGACCGGCTCCACGCCGCCATCTGGCGCAGGAACGTGGTGCGGCACGAGGGTTGGTGGCGGGTGTGGTCGCCGTACCGCACCACGTTGCTCTCCCTGGCGCACGCTCCGCCGAGGGTGTCGTGCCGCCCGCAGGTGTCCTCGACGATGGTGGCCAGCACGTCCCCGCCCGTACTGCGCAACCGGCTGCCGGTGGTCAGGTACACCGAACCCTGCTTCCGTACGGTGTCCACAGCGCTGTACCGGTTGGCGTAATCGTGCGCGTCGTAGAGCAGCGTGTCCACGGCCTGGTTGCCGTGCAGGTCGACGATGCGCAGCGTCCCCCCGGCCGGTACCTCGCCGATCCAGCCGTCCCCGGCGTTCACCACCGTGTCGCTGGTGACGGCGGAACCCGGCGCGCTCATCGGACCCGCTCCAGGGCCCGCGCCGACTCCTCGCGGAACCGCCAGGACGGGTCCGACTCGTCGGGTGGGTCGACCGGGGCGACCGTCGCCCGGACCCCGGCCGGTTCCTTGCCGTCGGGGTCGAGCGGGTGGGCGGCGGTGGACAGCACGATGAGCAGATCCTGCTCCGCGCGCAGGGTCACCGAGTCGCCGGCGCGCGCGTGCCCGGGCCGGTACGCCAGGGTGCCCCGCTCGTCGTCGGCGGGGACGACCCGGCTGAACCAGTTGACCGGCGCGTGCAGGTCGCGCCGGCCCAAACCGAGGGTGGCCAGTTCGTCGAGGAGGTGCGCGGTCGAGTCCGGTCCGCATCCCGTGATGGCGTCGTGCCAGTCCACCGTGGACCGCGTGACCGAGCACAGTGCCCGGCCGAGATCCGACATCAGCACCATCGGCGGCCGTACGCAGCCGGACATCTGCGCCTTGAGCGTGTCCGGAACGTTCAGCCGCTCCAGCGGATCGGCCGCCGCGAAGATGAGCGTACTGGCGTTGGGCCCGTCCCCGAGACAGTCCAGCCGCAGCGCCTGTCCCCGGCGCAGGATCAGCGACCAGCCCGCGTCGCCGGGCACCTCGTGCACCCCGGTCATTCGGCCGCCGCCAGTTCGACCGAGGGCAGGTCCATCGCCGGTTGCGCCCGACGGGCCTGCCGGTTGCGGGCCAGGTACGCCAACGCGCCGAACACCAACACGCCGGCCAGGAACAGTTCGGCGAACCAGGTGAGGTACCAGTGCCCGCCCGCCGGGTCGTAGACCGCCGCCCGGGGCCAGGCGATGTTGACGGCCATGAACAGTCCATAGAGGACGGCCAGCGCGTTGATGGCGATGCCGGCCCGGCCGAGGCTGAACCGGGTGCCTGGATCGTCGTCCCGTGCCGCACCCGGCCAGCCGCGGAACCGCCGTACCAGCAGCGGCACGGTCACCAACAGGTACGCCGAGTAGACGACCACCACGGACACCCCGGTGACGGCGGTGAACAGCTGAGCCTGCCCGATGTTGACGAACAGGATCGCCACCGAGACGACACCGATCACCACGGCCGGCAGGATGGGCGTACCCGTCCGCTTGTTCACCGTCGCCAGCCGCGCCGACCAGGGCAGCACACCGTCGCGCGACATCGAGAACGACAGCCGGGTCGCGGCGGTCTGGATCGCCAGCGTGCACACCGCGATCGCCACCGCCACGTCGATGAGCAGCGCCTTGCCGACGCCGGTACCGAGCCGGCTGGTCAGCACGTACGGCAGCCCGCCGGTGGCCAGGTTCCCGTCGCTCACGCTCGGGGCGGCCATCAGGGCGGCGACGAGCAGCAGCGCGCCGCCGATGCCGGAGACGACCAACGCCCGGATGATGGCCCGTGGCGCGGTACGCCGCGGGGAGCGGGTCTCCTCCGACAGCTCACCCGCGCTGTCGAAGCCGTACATCACGTACGCCGCCATCAGCGCCGAGGCCAGGAACGCCCAGATGTACGTGCCGCCACCCCCGCCGGTGTGCAGGACCACACCGGGTCCCCGCCTGGCGTGCGTGAACAGCAGCACCACCAGCAGTACCACGCCGACCAGTTCACAGGTCACCCCGATGCTGTTTATCAGCGACATCACCTTGACGCCGATCGCGTTGATGACGGTGGTGACCGCGATGAGGATGGCGCCGAGAATCACCGCGTTGGTCGCGCCGGACTTCGAGGCGAGCGCCGGATCGCCGCCGACGAGCTGGAATCCCGACCAGACCGAGGGGAGCACCACCTGCAGCGCGATGGCCGCGGCCGACACCGCGATGATCTGGCCGACCAGCATCGTCCAGCCGGCGAACCAGCCGATGGCCCCGGAGGACAGCCGCCGTGACCACTGGTAGATGCAGCCGGCGATCGGGTAGTGCGCGGCGAGTTCGGCGAAGTTGAGCGCGACGAGCAACTGCCCGGCGAACACCATCGGCCAGGTCCAGAAGAACGCCGGGCCGCCGAAGGCGAAGCCGAACGCGAAGAGCTGGAAGACGGTGGTGAGGATGGACACGAACGAGAACCCGGCGGCGAACGACGCGTACGAGCCGAGCCTGCGGTGCAGTTGCTGCTCATACCCGAAGCCGGCGAGGTCGACCGCGTCGGCCTCCAGTTGGGTGGGTGCGGTGAGTGTGGTCATCGACGGCGGCCTTTCTCCACGCGGGTGCGATCCAGCGATCGATGGGAGGAGAACATCTGTGCCACGGCACGCTCCCGGGACCGGGATCCGGCCAGCGATGGCCGGATCGACCTGGCCTCCCGGGCTTTTCTCCCGCCGTGGAGCGGGGTTGGTACACCCCGCCTGCACCTCTCGGACCAGTCCGTCGCGGTGTCGCTCGACACCGTCGACGCGGAACCCTAGGTGCGCCCCGCCGCCTGGGCGGGTCGTGAACTACTTCACCGGCTCACTGTTCCTGCCGGGCGACACCGTTGTTTCGGACCGGTGAAACAGTCCTCACCGCGACTCGCTCAGGACTCCCCACCGGCGGCGGATCGCCGGAACCGGCCGGGAGCTAACCCGCATTCCCGTTTAAACGCGTGGGCAAAGGCGAACTCGGAGGTATAGCCCACCTTCCTGGCCACTGCGGCCAGCGGCGCGTCGCCGTCGCGCAGGAGTCGGGCGGCGAGTGTCATCCGCCACCAGGTCAGGTATGCCAGCGGGGGCTGGCCGACCAGTCCGGCGAACCGGCGGGCGAAGGCCGCGCGGGACAGATCGGCTTGCGCAGCCAATTCCTCGACCGTCCACTGCCGGCTGGGATCGCTGTGGACGGCCCGCAGCGCCGCCGCTACCGCGGGGTCCCGCAGCGCCGCCGCCCACCCGGTAGCGTCGCCGTCGGCGGACTTCTGGTCGAACCAGGCGCGCAGGATGTGCAGCAGCAGCACATCCAGCAGGGCGTACATCATGGCGTCGCCACCCGGCCGCGGCTGTTCCAGTTCGTCGCCGAGTAGGTCGATGGCGGCGCGCAGCCCGGGGTGGCGTCCGACCCGTGCCGGCAGGTGGATGACCTCCGGCAGGTTGCTGAGCAGCGGATGCGCCCGGGAGCGGTCCAACAGGTACGCGCCGCAGAGCATGATCGTGGCAGCGCCCGAACGGTCGGCCGGGTGCCGGTCGGCTCGTGAGGCATCGCCGTCGTCTGGTGGAACCCGGGCCAAGGACGGCGAGACATCCGCCAGCGGGGTCGACAGGCTGTCCGCCAGAGCGTGGGCAGCTCCGTGGGGCAGGAACGCCACATCGCCGATCCCGAGGGCGATCGGCGTGCCCTGCGGTGGGATCAGCCAGCATGAGCCCTCCAAGACGATGTGGAAGCCGGCCCCGTCGAACAGTGGGAACCGTCGTCCGAACGATGCCGGGCGGTGCACGCGCGCGGAGTGCGGTCGACCGCTGCGCATGGCGGTGACCGCGTCGGAGAGCACGTCCATCCAGCCAGCGTATCGCCATGGTTCACGGCAAAGACGGGCGCGTATGAGTCGGAGACGCTGACGCATTGGGAGTCTCTCCAGGACGCCATACGGTAAAGCGCAAGCGAGATGGTCAGCACCTCGCAACACGTTCTGATCGTTCAAAGAGGAGATCCACGTGAGGATCGCTGTCTACGGCGCGAGCGGCTACCAGGCGAAGCTTGTCCTGGCCGAACTGGCGCACCGCGACATCGACATGGTGCTCGTCGGCCGCAACGCCGCACGCCTGTGCGAGGCCGCGGCGACGGTCGGGGTCGCCGACGCCGAGGAGCGGGTGGCCGACACCGACGACCACGAGACCATCGTGGCCGCCTTCCGTGAATGCGAGGTGGTCATCAACTGTGCCGGACCGTTCACCACCTCCGGCCATGCCGTCATCCGCGCCGCCATCGCTGCCGGCAGCCACTACGTCGACACCGCCGGCGAACAGCTCTACATTAAGACGGTCTTCGATACCTTCCCCGGCGACGCCGAACGCGCAGGGGTCACAGTCATCCCCGCAACGAACGACGCCTGCGTCCCCGGGGACCTGATCGCGCGCCTCCTCGCCGAACGCATCCAACCGATCGAGGAGATCACCGTCAGTCACTTCATTGTCGGTGGCGGTGGGCCATCGCGCGGCTCGCTGCGCTCGGTCGTCGAAACGATCGAGGCCATCAAAGCCGGCGGCCTCAGCTACGACGACGGCGCCTGGTGCACCGGCACACCGGCCCGGCACACATCGGTCACCCTTCCCGGCGCATCGCAACCGACCGCGGTCGTGAAGTTCCCCTTGCCAGAGGTGGTCACCATCCCTCACCACGTGCGGGTCCGGCACGTCGAGAGCCTCGCCGAAGCCGCGCTGAGCGCCCGGCTGAGCACACCGCTCACCCCAGAAATCATCAACACCCTGCCCGAAGGACCCACCGACGAAGGCCGCCGCACGCAACGGTTCACCTACCTCGTCGACGTTACGGGGGCCGATGGCCAGCGCGCCCGCGGCGCTGTGCGGGGCCCCGACACCTACGGCACCACCGCGGTAATCGCCGTCGAAGCCGCCCGCCGCCTCGTCACGGACAGCGCCAAACCGGGCGTGCTCACCCCTGCACAGGCATACGACCCGACCAGCTTCCTCAATTTCCTCGCCCCACACGGAATCAGCTGGGCCATCACCGCCTCCGATGACGGGCCCACTGCTGACGGGCTCAGCGCTGACGGGCCCGCCGCCGGCGAGCCAGCCGCCGGCGGTGGACCCTGACCGTCGTGGTGTGTTCAGCCGATGCGGCGCAGCGCCTCGGCCAGGCCGGCGAGGCCGATCGGGCCGAGCCCGATCGCGGCCGTGTGCCAGCGCTTGAGGTCGAACCCGGGACGCTGCCGGGCCTCCTCG
>DASXOA010000180.1:0-3616 GCA_036494675.1 Rugosimonospora sp.
AAGAACAGCCGGATCAGCGAGGTGGTGGTCACCAACACGCTGCCGCTGCCGCCGGAGAAGCGGCTGGACAAGATCACGGTACTGTCGATCGCCCCACTCATCGCCCGCGCCATCCGCGAGGTCTTCGACGACGGCTCGGTGACCACGCTGTTCGGCGGCCTGTCCTGACGGAACCGGGCCGGTTTCGACGAGACTCCGGCGGCCCGCGAAGATCTACGGCGGGTGTGCCGGGGGTCGAGAACGGGCAGTGAGGGGCGCTCGGGTAGGCTGGCACGGTTGCCACGGCGAGGGTGCCCGACGGGCCGCTTGTGCGGCCGGCTGAGGCGCCGTGATCGACGCGGTGCTCAGGGCCCACGCCCCGTGCCCGCATCCTTGCCCGAGCACCGTAGCCGACTCTAGTACCAGAGTTTTGACGGAAGGTGTACCCCCGTGTCCGAGGTCCGTATCAGCGCCGAGCCCCGCACCGAGTTCGGTAAGGGTGGTGCCCGGCGTACCCGTCGGGCCGGAAAGGTGCCCGCCGTGCTGTACGGCCACGGCGAGAAGCCCAAGCATGTCGCGCTGCCCGCACGCGAGCTGGCCGCCGCACTCCGCCACGGCGGGATGACCCAGGTCTTCGACGTCGCGCTCGCGGACGGCACCAACATGCTGGCGCTGCCCAAGGCGATCCAGCGCGACCCGGTGAAGGACACCTTCGAGCACGTCGATCTGCTGATCGTGCGCCGGGGCGAGATGGTCACCGTGGATGTGCCGCTGGTCCTGGTCGGCGAGCCGGCCCGGGACACCCTGGTCATGCACGAGCAGGAGACGCTGTCGGTGATCGCCGACGCCACCCGCCTGCCGGACCACCTGGACGCCTCGATCGAGGGCCTGACGGCCGGCTCGCACGTGACCGCGGCCGACGTCAAGCTGCCCGAGGGCACGGAACTGGCCGCCGAGCCGGACCTCGTGCTGGTCGTGGTGGCCGCATCGCCGACCGCGGAACAGATGGCGGCCGAGGGCGGCGAGGCACCGGAGGCTGCGGAGATCGCCGAGAGCGAGCAGCAGACTCCGGTCGAGGCCTGAGCCCGCTGGGCCGGGACCGCCGCTGATCGTCGCCGGTTCGCCGGCGTCCGACACCGAGCAGGCGGTCCCGAGCCGCCGGTACGGCCGGCGGTGGGAGAAGGGGAGCTGTGTCCGAGCCGTGGCTGGTGGTCGGGCTGGGTAATCCCGGATCCGAGTACGCGAAGAACCGGCACAACGTCGGGTTCATGATCGTTGATCTGATCGCGCAGCGGACCGGTACCCGGTTCGGCCGGGCCCGTAAGGTCGCCGCCGAGGTGGCCGAGGCGCGGCTCGGCGTCGGGGAGTCGGCACCCCGGCTGGTGCTGGCGAAGCCGATGACGTACATGAACCTGTCCGGCGGCCCGGTCGCCGCGCTGAGCCAGTTCTACAAGGTACCGGTCGAGCGGATCATCGCGGCACACGACGAGTTGGACATCCCGTTCGGGGCTCTGCGCCTCAAGCGGGGCGGCGGCGAGGGTGGCCACAACGGGCTGCGTTCCATGGCCAAGTCGTTGGGTAGCAAGGATTTCTACCGGGTACGGTTCGGCATCGGCCGCCCGCCCGGCCGCCAGGACCCGGCCGACTACGTGCTGCGCGACTTCGCCCCGGTGGAACGCAAGGAGATCGACTTTCTCGTCGACCGGGCGGCGGACGCGGTCGAGGCGATCATCCGGTCCGGCCTGGAGCCGGCACAGAACACCTACCATGCAGGCTGACCAGCTAATATGCCCGAAGCCCGGCCGCTACCGCCCCCGGCCGGACACGTCACGGGTTGGGATGACGTGCGTTGAATTGCTGTGCCGCGTCTCACAAGATGTAGCGCGGTAACCGGCCAACGTACCCTTGGTGCGGACCGGTGCGGGAGTCTCGCACCGGCGTTTGAGGAGGTTGTCTTGACCACGGCGCGCCGAATTCCGGAACGGTCCTGACATGCCGCCCGCCGTGGACGGCGCGTTCGCGCGCTGGCTGGCCGAGCAGGCCGGCGAGCTGCTGATGGAGTTGCGCTCCGATGCCGAGTTCCAGGGCGACCCCGATGCGCTACGGGCGGCCGGTGACAAGCGGGCACACGATCTGATCACCGCCATGCTCGCGCGCTGGCGGCCCGGCGACGCGGTGCTCTCCGAAGAGGGGGTACGCGACGATCCGGCGCGGCTGGACGCCGAGCGGGTGTGGATCGTCGATCCCCTGGACGGTACGCGCGAGTTCGGCGAGCCCGGCCGCGTCGACTGGGCCGTTCATATCGCACTGTGGGCGCGCGGGTCGACCGCGCCGTCCCGGCTCTCGGCGGCGGCCGTGGCGCTACCCGCCCAGCGCCGGGTCTTCGCCACCGACTTCCCGCCCACGTACCCGCCGATGTCCGCCTCGGCCTCGCAGGCCGGTCCGTCCGGTACGGGCGAGGGACGCGGCGCACCGGTCGCCGGCCACCTGCGGATCGCCGCCAGCCGCACCCGCCCACCGGCCGTGCTGAAGCAGGTCGTGGACGAGCTCGGGGCTACCACCGTGCCGATGGGCTCCGCCGGCGCGAAGATCATCGCCGTGGTCACCGGCGACGTGGACGCGTACGTGCACGCCGGCGGCCAGTACGAGTGGGATTCGGCCGCGCCGGTTGCTGTGGCGACCGCCACGGGCCTGCACGCTTCCCGGATCGACGGTTCTGCGCTGGAATACAACCAAGCTGATCCAAAGCTCCCCGACATCGTGGTCTGTCGCAAGGATCTGGCTCCCCGCCTGCTCGCTGCCTTGAGGTCGCCCCGATGAATCAGCCAGCCGTGTACCGTGTCTCGCACCTCGACGCCCTGGAAGCCGAGAGCATCTTCGTGATGCGTGAGGTGATGGCCGAGTTCGAGCGGCCGGTCCTGCTGTTCTCCGGCGGCAAGGATTCGATCGTGATGCTCCGCCTGGCGGAGAAGGCGTTCGCGCCGGCCCGGATCCCGTTCCCGGTGATGCACGTGGACACCGGGCACAACTTCCCGGAGGTGCTCGGGTACCGGGACCGCCGGGTGGCCGAGTTGGGCGTGCAGTTGACCGTCGCGTCGGTGCAGGAGGCGATCGACGCCGGACTGGTCCGCGAGACGCCGGACGGGATGCGCAACCGCATCCAGACGCCGGTGCTGCTCGCCGCCGTGGAGAAGTACCGGTTCGACGCGCTGTTCGGCGGCGCGCGCCGGGACGAGGAGAAGGCCAGGGCGAAGGAGCGGGTGTTCTCGTTCCGGGACGAGTTCGGCCAGTGGGATCCCAAGAACCAGCGGCCGGAGCTGTGGAACCTGTACAACACCCGGCTGCGCCGCGGCGAGCACATCCGGGTGTTCCCGCTGTCCAACTGGACCGAGCTCGACGTCTGGGCCTACATCGAGCGGGAGAAGCTGGACATCCCGTCCATTTACTACGCGCACGAGCGGCAGGTGTTCGATCGCGACGGGCTGCTGCTGGCCGACAACCCGTACGTGACCAGGGACGACAACGAGCCGCTGTACACCGCCACCGTGCGCTACCGGACGGTCGGCGACATGACCTGCACCGGGGCGGTCTCCTCGACCGCGAAGACGGTGGCCGAGGTGATCACCGAGGTGGCCGC
>DASXOA010000181.1:0-4044 GCA_036494675.1 Rugosimonospora sp.
GAAGCCGGCGACGTAGACCTGGGCGAACTCGCCAGGGTCGGCCGGCTCGATGCCGATCGCCCCGGCCGGGTCCGCCGGTTGGATGCCGATCGGGCCGGACGGGTCCGCTCCGCGTGCCGCATCCGCCTGCGCGTACAGGCCCGCGTAGAAACCGGTCTGTGCCAGCCCGTGCCCTGCCAGCGCCGCGAACAGTTCGGGGCCGGCCTGCGCCGGCGTCACGTCCACCCGCAGGGGCTTGCCGTGCCCGGCGTACCACTCGGCAAGCTCGGGCAGCGTGTCCACCGAGGCGCCGGTGAGTCCCATGACGTGGTTGAACAGCGGATTGGGCAACGCCTCCACGAGGAACGCGTGCCCCTGTCCGGCCGGACGTACCTCGGCCCCGAACGGGTTGCCGGCAACCCTCGCCAGCGCACCCACCCGCGCCCGCATGTAGTCGATCTCGACTTGTTCGACCCGGGCGGCGGCGTTCTGCGACAGGAGCACCGGCACAGGATGCCGACCGGCCGGCGGAACCGTCAAACGGCTTGCGGGCCGGCCGGGACCGGTTGGCGCAGCACGGCGACGCCGCGGGGCGGCAGAGCGACCCTGTCCACCGCGTCGGGCCGCTCGCCGAGCAGGTCGACCGCCGGGGCCGGCAGGACGACCCGCGCCGGCTCGCTGCCGTGGTTCAGCAGGAACAGGTACGCCTGGTCGGCACCGTGCCGGATGACCGCCTGTACTCCCCGGGGCAGGTCGGGCAGCACCGGCGTGACGCCGGCATCCGCGCGGGCGCGGTCGAGCAGCCCCCGCATCGCGTCCGGCTCCGGCCGGGTACCCAGGTACCACGCCACGCCGCGACCGTACGCGTGCCGGGTGACCGCCGGACGTCCGGCCAGTTCGCCAGCCGCGAACGTCGCGACCACCTCGGCACCTTCCGTCTCGATCCACTCCGACCAGACCGTACCGGTGTGCCGCTGCCCCGCCACGTCCAGCGCGACCGTGCCGTCCACCGGCAGCGGCCAGAACTCGTCGACGCGCAGGCCGAGCACGTCGCGCAGGGGCGCCGGGTAGCCGCCCAGGTGCACGCGTTCGCATTCGTCGACGATGCCGGAGAAGAACGAGACCACCAGGCACCCGCCGTCCGCCACGTACCGGGTGAGCGCCTCGGCGCCGGCCGTGCTCAGCAGGTACAGGTTGGGCACCACCACCATGCGGTACCCGGAGAGGTCGGCGGCCGGCGGTACCACGTCGCAGGTGATCCCGGCGTCGAACAGCGGCCCGTAGTGTGCCCGGTGCGCGTCCATCAGGTCGAGCACCGCGGGGTGGGCGGCGCCCTCCACGGCCCGCCAGTTGTCCCAGTCGTGCACCAGGGCCACGTCGGCGCGCACCCGGGCGCCGGCGACCTCGGCCACGCCGGCCAGTTCCCGGCCCAGCGCCTGGATCTCGCGGTGGGTACGGGTATCCGTTCCCCCGTGCGGAATCATCGCGGAGTGGAACTTCTCGGCGCCCCCGGCGGCCTGGCGCCACTGGAAGAACAGCACAGCGTCGGCGCCCTGGGCGACGGCCTGCCAGCTCCACAGGCGCATGGTGCCCGGCGGCTTCGGCGCGTTGCGCCTGCGCCAGTTGACCGCACCGGGCGCCTGCTCCATCAGCAGCCAGGGCTGGCCGGAACGCGCCGAGCGGACCAGGTCGTAGGCGAACGCGGCCTCGACGTGGGCCCGCGGGTCGTACGGGTCGGGGTAGCTGTCCAGGCTCACCACGTCCTGCTCGGCGGCCCAGCGGTACGAGTCGATCGGCTGGTGCACCAGCCCGGTGAAGTTGGTGGTGACCGGCGTGTCCGGGGTGTGCCGGCGGATGATGTCGCGCTCGGTGAGGTAGCAGGCCAGGATCGCGTCGTCGCTGAACCGCGCGAAGTCCAGCAGGTGCGCCGGATTGCCGAAGGTCGGCGCGGCCCGCGGCGGGTAGATCTCCGCCCAGTCGCCGTAGTGCTGCGACCAGAACGTGGTGGACCAGGCCGCGTTGAGCGCGTCGATGTCGCCGTACCGGTCCCGCAGCCAGCGGCGGAAGTCTGCGGCGGAGACGTCGCAGAAGCACTGCCGGGTGTGGCAGCCGTACTCGTTGCCGATGTGCCAGAGGGCCAGGGCCGGGTGGCCGCCGTACCGTTGCGCCAGCCGCTCGACCAGCCGGCCGGCGTGCTCCCGGTAGACCGGACTGGACGGGCAGTAGTGCTGGCGGGCGCCGGGCCACAGCCGGGTGCCGTCCGCCCGCTCGGGCAGGACCTGCGGGTACCGGTGGGACAGCCAGGGCGGCGGCGAGGCGGTCATGGTGGCCAGGCTCGCGTCGATGCCGGCGCCGGCCAGGTTGTCCATGACCTCGTCGAACCAGCCGAAGTCGTACTCGCCCTCGCGCGGCTCGACACTGGCCCAGGAGAAGATGCCGACGGAGACGAGCGAGACGCCCGCCTCGACCATCAGTTTCATGTCCTCGGCCCACACCTCACGGGGCCACTGCTCCGGGTTGTAGTCGCCGCCGAACGCGATTCTGGGCAGCGTCAAGCCGCTCCGGTGCTGGTTCATGATGGATGGTCTCCTCGATGAGGACGTAGGATGTCCTGGTCCTGAAACTATGGGCGCGTACGGTCCCCGTCAAGTCGGACACGGAGAGTACATTGCGAGCAGCGGATGAGTGAGTCGCGACGTGGGATGTTGCACCGGTACCAACGAGCTCGGCCCGAACGAGCCAGGGAGGCGACATGAGCAGGCGTAGCGGCGACACGGTCCAGGACCGGATCGTCGCCCTGATCCACGAGCGCCGGCTCGAACCCGGCGCCCCGATGCCCACCGAGCCACAGCTCATGGATCTGCTCGGAGCGAGTCGCAACAGCGTGCGCGAGGCGATCCGCGCGCTCCAGGCGCTGGGCATCGTGGAGATCAGGCACGGGTACGGCACGTTCATCGGTCACGCCTCCCTCGACGTGCTGGGCCCCTCGCTGGAGTTCCGGATCCGCTCCGGGGCGCAGGGCGGCATCCGCGCCCTGCACGACCTGGTCGAGGTCCGGGAGATGCTGGAGACCGGGCTCATCGCCCGCGTCGCCACCACGACCAGCGCCAGCCGCCTGTCCGCGCTCGACGCGCTGGTCACCGCCCTGCAGACCGACCCGCAGGCGGACCGGGCCTTCCACGCGCTGCTCTACGAGTCCTGCGGCAACGAACTCGTGCTCCAGCTCATCGACCTGTTCTGGCGCGTCTACCACCAGGTCGAGCCGGCGGTGGGCGCGCCCGAGGAGCGGGCACGCGACATCGTGGCCAACCACCGGCGCATCGTCGACGCACTGCGCGCACAGGACGCGGCGAGCGCGCAGGAGGCGATGCGGCGGCACTTCCGCGACGTCAAGGAGCGCATCGCCCACGCCCAGGCGGCACAGGAGCAGGCTGCCTGAGTCGCTCTTGACGTGGGCGATATGCGCGGTTAGCGTCCAGACGTCGGACGTCCTACGTCAGGGAGCGCAGCGCATGACTGGGCACGACCGGTACGGGACCTCGGTGCCGTACCTCTCCGGGACCGAGGGGTACGGCACGTTCCGCATCCCGGCCATCGTCGCCACCGGGTCCGGAGCCCTGCTCGCCTTCGCCGAGGGGCGGCGCACCGGGCCGGCCGACAGCGGCGACATCGACACCGTGGTCAAGCGGTCCACCGACGGCGGGGACACCTGGGGTCCGCTGCGCGTGGTCGCCGCCGGCGCCGGAGACACCGTGGGCAACCCGACGCCGGTGGTGGCCGCGACCGGCCGCGTCGTGCTGCTGACCACCGGCAACGCCGGTACCGTCACGGAGGCGCAGATCCTGCGCGGCCAGGCGACGGCCGAGCAGACCCGGCGCGTCTACGTGCGGTACGGCGACGGCGACGGCACCGCCTGGACCGCGCCGCACGAGATCACCGCCGACGTCAAGCCGGCCGGCTGGCGCTGGTACGCGACCGGGCCGGGACACGCGATCCGGCTGGCGCACGGTCCGCACGCGGGCCGGCTCGTCGCCGCCGCCAACCACTCGACCGCCCCCGCCAGCC
>DASXOA010000182.1:0-1648 GCA_036494675.1 Rugosimonospora sp.
CCATCGGGGCGCCCTCAAAGCTCCCGCCAACCCTGCCCTCGTTCGCTCGGAACTCCGCGATGGTCTGCGCGTTCCAGTCGAGTGGCTCACTCATGTCAAACTCCTGTATTGCTAGGGCAGTAGGACGATCTTGCCGTGGGTGTGGCGGCGTTCGAGCTCGGTGTAGGCCTCGCGGACTTGCGCCAGCGGGTAGACGTTCGCGATCGGCACCTCGAGGTGCCCGTCGGCGATCAGGCCCGCCAGTTCGGCGAGCACCCGGGCGCCCGGCCCGGCCTCTGCCCCCCCGGCAGTCTTCACCCCGTACTTCGCGGCGGCCGCGTAGTCGGCGATGGTGTCGATCCGTCCGGCCGCGACGCCGAGGGCGATGGCGAGGTCGACGTACCCGTCGCCGTAGGTGTCGATGAAGGCGTCCACGCCGCCGGGCGCGGCGGCCCTGATCCGGTCCGCGACGCCGTCACCGTACGCGACCGGGATCACCTCGTGGCTCTTCAGCCACTCGTGGTTGCTCCCGCTCGCCAGGCCGATGACCGTGGCCCCGGTGCGGCGCGCGAGCTGGACGGCGAGCGAGCCGACTCCGCCTGCGGCTCCGGAGATGACGACTGTCTCGCCCTCCTTGGGCTGGACGGCGTGTACCGCCCCCCACGCGGTCACGCCGACGACGTACAGGCCGCCGGCTACTTCCCATGACACCTTCTCCGGCTTGCGCGTGAGGTCGCCGGCCTCGACCAGGACCAGCTCGGCCTGGGAGGCGCGGTTGTTGGAGAACCCGATCACCTCATCGCCTGGCGAGAATCCGCCGACCCCGGCGCCGACCTCCTCGATGACCCCCGCGAGGTCGCTGCCCTGCCCGGAGGGGAACGTCGACGGGAACAGCTTCGCCACCGCCCCGGTGCGGATGGCCGCCTCACTTGTGTTGATGCCGGCCGCCTTCACCCGTACGAGGACCTGCCCGCTCCCGGGCACCGGGCGTTGCACCTCGTCGACCCGCAACACGTCGATCCCGCCGAACTCGTCGTACCTGACCGCCTTGGACATGCTTTCTCTCCTTCGAATCGCTGGATCTGGCAGCTGGCCAGGGCTAGACACCCGGCCGCCGCGCACCCTTGCCGGTCGGCGTTATGGCGCGGACGCCGCTACCGCGGACGCGTAGTCCGGCTGTACGCCTGGCTGCGCGAACTTGGTGGTAAAAGCGATGTGGCAGTCGAACACCTCGACCTTGCCGTTGCGCAGGTTCCAGAAGTCGGCGGTCGGGAAGTCGCGAGGGCCGCGCTGCGTGCGAGGAACGACGGCGCTTCGTGGAGGACATGGTGATTCCCTTCGGTGGGCTGGCCGCGTCCGTGGGATGGACGTCGCAGCGTGTCCAGGCTCACCGCCGGGACGGTGAGAGGTTGTCACCGGATTCCGGTGATACCGGGGAGTTACGCTCACCAGTCGAGGTGGGCCATCAGCAGGTTCGGGTCCACGCCGGTGGCGTAGGCGGCGTTTGTCACGTACGCAGTGCGGCCGGACACAGCGACCGAGGACGGGCCGGAGAGGCCGTCCGCCGCAGTGAGGACGGCCCGCGGGGCGCGGCCGGGGGTGATGAGGTCAACCTGGTTCAGCCCGGGCTGCGCCGCCAGCAGGGTGTCGCCGGGGCCGGTGAAGGAGA
>DASXOA010000183.1:0-6319 GCA_036494675.1 Rugosimonospora sp.
CTTGCCGGAGTGCGTGAGCTGGGTCCGGCCGGCGGCGTTGAGGGCGTAGTACTTGCGGTGCGGACCCTCCTCGGAGGGCACCACGTAGGTGGTCAGGAAGCCGTTCTGGAAGAGCCGGCGCAGGGTGCCGTAGACGGAAGCATCGCCGACCTCCTCCAGGCCCGCCGTGCGCAGGCGGCGCAGGATGTCGTACCCGTACCCGTCCTCGTCGCGCAGCACGGCGAGCACCGCAAGGTCCAGGACGCCCTTGAGCAGTTGGGTCGTGTCCATGCATCGCATAGTAGTGCGCTATCCGTAGTACCCTCAAGACCGGAATAGGCGTGTCGGACCATCGGTATCGAGATACGACAATGTATTCGGGCAGCCCACGTGCCGCGGGACCAGGGGATACCGGAGCCGGTTACCGGGAGTCGCGGGGCTCCGCGCCGGTACGGATCACCGCAGCAGGCTCCAGGCAATGCCGTCCAGGATGTCGTGCTCGCTGGCGACCATTGCGGAAACGCCCGCGCGGTTCAGGATCGTGCGCAGGATCAGGCCGCCGGCACCGATCACGTCCGCCCGGCCCGGATGCATCACCGGCAGCGCCAGCCGCTGCTCGTGCGTCATCCCCAGCAGGTCGGCGACGACGCGCTCGACGTCGGCGGTGGACACCCGGGCGTGGTGGATGCGCTCCGGCTGGTACCCGGGCAGGCCCAGCGCGATGGCGACGACCGTGGTGACCGTACCGGCGACGCCGACCAGGGTCGCGCCTCCGACCCCGCCGACCACGGCCAGCGCCTTGTCCACCGCCGTCTCGATGTCGGCGGTCGCCGCCCCGATCTGCTCCGGGGTCGGCGGGTTGCCGGTCAGGTGCCGCTCGGTCATCCGTACGCAGCCGATGTCCACACTGATCGCACTATCCACTGTGGACGAACCGGCGACGAACTCGGTGGAGCCACCGCCGATGTCGACCACCAGGTACCGGCCCAGCGGCAGGCCGCGCACCGCGCCGGCGAACGACAGTTCGGCCTCCTGACGACCGGTGATCACCTCGGGCGCCACGCCCAGAGTGGCGTCCACCATGTCCCGGAACTCCTGCGCGTTCGACGCGTCCCGGGTCGCCGAGGTGGCCACCATCCGGACCCGTTCGGCGCCCAGCGCCCGGATCCGCCCGGCGTAGCCGGCCAGCGCGACGCGGGTGCGCTCGATGGCCTCGGGCGCGAGCCGGCCGGTACGGTCGACTCCCTGCCCGAGCCGCACGATCTCCATCTGCCGGTCGACGTCGGCGAGGTCGCCGATACCGTCCGGTGGCAGGTCGGCGACCAGCAGCCGGATCGAGTTCGTACCGCAGTCGATCGAGGCGACCCGACTCACGCTTTCCGACCTTTCTGGCTCGGCGCGTCTGCGCCGCCCGGCGACCCAGAACGGTCGTCCTCCAGGCGCAGCAACATCCGGCTGTTACCCAACGTGTTCGGCTTCACCCGTTCCAGGCCGAGGAACTCCGCGACCCCCTCGTCGTACGAGTGCAGCAACTCCTCGTACACCCGCGGCGGTACCGGCGCCCCGTCGATCTCGACGAACCCGAACGAGCCGAAGAACGCGGTCTCGAACGTCAGGCAGAACACCCGTGCCACGCCCAGCTCGCGGGCCGTCTCGAGCAGGTCACCGACGATCCGGTGACCGATCTTCCGGCCCCGCCAGCCGGGGGCCACCGCCACGGTGCGGACCTCCGCGAGGTCCTCCCACATCACGTGCAGCGCACCGCAGCCGATGACCTCCCCGGCCGCGCGGGCCACCCAGAACTCCTGGACGTCCTCGTAGAGCGCGACGGTCGCCTTGGACAGCAGGCGGCGCTCGGTGGCGTACGTGTCGATCAGCCGGCGGATCGCCCGGATGTCACCGGTACGTGCCCGCCCGACGCTGACGCCGTCCGGCCCGTCCGCTTCCCCGGCGCTCACACGCACCGGCCGGCGGTCCACCACGGCTCGATCAGCTCGCGTACCTCGTCCCCGAACGGGTTCACGCCCGGACCGGCGGCCAGCGCGTGCCCCAGGTGGACGTGCAGGCACTTGACCCGGCCCGGCATGCCACCGGCCGACACTCCGGCGATCTCGGGTACGTGCCCGATCTTTTCGCGGTGCGCCAGGTAGTCCTCGTGCGCGCCGCGATACGAGGCCGCCAACTCCGGATCCGTCGACAGCCGCTCGGTCATCTGCTTCATCAGCCCGGCCGACTCCAGCCGGCTGCACGCCTGCACGGCACGGGGGCAGGTCAGGTAGTACAGGGTCGGGAACGGCGTCCCGTCGGCGAGGCGGGGCGTGGTCTGCACGACGTCCGGCAGGCCGCACGGGCACCGGTGCGCCACCGCCCGGGTACCGCGGGGGGTGCGGCCGAGCTGGTCCTGTACCGCCTCGATGTCCCCGGGTGCGAGCGGCTCGGCGTGCCCGGACGCGCGCGGCTCGACGTGCCCGGACGGCTCCGCGTCCCCGGGCGGCTCGGCGTGCCCGGGCGCGGGCGGCTCGGCCGGGCTCACGGCGCGGTCCGGGGCTTGTCGGCGGCCTGCACGCTCGACCACAGCTGCCCGTACCACGGCCCGGTGTCCTTCGCCTTGCCGGCGTTCGGGTCGGTGGACGCAGGCGTCGTCGAGCCCGGTCGCGACACGATGAACACGGTGTCGCCCGGCATCACCATCTGCAACCGTTCCCGAGCCTGGGTCCGGATGTAGGTCGGGTCCTTCCACCGCTCCGACTCATCGGTCAGCTCGTTGATCCGCCGGCGCTGGGCCGCCTGGTTGGCTTCCAGGGTGGAGATCTGGGCCTGCTGGCTCAGGTAGATGCGCACCGGGTAGGCGTACGCGAGCAGCAGCGCCCCGAGCACGAGGGCCAGCACGGTGGCCCGACCGGTCAACCGGTGCGGCTGCGGTGCCCGGGTGCGCCGGGCGGCTCCGGCCGCCGCCGCGCGACGCGCGCTGGCCGGGCGCGATGCGGAGCGGGCCGGGTCGGTGGCGGCCGAACGGGTCGGTACCGCCCGTACCCGGTCGGCGGACCGGACGGGTGTGGCCCGGTTCGAGGCGGTACGGCCGAGGTTCGTGCGGGTCGCCGCGCCCCGGGTAGCCCGAGGGGCGCCGGCGGCCCGGCCGTACCCGGTGCGCCGGGCCGGACCGCCCCGGCCCGGAGTGCGACGCGGCTGCGTCACGCTGGCCTCCCCCCGGTTGTCAGTGAATCGCGCGGGGGCGCGGGCGGCGGGCGGACCGGGGTGGGGCCAGACCGCCTCGGCGCTCTGGCCCGGTCCGCACCGCTTCGCCGCGCCCCGCGCGATCGTCACGGATCCCGCCGGCCGGGGCTGACCGGCCGGCCACGATCACTGCGTACGGTACCTCGGGAACGCGCCCGCACCGGCGTACCGCGCCGCGTCGCCCAGCTCGTCCTCGATGCGCAGCAACTGGTTGTACTTCGCGACCCGCTCGGAGCGGGCCGGCGCACCGGTCTTGAGCTGGCCGCTGCCCACCGCGACCGCGAGGTCCGCGATCGTGGTGTCCTCGGTCTCGCCGGAGCGGTGGCTCATCATGGTCCGGAACCCGGCGCGGTGCGCCAGGTCGACGGCGTCCAGCGTCTCGGTCAGCGAACCGATCTGGTTCACCTTGACCAGCACCGCGTTGGCGGCCCGCTCCGCGATGCCGCGGGCGATCCTGGTCGGGTTGGTCACGAAGAGGTCGTCGCCGACGATCTGGATGCGGTCGCCGAGCTGAGCGGTCATCGCGCTCCAGCCGGCCCAGTCCTCTTCGGCCAGCGGGTCCTCAATGGACACGATCGGGTAGGACTCGACCAGCTTGGCGTAGTAGCTGGTCATCTCCTCGGCCGACTTGGCGGAACCCTCGAAGGTGTAGGAACCGTCGGCGAAGAACTCCGTGGCGGCCACGTCCAGCGCGAGGACGATGTCCTTGCCCAGCTCGTACCCGGCGATGCCGACCGCCTCGCCGATCAGGTCCAGCGCGGCGGCGTTGTGCGGCAGGTCGGGCGCGAAGCCGCCCTCGTCGCCGAGGCCGGTGGACAGGCCCTTCTTCTTCAGTACGCCCTTGAGCGCGTGGTACACCTCGGCACCGCTGCGCAGCGCCTCCCGGAAGTCGGGCGCGCCGATCGGGGCGATCATGAATTCCTGGATGTCCACGTTGGAGTCGGCGTGCGCGCCGCCGTTGAGGATGTTCATCATCGGCACCGGCAGCAGGTGCGCGTTCGGGCCGCCCAGGTAGCGGAACAGGCTCAGGCTCGACGAGTTGGCGCCGGCCTTGGCCACGGCCAGGGAGACGCCGAGGATCGCGTTGGCACCCAGTTCGGACTTGTCCGGCGTGCCGTCCACGTCGAGCATCTTCTGGTCGATCGCGCGCTGGTCGGTCGCGTCGTAGCCGACGAGCTCGGGGAAGATCCGCTCCTCGATGTTGTCGATGGCCTTCGTGACGCCCTTGCCCAGGTACCGGTCCTTGTCGCCGTCGCGCAGTTCCAGCGCCTCGAAGGCGCCGGTGGACGCGCCCGAGGGGACCGCGGCGCGGGCGATCGTACCGTCGTCCAGCCCGATCTCGACCTCGATGGTCGGGTTGCCGCGCGAGTCGAGAATCTCCCGCGCGACGATTGCCTCGATGGTGGCCACTGTGGCCCTCGCTCTCCTGTTGTCGATCATCCAGGGCCGCGACGGTGCGGCGCGAGGGCGGGCGCGCCTGCCCTCTGCCCCGAGACTATCGAGCAGGGATAAGGGCCAGAGCACCGCCTCCCGGGCCCACCGGTCGGTGGAACATTAAGGATAATTACGTTCAGATTAGGAATAGAGTTGCCGACGGGCCGGATCACCGGCAAGTCTGGGGGCATGCGTCTCGCGCCGCACCCGATACGCGCCCGACGTACCTCCGCCCTCGCCGTCTGCGCGCTGGTCGCCGCCGCGACCGGGGCACTGACCGCCTGCGGCGCGGTCGCCGGTGGCCAGCAGCTGAGCAGCCGGGCTCAGCTGGTGGACGACCTTGCCGGCCGGATGTCCCGCGCCGGTTCGCTGACCTACACGGCGACCTACTCGCTCCCCCACGGCGCCACCGCGACCATCGCCCAGGCCCAGAACCCGATCCAGGCCGCGTACACCTACCCCGGCGGCAAGCTCGTGCTGACCCCCGACCAGACCGCGGACTGCCGGACCCAGGGCAGCGCCACCACCTGCACGCTGACCCCGCCGCCCTCGCCGCTCGGCGACCCGGCCACCGCTCTGCTGTCCCAGATCGGCAGCCGGGGGCTGATCGCACCCGCTCTCGTGATCAGCCTGCTGGGCGCGGTCGCGGTGGACGGCGACACCGTGGTGACCCAACACGACACGACGCTGTCCGGTGAGCACGCGACCTGCCTCGACGTGCGCGACCTCAGCAACGCGCCGTCCACCAACTTCTCCGCCTGCGTCACCACGGAGGGGCTGCTGGGCAGCTTCAGCGGTACGGTCGGCGGCGACGCGATCGACGTCACCCTCGACCAGTACCAGCCCACGGTCGCTCCGGACGCGTTCGCCCTGCCGGTCGGTGCGAAGATCACGGATGAGCGGCCAAAGTGACCCCTGTTCAGGACCGGTCCAGGCTCAGCTGCGACAGGCCACCGACCGCGTCCAACTCGTACCGGTCCCTCGCCTGATCCCAGCCGTCCGCCGGGTAGAGCGTGTTCCCGGAGACGCCGGAGTGCACGGTCCCGTCGATGGTCGCCTGCCCGGCGCCACCGGTGACCCGCACCTGGACCGGTACGGCCGCCGGAGCGTGCACGGTGAACTCGGAGGCGCCCCCGCCCTCCCGTACCGTGACCGTGCCGCTGGGCCGGGGCAGCCACAGTTCGACGCTGGACACGCCGCTGGCGATGTCCACGCCGGAGACCGGTCCGCCCCGCAGGTCGAGGCGGGCCTCATCGGCGCCGCCCCCGAGCCGGAACTGCCAGGTCACCTGCGAGCTCAGCAGGATCTCGACGCCGGCCGGCCCACCGCCGCCTCCGCCGAGGCCCACCAGTACGGAGCCGTCCTGGTCGGTCACCCGGGGTACCGTGCCGGACCCGGCCGGGGTGCTGATCCGGTACAGCCGGTCGCCGAGATCCCCGCTGCGTACCGTCACCAGCCCCACGCCGGAGGTCAGGTCGAGTCGGGCCTCGTGCCGGCCGGCCAGCGGCTCCGTGACGGTGTGCGCGGGGGCCGCGGGGCCGGCCGGGCCGTCGCGGCGTCCCGCGGCGAGGGTCACGGCGGCCACCAACAGCGCGATGAGCAGCAGGGCAACCAGGATCACCAGGCCGATGTAGATCGGGCGGCGGTCGGGCCCGGTGGCTGGCGGCCCGGC
>DASXOA010000184.1:0-22718 GCA_036494675.1 Rugosimonospora sp.
GGAGGCAGCGACACGACCAGTGCCTTGGGGGACTGGGCCAGCGCCTCGTGCACCGCCTGGCGCAGAGTGCTCTCGTTGGCGTCGTTCGCCACACGTTCGGTCGCGACCGGCACCGCCTGGGTCTTCCTCGAGTTCACCGTGACGTCCGCCGCCTTCGAGTCCACCCTCAGGTCCTCCGCGAGCGCCGCGCCGTACGGGTCATTGGTGGCCACCACCGCGTACTGGTCGACGTCGTGGCTGGTCTCCACCTGGGCGATGAGCATGGCCGCGTCGTCCGCGGCGTTCGGGTTGATTTTGAAGAGGTACGACCCGGTGCCGGTGGTCTGTGCCTTGGTCAGGCTCGACAGGTCGGCCGCCGCGAGTGAGATCGTCGGAATCTTCTTGCTGTTGAGGGTCTCCGCAACTCCGGCGAAGCACCCGCCGCACGACCCGGTGATGATCGCCGCCACGTCCGGCTCGGCCGTCAGCGTCGCCATGTCGCTCGTCGCGGTGGCCGGATCGGAGTGGTTGTCCCTGATGACGAGCTGCAGCGGACGGCCGCCGGCGCCGCCGGCCGCGTTGATCTGGGCGACCTCCAGCTCCAACGCGTTCTGGTAGACCTTGCCGACCGAGGCGTTGGCGCCGGTGAGTTCCAGATCGGCGCCGATGACGACCGGGCTGGTATCGGCCTGCGAGCCGATCACGCCGCAGGCGGTCAGGCCGAACGACAGCATCGCGGCCGTCGCGAGTACGGAGACGCGGTTGCTCTTCAACTCGTCGTTCCTCCCGTTACCAGCCGCGGCAACGAATGACCGGTCCGCGGCGAGCGGCCCGTGCGGGCAGCATCAGTCTATTGTGGACGGTGGTTGGCCGTGCGCCGGGCGGTGCCGATCCTCCGGTCGAATGGCGATCCAACCTTGCCGGTCCGGATACCCCGGGTCAAGCCGTTCGTCGTGCCCTATCGGCGGTCATCGTAGGCGATCACTCGGTGCGACTAGGTCCTCACGGGGAGCCAGTGGCCGCTGGCAATACATTTGGGAACGCGGGTTCGGCCAGAAAAAGTTGCCAGAACATATTCGCGCTGGTCATCGGGGTCGGGTCGGCTCCGGACTTGCCAAGTCATGGCTCGGTCGGGCATTGTGCGCCGGATTCATACCGTGCTGAGCCTTCCGCCGGGAGTACCTGACGTGATGAAATCGCGGCCGAGCCGCGTGCCCCACCCGACGCTCGGCCGGGGTCGGTTGACCAAACGGCGCGCGGCTCGAGAGCTTTAGCGGAGGCGGCAGCGTGAGCGCGAGCGCGAGCGGCGTCCATGGGGTCGCAAAGCGAAGGGTGTGCCGGTGAGCACAGCAAGTGGACACGGACGGCACGACGGTCGCGAGCGAAGGGCATTGACGTGAGCACCCGGACGAGCACTGCCAGGCCGGCCCGCATCAAGACGTCCAACGCGCGGCCGAAGCGGCGGCGCGGGCTACGGGATGCCCGGATCCGGTCCAAACTGGCGCTCATCCTGGTGGTGCCGGTCATCGCCATCGTCAGCCTGGCGGTGGCCAGACTCGTCGACAGCGGCCAGCAGGCGCTGTCAGCCAGCCTGGTGTCGTCGCTGACCAGCCTGTCCAACGACGTTGCGGAGTCGACGCAGCAGTTGGAGGACGAGCGGATGCTCGGCGCGAAGTACGCCGCGTCCCCTACCGCGGCGGCGGCCTCGGCGTACAAGAAGCAGACCGCGGTCACCAACGCCGCCGTTGACGCCTACAACATCCACCGCCAACAACTGCACGGCGTGCCCGACGCGGTTGCGAGCCGGCTCCAGCAGATCGACGTACAGCTGGGCACGCTCACCGGGCTACGCCAACAGGTGCAGCAGGGGCAGGGCATCGCACCGAACGCGGTGGTGCTGCGCTACACCGACGTCATCAACGATCTGGTCGCCTACCACGGCTCACTCAGCCAGGTCAGCACCGACACGAACCTCATCGATGGCCTTCGCGCGATGGCCGCGTTCGCGCAGGCGAAGGACGACGCCTCGCAGGAGCAGGCGCTCGGCTTCGCCACGCTGACCCACCTCCAGTTCGTGCCGCAGAACCAGTACAACGCCGTCGTCGCGGCGGAGACCGGGCAGCAGTCCGAACTGGCCGCGTTCGACCTGGCCGCGACAGCGGACCAGAAGGAGCTGGTGGCCAAGTCGATCACGGGCGACGCCGTCGCGCTGGCCGACCAGGCCGCCGGCGAACTGACTGGCGCGATCCACGTCCAACCCACGGCCGAACTGGCAAGCAACTTCGCCAACGAGGTCGGCGCGAAGGTCGACCTCATGCGCTGGACCGAGGTCAAGCTCGACGCCGCGCTCATCAAGGACGCCAACGCTGTCCGGTCGTCGGTGATCCGGAACGTGGCCATCGAATCGGTTGTCGTCCTCATCGCGCTGGCGATCGCGATCATGATCGCCTTCCTGCTCGCCAGCTCGATGGTCCGCGCGCTGTCCCGACTGCGTGAGGGCGCGCTCGGGGTGGCGGACCGGGACCTGCCCGAGGCGGTGGCCCGGCTGCGCGACGTGCGCGACATCGGCGAGAACAGCCCGGACGAGATCGCCCGGCAGGTGCGTGACCCGATCCAGATCGACAGCCGGGACGAGATCGGCCAGGTGGCGCAGGCGTTCAACATCGTCCACCGCGAGGCGGTCCGGGTCGCGGCCGAACAGGCCGCGCTGCGTACCAGCGTGTCGGCGATGTTCCTCAACCTGGCCCGGCGCTCGCAGGCGCTGGTCGACCGGATGATCGGTGAGCTGGACGCCATCGAGCGCGGCGAAGAGGACCCCAAGCGCCTGGCGCAGCTGTTCCAGCTCGACCACCTGGCCACCCGAATGCGCCGCAACGACGAGAACCTGCTGGTACTCGCCGGTGCGGACTCCAGCGCACCGCGTCGCGAGGATGCGCTGCTGGCCGACGTGGTCCGCGCCGCACAGTCCGAAGTGGAGCTTTACAACCGCATCGAGTTCGGCACCATCGACCCGGACGTGTCGATCGCCGCTCGCGCGGTCAACGACGTCGTGCGGCTGCTCGCCGAACTGTTCGACAACGCCACGCGGTTCTCGCCGCCGAACTCCAGTGTCCTGACGGACGCCCGGCGGATCGGCGACTACGTGCTGATCCAGGTGGAAGACCGCGGGCTGGGCATGTCGCCCGACCAGATGGCGTCGCTGAACGCGCGGCTCGCCGAACCGCCATCGGTCGACGTGGCGGCGTTCCGGATGATGGGTCTCGCGGTGGTCGGCCGCCTGGCCGACCGGTACGAGATCAAGGTCGAGATGCGCCCCAACCCCGATGGCGGCATCATCACCCAGGTCACGCTCCCGAGCAGCATCCTGATCCTGCCCCGGCTGCGTGGCCGCGAACCGGTGGTGACGCGGCCCCGCTCCCCGCTCGCTGTCGAGCGGGGTCCGGTCGCGGCACCGCCGAACCCGCCCGGCTGGCCCATGCCGCAACTGCCGGGCCTGGCGGGCGCCGGTTCGCCGGCCATGTCCGGTGGCGGCGTCGGCACCGCGACGCTCAGTGGCTGGGCCGAACTGGCCGAGGCGCGGCAGGACTGGACGCCGGTCAACCAGCCGATCGCCCCGACGGTCGCCGCGCCGACGATCAGTGCGCCGCCGGCCCCCGCCGCCAGTACGCCCACGGCTGGCAACGGTTCCCTCGTCGACGCGCTCGGCGCGATCGCGAACAGCCAGCCCCGGACCGGCAGCGACGAAACCGCCGAGCTGCCGATCTTCCGGGCGATGGAGGCGGTGTGGTTCCGCAGCCACGGGCACTCCGCGACGGGCAACTGGCCGACGGTGGGTCCGAACGGCGAGCCCGGCCAGAACGGCGGAGCGGCGATGGCCAACGGCAGCACCTATGCCGCGCCCCAGCCGTCCATGGCGCCGCCACCGCCGCCGCCGCCGGTAGTGCACCCACCGATGGCGCCCCCCGTGGTACCGCCGGCGTACGTGCCACCGGAGGCCCCGCCTCCACCACCCCCGTCCCAGACCCCGCCGCCGCGGCAGTACCAGCCAGCGGGGCCGGCGGGGTCCTCGGGGCCGGCAGGCGAGGAGAGCTGGCGCACCGCGGCCGACGACGGTTGGCGTGCGGCGGCGGCGGCGGCCGAGCCCGCCGCGTCCGGGACGACCCGATCGGGCCTGCCCAAGCGGGTACCGGCGGCTCAGCTCGTGCCGGGCGGGGTGGACCCCCGTGCCAGCGTGGCAAAGAACCGGCGTACCCCCGATGAGGTGCGTGGTCTGTTGTCGGCCTACCACCGGGGCGTGCAGCGTGGCCGCTCCGGCGCGGACGGCGGACCAGGCAACGCCCAGCGGCCCACCGACGAGGAGAGACACTGATGACCAGGCCGGGCGCCATGCAGGACATGAGTTGGTTGATGACCAACTTTGCCGACCACGTGGCGGGAATCGCCCACGTGGTGGCCGTGTCCGCCGACGGTATCCTGCTGGCCTCCTCGCGTGGGCTGCCGGAAGACCGTGCCGACCAGCTCGCCGCGATCGCCGCCGGGGTGGTGAGCCTGACCCACGGCACCGCGCGCTACTTCAACGGTGGTTCGGTGCTGCAGACCATCGTCGAGATGGACGGCGGCTACCTCTTCCTGATGTCGATCAGCGACGGCTCATGCCTCGGCGTACTGGCTGGACGCCAGTGCGACGTGGGGCAGGTCGGTTACGAGATGGCTCTGTTGGTGGAGCGGGTCGGCCAGGCGCTGGTACCGGCTCCGCGGCAGAGCGCTCAGGCCAGCTGACGTTTCCATCAACGTTGACGCCCACGACGCGGGCGCTACCGGAAGGGGGTGAGGAGGGCCATGGAGAAGTCCGGCGAGGATCCGCGCGGGGCGCTGGTCCGGCCGTACGCGGTCACTCGTGGCCGCACCGAACCCCAGCGGGACATCGCCATCGAGGCGATTCTGCTGACCACGCACCGCGGACAGCAGGAAGCCCGGTTCGCCGGGCGTGACAAGCAAACGATCGCCTCCTTGTGCGATGGGCGTGCGCAGTCGCTGGCGGAGATTGCCGCGTACACGCGGCTTCCGCTCGGCGTCTCCCGGGTGCTCGTCGCCGACATGGTCGCGGACGGCCTGCTCGCCCTGCATGAGGTGGCGCAGGCACATGACGACGACCGTATGCAGCTGCTGGAAAGGGTGTTGAGTGGACTTCGGAGGCTCTGACCCCGCGCGCCGGGCGCCTTCCGCGATCAGATCGGCGAAGATCGTGATCGCGGGTGGGTTCGGCGTCGGCAAGACCACGCTCGTCGGTGCGGTCTCGGAGATCACGCCGCTGACCACCGAGGCGGTGATGACCACGGCCGGCGTCGGCATCGACGATCCGTCGAAGGTGCCGGGCAAGGGAACCACCACGGTGGCGATGGACTTCGGTCGTATCACCATGGCCGAGGACCTGATTCTGTACCTGTTCGGTACGCCTGGGCAGACCCGGTTCTGGTTCATGTGGGACGAGATCATCCGGGGCGCGCTGGGGGCCGCGGTACTCGTGGACACTCGCCGGATCACGGACAGCTTTGCGCCGATCGACTTCTTCGAGAGCCGGCGGCTGCCGTACCTCGTCGCGGTGAACTGCTTCGACGGGGCGCCCCGCTACGCCGCCGACGAGGTGCGCGAGGCGCTGGCGATCGCGCCGGAGGTGCCGCTGGTTCTGACCGATGCCCGCAACCGCGAATCGGTGAAATCGGTACTGATCACGGTGGTGGAGCACGCGATCGCCTCGCTGCGGGTGGAGTTGGCGCGGGCCGGCCGTTAGGTCGGCCCGGCCCGGGCTCAGTCGACTCGCAGACCGGGCCCGGTCGACCCGGCCCGCCGGGCTCAGTCGACCCGCAGCCGGTACCCGCGTTTGATCACCGTCTGCACGAACGCGGAGCCGCCCAGTGCCGCGCGGAGTCGGGCTACCGCCATTTCGACGGCGTGCTCGTCCGCACCTCGGGGGAGCGAGGTGAGCAGCGCGGCCCGGGACAGCACCCGGCCCGGAGTCGCCGCCAGCGCGCGCAGCACAGCCATCGGCGCGGGGGCCAGCGGCTTCAGCGTGCCGTCCACCATCGCCGCGTGCCCCCGCAGGATGAGTTCCCGCCCGGCCACCTGAATCGTGGGGGCACGCTTCGGCAACTCGTCGACGAGGGCGGCGGCGAGCCCGGTCATCCGGGCCCTGCCGGGAGCCACGACCGGTACCCCACGGCGGATCAGCGGCGTCGCGCTGACCGGCCCCACGCAGGCCGCCACGACGTCGGTGCGCAGCGCGTCCAGGAATGCGTCGGTATCCGGGCCGGCGAGCCGCAGCAGCGCACCCACGGCCGGCGCCGACGTGAAGGCGATCGCGTCGACGAGCCGACCCACGGCGAGGTCGACCAGCCGGCGCAACGGGGTGGGATCGGCCGGGGGCACCCAGCGGTGCACCGAGACCTCGATGACCTCGGCTCCGGCGCCCACCAGTGCCGCGCACAGTTCCGGTTGCGGCTCCCCGTGCAACTGGACGGCGACCCGTGCGCCGGCCACGCCGCGCCGCAGCAGGTGCTCCAGGGCGTCGTCGGCGACCGGGTATGCGGAGGCGATGACGGTACGCAGGCTGTCGCTCAGCCCCCATCCCCGGGCGGCCTGGAGCCAGCCGCGCAGCCCCACGCCGGTGCAGGCGATCATGATGTCCGGCGGGTTGTCGATCAGGGACACGGTGGCGGCGCGCAGCTCCGGGTCTTCGGCCAGCGGCACGATGCGCAGAGTGGGGGCGGGCACCACCCGGGCACCCCGGCGCTCCAGCATGGCGGCCAGTTCGTCGCGGCAGCGATCGGCCGCGACCGCGACGGTGAACCCGGACAGCGGTTGGAACATGGTCGACGAATGTGCCCCGGGCCGGGGCCCCAGCGTGGTCACCGGCCGGCCCCCGTAGCGCGTCGGCCGGTGCCGCCACCGGCGGCGATCCGGGAACCGGTCCCCTGGGCCCCCACGGTCGACGCCGGTGTCATGGGTCTCACCGTGCCGTCCGGCCGTTTCGCCGACGCTTCTGCGTTGTTTCCGACCTGCTAAGACCGGTTCATCCGGTCGGCCCGGGGGCGGCTCGGGAGAACGGGGGACGTGTGGGAAGAGCTGCGGCGCGCCAGGGTGGTCGTCCACGGGGTCCGGCCAGCGCCGTCCTCGGCGTCGATCCGCTCCCAGGCCACGCCTGCGCAATCGGCCGTTCCCCCCGCCGAGGCACGCCGCAGCTCTTCGGGTACGGCAGGCAGCTCGATGTCGGAGCCGCCGCCGTATCTGCGCCGAGCGGCCAACTCGGCGATCACCCCCAGGTCCGTCCCAATCCCTGGGGGTGGCTCATGGGGTTCCGGGCGAAGAGTCCGGGTCCCCGGGTCGGAGCGGTCGCCGGAGGCGACCGGTGCGTCCAGGCCGTACCCGCCGTGCGACGACCCGGCGTACCGCGTGGTGCGGTACGAGTGTCGAGCCGCGTTGGCGTGCATGTCCTCAAGAGTGCCGCCGCCCGATTTCCGCCGGGCTTCTCCGGTGTTTCCGATCCGATAAGACCCGGTGACACGCCCGTCGGCTACGACGTGGTGACACGCCCGACCGACCGGACAAACTGGACAGCATGCCCGTTACCAAGCTGGTTTGACCCTGTCGACGGCCACCGGGTATCGTTGCCTGCTGTTGTGCGATAGTTCAAGCGTTCCCGCGTGCGGTTACGCTCTATCTATGCGTGCGTGATGTCGCGCAATCGCACCGGACAATGAAACGTCGGCCGAGAGATCGGCTGGTCGAGTCTGTGGCGCCCCCGTGGCGCGCGGGCCGCGCCGGCCTTATGAGGACAGGTAAACCTGTGGGTACGTACAGCCCCAAGCCGGGTGAGATCGAGCGTCGCTGGCACGTGATCGACGCCTCCGACGTCGTGCTGGGCCGCCTGGCGACCCACGCCGCGACGCTGCTGCGCGGAAAGCACAAGCCGACCTTCGCGCCGCACGTGGACACCGGCGACTTCGTGATCGTCGTCAACGCCGGCAAGGTCGCGCTGACCGGTAACAAGCGCCAGACCAAGCTCGCCTACCGGCACTCCGGCTACCCGGGTGGCCTCAAGGCCATCAGCTACGAGGAACTGCTGACCAAGCGCCCGGAGCGGGCCATCGAGCTCGCCGTCCGGGGCATGCTGCCGCACAACCGGCTGGGCCGGCAGCTGATCAAGAAGCTCAAGGTGTACGCCGGTGCCGAGCACCCGCACGTCGCCCAGCAGCCGCAGCCATTCGAGATCAAGCAGGTCGCCCAGTGAGCGAGCAGGCCGTGGGTGCCGATGAGGAAAGCGTGATGACCGACACCGACACCAACAGCTCCGTCGAGGCCGAGCAGGCCGACACGCCCGCGCTCGACACGATCGCGCCCACCGCGACCGCGCCCGACACGACCGCCGCCGCCGTGACTTCGCCCGTCGCGACCGCGACCGCTACGACCGCCACCGCGACGGCCACCGCCACCAAGGCGCAGCCAGGCGACGCCGTGCGGCGCGAACGCCCGATCCAGACCGTGGGCCGCCGCAAGGAGGCGATCGTCCGGGTCCGGCTCGTTCCCGGAACCGGGCAGTTCCTCCTCAACCGTCGGGCCATCGAGAACTACTTCCCGAGCAAGGTGCACCAGCAGCTCGTGCGCGAGCCATTGGTGATCACCGAGCGGGCGGAGGGCCTGGACATCTTCGCCAACCTGCGTGGTGGCGGGATCACCGGTCAGGCCGGCGCGCTGCGGCTCGCCATCGCCCGTGCGCTCTGCGACCTGGACCCCGACCTGCGTCCGGCGCTGAAGAAGGCCGGTTTCCTGACGCGTGATGCCCGCGTCACCGAAAGTAAGAAGTATGGTCTCAAGAAGGCGCGCAAGGCCCCGCAGTACTCGAAGCGCTGACCTCTTGTTTGCCCGATCCTCGGCCGGGCACGCTGCCTCTCACTGAAGGTGGCGTGCCCGGTTTTTCAATTCCTGGAGGTAACCCTGATGGGTCGGCTTTTCGGCACCGACGGCGTACGCGGCCGGGCGAACGCGAACCTGACGCCCGAACTGGCGCTGTCCCTCGCCGTCTCGGCGGCGCATACGCTGGCCGAACGGGATCGCAGCCATCCGCCCGTCGCGATGGTCGGTCGCGACCCGCGCGCCAGCGGCGAGATGCTCGAGGCGGCCGTGGTGGCCGGGCTGGCCAGCGCCGGCGCGACGGTCATCCGGCTGGGAGTGATTCCCACCCCCGGCGTCGCGTACCTGGTCGGTGACGCCCGCGCGGACCTCGGTGTGATGATCTCCGCGTCGCACAACCCGATGCCGGACAACGGGATCAAGCTGTTCGCGGCGGGCGGGCACAAGCTGCCCGACGACATCGAGGACGCGATCGAGGCCGGCCTGGGCGCGCCGTTCGACCGGCCGACCGGGGGCAGGGTGGGCCGGGTACACGATCTGATCGACGGGGTCGAGCACTACGTGAACCACCTGGTCGACTCGGTGCCACACCGGCTCGACGGGCTGACCGTGGTGGTGGACTGCGCCAATGGGGCCGCGTCGGAGGCGGCCCCGGCGGCGTACGAGCGGGCCGGCGCCCGCGTGATCGCGATCCACGCGGAACCCGACGGTCTCAACATCAACGACGGCTGCGGCTCGACGCACCTGTCGACGGTGCGGGCGGCGGTCGCCGAGCACGGCGCCGACCTCGGCATCGCGCACGACGGGGATGCCGACCGGTGCCTCGCGGTCACCGCGACGGGCGAGGAGGTCGACGGCGACCAGATCATGGCGATCCTGGCGCTGGCCATGCAGGAGGCCGGCACGCTGACCGAGGACACGCTGGTCGCGACCGTGATGAGCAACCTGGGCCTGCGGCTGGCCATGTCCTCCGCCGGGGTGCGCCTGGTCGAGACGAAGGTCGGCGACCGGTACGTGCTGGAGGCGCTGCGCAGTGGCCGGTTCACGCTGGGCGGCGAGCAGAGCGGGCACGTGGTGATGCCGGATCACGCCACGACCGGCGACGGCATCCTCACCGGCTTGCACCTGATGGCCCGGGTGGCCTCGACCGGCAAGACGCTGTCGGAACTCGCCGGCGTGGTGACCAAGCTGCCCCAGGTCTTGATCAACGTACCGGTGGCGGACCGCTCCTCGGCCGCCTCGGCGCCCGATGTCGAGGCGGCGGTGGCGACCGCGACTTCGGAGCTGGGTGCCGAGGGACGGGTACTGCTTCGCCCCTCGGGTACGGAGCAGTTGGTGCGCGTGATGGTCGAGGCGCCCACGGAGGATCTCGCCGGCGCCGTCGCCGAGCGGATCGCGACCGTGGTCAGGGCGGCCAGCCCGGCCTGACGGCCGGGTTCGTTGCCCCGGGGCGGCATGGCCGTCCCGCCTGGGGCGATTTGTGCATGTGGCGGCGCTTTCGTCCGCTGAATGCGCAAATTGCTTGAGCGAATGTCCGCAATTTGCGCACCGCTTATGCGCGAAACTCTGGTAAGGTCGAATGAGTGTGCGGCATCGTGGGATATACGGGCGCCCGGGCGGCGCTGGGAATCGTGCTTGATGGCTTACGGCGGCTGGAATACCGGGGGTACGACTCGGCCGGCGTGGCGGTCGTCGCCGACGGTGAGCTTCTGGTCTGCAAACGTGCCGGCAAGCTCGCCAACCTGGAGAAGGCGCTCGTCGAGCGGGCCGACTGGCGGCCGCCGGCGGGATCGCCGAGCGATGGTCCGCTGACCAGCCGGGAGTCCGACGGCAAGGACGCCTCGACGCCGGAGGGGATCTCCGGGGGTACGACGGCCATCGGCCACACCCGCTGGGCCACCCACGGCGGTCCGACCGACCGCAACGCGCACCCGCACCTGTCCTCCGACTGCCGGGTCGGAGTGATCCACAACGGGATCATCGAGAACTTCGCCCAGCTCCGCGACGAGTTGGAGGGGTGTGACGTCGAGTTCGCCAGCGACACCGACACCGAATGCGTCGCCCACCTGCTGTGCCGGGAGCTGGAAAAGCCCGACGTCGCGGACCTCGCCGAGGCGATGCGCCGGGTCTGCCGCCGGCTGGAAGGCGCGTTCACCCTGCTCGCGGTCGACGCCAACCTCCCGGACACCGTGGTCGGCGCCCGGCGCAGCTCGCCGCTGGTGGTCGGCCGCGGCTCCGGCGAGAACTACCTGGCCAGCGACGTCTCGGCGTTCATTGAGCACACCCGGGACGCGATCGAACTGGGCCAGGACCAGGTCGTGACGATCACGCCGGACGAAGTGATCATCACCGACTTCGCCGGCAACATCACCGCCGGCAAGGACTTCCACATCGACTGGGACGCCTCCGCCGCGGAAAAGGGCGGGTACGACTACTTCATGCTCAAGGAGATCGCCGAGCAGCCACAGGCGATCGCCGAGACGCTGATCGGCCGGCTCACCGAGGCCGGCGAGATCATGCTCGACGAGGTCCGGCTGACCGACCAGGACCTCCGGGACGTCGACAAGGTCTTCATCGTCGCGTGCGGCACCGCGTACCACGCCGGCATGGTCGCCAAGTACGCCATCGAGCACTGGACCCGCATCCCATGCGAGGTCGAGCTGGCCAGCGAGTTCCGGTACCGGGATCCGGTGCTGGACCGCTCCACCCTCGTGGTCGCCATCTCGCAGTCCGGCGAGACGATGGACACCCTGATGGCCCTGCGCCACGCGAAGGAGCAGAAGGCGCGGGTACTCGCGATCTGCAACACCAACGGATCCACGATTCCCCGCGAGTCGGACGGGGTGCTCTACACCCATGCCGGACCGGAGATCGCGGTCGCCTCCACCAAGGCGTTCCTCACCCAGTTGGTGGCCTGCTACCTGGTCGGGCTGCACCTGTCGCAGGTACGCGGAATCAAGTACGCGGACGAGGTGGGTGCCGTGGTGGCCCAACTGCAGGCCATGCCGTCCAAGGTCGAGGAAGTGCTGACCACGATGGAGCCGGTGCGGGAACTGGCCAGGGAACTGGCGAACTCGCGCAGCGTGCTGTTCATCGGCCGGCACGTCGGATACCCGGTGGCGCTGGAGGGTGCGCTCAAGCTCAAGGAGCTGGCGTACATGCACGCCGAGGGCTTCGCGGCCGGCGAGCTCAAGCACGGCCCGATCGCGTTGATCGACGAAGGTACGCCGGTGGTGTGCGTGGTCCCCTCGCCGGCCGGGCGGGGCGTGCTGCACGACAAGATCGTGTCGAACATCCAGGAGATCCGGGCCCGGGGGGCGCGCACGATCGTGATCGCCGAGGAGGGCGACGACGCCGTGGTCCCGTACGCGGACGATCTGGTGCGGGTACCGCGTACGCCGACGTTGCTGGCACCGCTCGTGACGACCGTACCGTTGCAGGTTCTGGCCTGCGAGATCGCGGCGTCCCGCGGTCACGACGTCGACCAGCCGCGCAACCTCGCGAAGTCGGTGACTGTGGAGTGACCCGCCGGCCGGCCGCCGCCCGATAGTTCGGGAGGAGCGGTTCCGGGCCGGCCCCGTAGGGTAAATGGGTGATCGTGGCTGTCGGCATCGATGTCGTGCTGGTCGAGCGGTTCGCCCGCGCATTGGGGCGCACCCCGCTGCTCGCCGACCGGCTGTTCACGGAGGCGGAACGGACCACGTCGTCCGGCAACCCGCGCTCGCCGGAGTCCCTGGCTGCCCGGTTCGCGGCCAAGGAGGCGGTCGCCAAGGCGCTCGGCGCGCCGTCCGGGCTGCACTGGCACGACTGTGAGGTCGTCGCCGATCCGGACGGACGGCCGTGGCTGACGGTCTCGGGTACGGTCGCCGCGGCCGCCGCCGAGAAGGACATCGGCCGGTGGCACCTGTCGCTCTCCCACGACGGCGGCATAGCGTCGGCGATGGTCGTGGCGGAAACGGACGATCGTCGGGACGGAGTGGGTGGCGCTCGTGGGTGACGTCGTGAACGACCGGGTGGGGCTGCGGTGAGCAGCGGAGCGTGGCGGGTGTCCGACGTGCGGGCCGCCGAGAAGGCGCTGATGGCCACGCTGCCGCCGGGCACGCTGATGCAGCGCGCCGCGGCCGGACTGGCCCGGCGGTGCGCCGCGCTGATGGCCGACCGGTTCGGGGCGGTGTACGCGCGGCGGGTGCTGCTGCTCGTCGGCGCCGGGGACAATGGCGGCGACGCGCTCTACGCGGGTGCGCGGCTGGCGGCTCGCGGAGTGGCGGTACGGGCCCTGCTGCTGGACCCGGACCGGGCCCATGCCGGCGGGCTCGCCGCGCTGCGCGCGGCCGGCGGATCCACCGTGGACACCGCGCCCGGCGTCGTGGACCTCGTGCTGGACGGTGTCGTCGGCATCGGGGGCAGGGGCGGGCTGCGGCCCACCACGGTGTCGGTGGTGTCGGCCGCGTCGTCCGCGCCCGCGTCCGACGGCGGACGTCCGATCATGGTCGCCGTCGACGTGCCGTCCGGGGTCGAAGCGGACACCGGGGAGGTACCCGGCGAGGCGGTCACCGCGGACGTCACGGTCACCTTCGGCTGCCTCAAGCCGGGGCTCGTGGTCGGCGCGGGAGCCGCCCGGGCGGGCCTGGTCGACCTAGTCGACATCGGGTTGTCGCTGCCGGTACCGCCGCTGCTGCGGGTCGCCGACCGGGAGACCGTACGCGGCTGGTGGCCGGTGGCCGGGCGGGAATCGGACAAGTACACCCGTGGCGTGGTCGGGGTGGCCACCGGCTCCTCGACGTACCCGGGTGCCGCGGTGCTGTCGGTGGCCGGGGCGAGCGCGGGACCGGCCGGAATGGTGCGGTACGCGGGTTCGGCCGCCGACTACGTCCGCCAGCGCCACCCGTCCGTGATCGTGACCGGGGACGTGGCGGGTGCCGGCCGGGTACAGGCGTGGGTGTGCGGGTCGGGGCTGGGTACCGATGAGCGGGCGGCCGCCGACCTGCGGACGGTACTGGCCGCGCCGGTGCCGGTGTGCCTGGACGCGGACGCGCTCGGCCTGCTGGCGGCGGGGCCGATGCGGGAGCGGCTGCGCGAACGGTCAGCGCCGGCGGTGGTGACCCCGCACGACCGCGAATTCACCCGGCTCGCCGGGTTCCCGCCGGGGGCCGACCGGGTGGCATCGGCGCTCGGACTGGCCACGCAACTGAACGTCACCGTCCTGCTCAAGGGGGATCGTACGGTCGTGGCGTCGCCGGCCGGCGAGGTCTGGGTGAACCCGACGGGCACGGCGGCGCTGGCCAGCGGGGGTACCGGCGACGTGCTGTCCGGGCTGCTCGGCTCGCTGCTGGCGGGTGGGCTGGGCTCGGTACGGGCGGCGGTCGCGGCGGCCTACGCGCACGGCCTCGCCGGCCGGGCGGCGGCCGAGGGCGGCCCGGTGACCTCCGCGGATGTGGCCGCCGCGCTGCGATCGAGCGTCGGTTCCCTGCTGGCCTGAGCGACGGTTGTTCCTGGCCCGAGCGAGCGTCGGTTCGCTGCTGGCCCGGGCGGGCGTCGGTTCGCTGCGGGCCCGGGCGGGCGGCCCGCGAGCGTCGGCTCCCTGCTGGCCTGAGCCGGACGGCCGGCGGCCCTGGGTGCCCGAGCCGGACGGCCGGCGGCCCTGGGTCCCCGAGCCGGACGGCCGGTAACCCCGGTGGAGCGTCGGCGGAAGAGGGCCTAGGTGACTGGCCGGTAAGGTGGAGGCATGTGGCAGGCCGAGATCCGGGTCGACCTGGGGGCGATCCGGCACAACGTGGCTCGGCTCCGGTCTGTCACCACCGCCGAGGTGATGGTGGTGGTGAAGGCCGACGGGTACGGGCACGGCATGGTGCCGGTGGCCCGGGCCGCCCTGGAAGCGGGCGCGACCTGGCTCGGAGGCTGCACCGTGGACGAGGCGCTGGCGCTGCGGGCGGCCGGCATCGAGGCGCCGGTGCTGGCCTGGCTGACCGCTCCCGGGGTACCGCTGGACCGGGCGGTGCGGGCCGGGGTGGACCTCTCGGTGGGAAGCCTGGAGTCGCTCGCCGAGACGATCGCCGCCGGGCGGCTGGCGGAGCAGTCGGCACGGGTACACCTGAAGATCGACACCGGGCTGAACCGCGGCGGAGCCAAGCCGGCCGAATGGGTGGCGCTGGTCGAGGCGGCGGCCAAGGCACAGGCCGACGGGCACCTCGACGTGGTCGGGGTGTGGAGCCATCTCGCCTGCGCGGACGTCGTCGGACACTCCAGCATCGACGCGCAACTCGCCGAGTACCACGATGCCCTGGAGGTGGCCGCGCGAGCCGGGCTGCGCCCGAGGTATCGGCACCTGGCGAACTCGGCGGCCACGCTGACCCGACCGGACACCCACTTCGACCTCGTGCGGACCGGGATCGCGGTGTACGGGCTGTCGCCCGTGCGGGGTGAGGGGTTCGGGCTGCGGCCGGCGATGACGGTACGGGGCCGGGTCGCGGTGGCGAAACGGGTACCGGCCGGCGAGGGCGTCTCGTACGGGCACACGTACACCACGACCGGACCGACCACGCTCGCCGTGGTGCCCCTCGGCTACGGCGACGGGGTGCCCCGGCACGCGTCGAATTCGGGACCGGTGCTGCTCGGTGGTCGTCGCCGTACCGTCGCGGGTCGGGTGTGCATGGACCAGATCGTGCTGGACTGCGGCGACGATCCGGTCCGGGCCGGCGACGTCGCGACCCTGTTCGGTCCCGGAGACCAGGGCGAACCGACCGCCGACGACTGGGCCGACGCGGTCGGCACCATCAACTATGAGATCGTCACCCGGATCGGTGGGGTTCGCGTGCCCCGAAGGTACGACGGCGAGGTACGCAATGAGTGATGTCCTTCCGGGCACGGCGCGGCGGAAGCGGGTCGCCCGCCGGGCGAGTCTGCTGGGCGCGGTGGTTGGTGTCGCCGCCGCCGGGGTAGCGGCGGGTGTGGCCGCCGAACGACTTCTCCTGCGCCGCCGGACCGCGGTCGCCGCCGACCCGTGGGCGGAGGAGCGCTTCGGTCACCTGCCGTACGACGAGGTCACCACCGTGACCACCGCCGACGGCCTCGACCTGTACGTCGAAATCGTGGAACCCGACGACGGCATCGACCTGGACTTCGGACTGACCAGCTCGCCGGAGCCGACCCTCATCTTCGTCCACGGCTTCTGCCTGGACATGGGTACCTTCCACTTCCAGCGCACCGCGCTGACCCGCGCGGGCGGCTACCGGATGGTCTTCTACGACCAGCCGGGGCACGGCCAGTCAAGCAAGCTGCACCAGGGCGAATACACATTGGACAGCCTCGGTGAGGCCCTCAAACGGGTCATCGACGAGACGGTCGGGGACGGGCCGATCGTCCTGATCGGACACTCGATGGGCGGCATGACCATCATGGCGCTCGCCGAGCTGTACCCGGAGCTGTTCGTGGACCAGATCCGCGGCGTGGTGTTCGTCTCCACCTCGGCCGGCAAGCTCGACGAGGTCACCTTCGGCATGCCGGACTTCCTGGCCAGGTTCAGCCGGCCGATGGTACCGGTGATCACGGGTGCGGGCCGGCTGACCGGCGGGATGATCGACGGCCTGCGCCGGGCTTCCACCGACCTGGCCCAGGCGCTGATCCGCAAGTACGGGTTCGGTACCGAAAAGCCGAGTCCGGCGTTGGTCAGATATGTGGAGCAGATGAACGCGCACACCGGCACCGAAGTGGTGGCCCGCTACCTGCGCGCTATCTACACCCACGCGCGGTACCCGGCGCTGGAGGCGCTCAAGGAGACCAAGGTACTGGTCGTCTCCGGGGAGCGGGACAAGCTCACCCCGCCGGAGCACTCGGCGGAGATCTGCCGCATACTGCCGGACGCGGAGTTCGTTCCGGTTCCGGAGGCCGGGCACGTGGCGCTGCTGGAGCGACCCGACGTGGTGAACGCCGCGCTGGTGGACTTCCTGGAGCAGGTCGACTGATGCTGACCGAATGGGCCGCGCTGGCGCGGTCTTGGCGGGAGTGCGTCGGGTCGACGGCGGTCCGGCGGAGGCTGGCCGCATGCTGAGCCAGTGGGCGGCGCTGGCGCGCGAGATCTCCTCCTGCCGGGCCTGCGCGGAACTCGCGGCGACGCGCCAGAAGGTGGTGGCTGGCGATCCGGGGCCGGGGGCGCCGGCCCGCCTGGTGTTTGTCGGTGAGGCGCCCGGCGCGCAGGAGGATGCGGCGGGCCGGCCGTTCGTCGGGAAGGCCGGACAGCTACTCGACCAACTGCTCATCGACTCCGGCATGGACCGGGCCGAGGTGGGGCTGGTCAACGTCGTGAAATGCCGCCCGCCGGGCAACCGTCGCCCGACCGGCGACGAGGTCGCGCGGTGCCGACCGTACCTGGAGCGGCAACTGGACCTGTTGCGGCCACGGCTCGTCGTGGCACTCGGGTTGACCGCGGTGGCCTGGTTCCTGGGCCGCCGTACCACGCTGGCCGCCGCCCGGGGCACGGTGCACGAGGTCGGCGCGTACCGGGTGATCGCCACGTACCATCCGTCCGCGGCGATCCGGTTCGGGCCGGCCGGGGCGCCGATGGCCGCGCTGCGCGAGGACCTGGACTCCGCCGCCCGTTACCTGGCCGGGGTGTCACTGTGAAGATGTCCACTGTGGAGGACACCAGGAAGCTCGGCGAGCGGCTGGCAGAGCTGCTGCGCCCCGGTGACCTGGTGATCCTGAGCGGGCCGCTCGGCGCCGGCAAGACGGCGCTGGCGCAGGGGATCGGTACGGGGCTGGGGGTCGTCGGTGAGGTCACCTCGCCGACGTTCGTGATCGCCCGGATCCACCGTGGCGGCCGGGTACCGCTGGTGCACGCGGACGCGTATCGGCTCGGTACCGTGGCGGACCCGCGCGCGGAGGTGGACGGCCTGGACCTGGACGCCTCGCTGGAGGATTCGGTGACCCTGGTCGAATGGGGCGAGGGCATGGCGGAGCAGCTCTCCGACGAGTACCTGGAAATTCGCATCGACCGGCGTGACGACGAGTCGCGGGAGATCTCGCTGATCCCGCACGCGGGCGACTGGTCGACCCGGCTGGCCTCTCTCATAAGGTGACGTTGTGTCTCAATCTCTGAGGGCGGGTGGCCGGGCGGGTTCCGGTCCTGTCCGGGTGTGTTCTGGTTCCGTCCGAGCGAGTTCTGGTTCCGTCCGGGCGAGCGGGGTCTCGGAGTCTGGCGGGGCCTGGGTGGCGGCGTGCTGATTGTCGTTGTGGATTCGGCCACCCCGGCCATTACCGCGGCGCTCGCTTCGGTGAGCGATGCCGGGATCGAGATGCTGGCCGAGGCGGTCACGGTGGACGGCCGCGCGCACGGCGAACTTCTGGCGCCGGCGATCGCCTCGGTGCTCGCCGAGGGCGGCGCCGGGCCGCGCGACCTCGACGCTGTCGTCGCGGGGCTGGGACCCGGGCCGTTCACGGGCCTGAGAGTCGGGCTGGTCACGGCCGCCGCGCTCGCCGATACGCTGAACATCCCGGCGTACGGGGTGTGCACGTTGGACGCGCTGGGCTGGGCGGCCGGCCCCGGGCGGATACTGGTCGCGACCGACGCGCGGCGCAAGGAGATCTACTGGGCGGTGTACGAGGACGGGGTGCGGCTCACTGAGCCGGCGGTCGGCAAGCCGGCCGACCTGTTGCCGCCGAACGGCGTAGGCCCGCTCTCGGACGACGCGAGCCGGTCCGCGAAGGGTGCTGGCTCGTTCCGCGACGGCGCTGGCTCGTTTGGCGACGGTGCTGGGTCGCCGTCCGGCGGCGCTGGCTCGTTCGGCGGAGGCGCTGGCGTTGTGCCCGGCGATGCTGGCGTTGTGCCCGGCGGCGCTGGCGTTGTGCCCGGCGGTGCTGGATTGTTGCCCGGTGGTGTCCGGGCCGCGGTCGGGGATGGGGCGCTGCGGTATGCGGACGTGCTCGGTCTGCCGGTGCTGGACGAGCCGCGCTACCCGCCAGCATCCGGATTCGCGGCACTCGCCGCCGACCGGGTGCGGACCGGGATGCCGACCGAACCGTTGACCCCGCTCTACCTGCGCCGTCCCGACGCGGTACTGCCCGGTGCGCGCAAGCCGGCACTACGGTGAGCGCCGCCGTCACGCTGGAGCCGATGCGGTGGTGGCACATCGGCGAGCTACTGTCCATCGAGGCGGACCTGTTCGGTGCCGAACAATGGTCGGCCGCGATGTTCTGGAACGAGCTGGCCAGCGGAAACTTCTATCTGATCGCGCTCGCGGACAACGAAATCGTGGGCTACGCCGGCCTGTCGGTCAACGGCCGGGAAGCCTGGGTACAGAACATCGCCGTACGGCGTGACCGCCAGCGGCACGGTACCGGCCGGACAATGCTGGAGGCGCTGCTGGCCGAAGCGCGGCGGCGGGATGCGGGTACCGTTCTGCTGGAAGTGGCGGTGGACAACGCGCCGGCGCAGCGGCTCTATGAGGGATACGGTTTCGAGCAGGTCGGGGTCCGGCGCGGGTACTACCAGCCGAGCAACACGGATGCGCTGGTGATGAGGCGAGATGACTGAGCAACGCGCCAGCGGGGACGAGCCACTGGTACTGGGTATCGAGACGTCCTGCGACGAGACCGGGATCGGGATCGTGCGCGGCCGTACCCTGCTCGCCGACGCGGTAGCGTCCAGTGTGGACGAACATGCCCGGTTCGGCGGCGTCGTACCGGAGGTGGCCAGCCGGGCGCACCTGGAGGCGATCGTACCGACGATGCGACGGGCCCTCGCCGATGCCGGCGTCGCTCTGTCCGATGTGGACGCGATCGCGGTCACCGCCGGCCCCGGACTCGCCGGGGCGCTGCTCGTCGGCGTTGCCGCCGCCAAGGGGTACGCGCTGGCCGCCGAGAAGCCGATATACGGCGTCAACCACCTGGCCGCGCACGTCGCGGTGGATACCCTGGAGCACGGCGCACTGCCCGAACCGGCCATCGCGCTGCTGGTCTCCGGCGGCCATTCGTCGCTGCTGCTCATCGAGGATCTGGCGCGTGGAGTCACCCCGCTCGGGTCGACCATCGACGACGCGGCGGGCGAGGCGTTCGACAAGGTGGCCCGGCTGCTCGGGCTGCCCTTCCCCGGCGGGCCACCGGTCGACCGGGCGGCCCGATCCGGTGACTCTTCCGCGATCCCGTTCCCGCGCGGACTCACCGCGGCCCGTGATCTGGCTGCCCACCGGTACGACTTCTCGTTCTCCGGCCTGAAGACGGCAGTCGCCAGATGGGTCGAGGCGCGCCAGCGTGCCGGCGAACCGGTGCCGGTCGACGATGTGGCGGCCAGCTTCCAGGAGGCCGTGTGCGATGTGCTGACCGCTAAGGCGGTCGACGCCTGCCGGGCGCACGGCGTCGGTACGCTCGTGATCGGCGGCGGGGTGGCCGCCAACTCCAGGATCCGGTCGCTGGCCGAGGAGCGGTGCGCCAGGCACGGGATAGTCCTGCGCGTACCCCGGCCGAAACTGTGTACCGACAACGGCGCGATGGTCGCGGCACTGGGATCCCATCTGGTTGCCGCGGGAGTCACCCCGAGCCGGCTGGACCTCCCCGCCGACTCGGCCATGCCCCTGACCACCGTCAACGTGTGAGGTGCCGCGCTGTGATCGTACGGATGTGGGAGCTGCGGGCGTACCCGGAAGGTCTCGCCGACCTGTTGTCCTGGCTGTGCGAGTTTGCCTTGCCGGAGATCGAGATGAACCCGTTGCACGTGTCGAGCGAGGTGTTCAGCTCGACCGACAGCCGGGTCGTGGTGATCAGCAAGTGGCGCAGCACTCCACGATCGCTGCCCGACCCGCCGAAGCACCTGACCGCCCGCTCGCCGCACTCCTGGGATTTCACCCAGGTCGATCGGTGACACCGGTCGCGTCTGCGCGACACGGTTATCCACAGGTGACATTTGTGGGGTCGTGGGGAGTAGCGGTGTGGCGGTAACCTCCCCGTAGCCGCTCGAATGCGTAGCGATGCGGCGTGTGGCGCGGGTCGCCGAAATGGGGAGGACACCGGTGGCGCGGCTTGAGGACGACAGCACGGGCACCTTCGGAGCGCTGGAAGTAGACCTGGCCGGTCTGGCCGACTTCGCACGGGCGCTGCACGACGAGCAGAGTCAGCATTTCGCCCCGGTTGCCTCCGCGGCGATCGACGTGTTCCAGTCGGGCCAGGCGACGGTGTCGGCCGATCCGGCATTCGCCGAGCTGGGGCTCGCCCGATCGGCTCATCAGTTGAGCCTGGACCAGGCGGTGCAGCTACTCAGCTCGTACTCGGTCGCCTTGGTGGCGCTCGCCGACGCGGCGAACGAGGTCGCGACCCGGTACGCAGGCTCCGACGCGTTCGCGCAGGCGACGGTCACCGACGTCGGTGGCCAACTGTCGCAGGCAACCCCGGTGACAACGCCCGACGAGATGGTGCGGAGGGCGGTCTGATGGCTGGAGTCCAGCCGGCCGGCCTGACACAGTGGTCCCGGTTCGACGTGCCCGGGATGTGGTCACTCCTCCGAGATGTGTCGACCGTTGAGGCGTTCAAGCAGGCGGGGGCGTGGCAGAGCACGTACGAGGCGGCGCAGTCGCTGGCGGCGCGATTGCAGTGGTACCGGGACGGGTTGGCCGGCAAGTGGTCGCCGGACCGGAGCGACGCGGCGGCACTGTACCTGGGGCGGCTTGACGAGTTGATCGGTTCAGCGCAACAGCTGGCCGATGTGTCGGTGTCGAACAGGCAGGCGCTGGTGACGTTGGCGAATGCGGTGGACGACGCCCGACCGAAGCTGCAGCGCGTGTACGAGGAGTCGCAGGCGATGCGGCAGGTAGGGGCGCAGCCGAGGGCCGGGGCTTCGGTGGCTCTGGCGCAGCAGAAGTTGCAGAAGCAGGCGACGGAGATCATGGAGTCGCTAGGGGGCGCGGCTATGGACTCCTGGCGTCACTACGCAACCGCCGACGACTACCAAGCCCCACAGCCTCGTGGCAAGCGATCGGGTAGTGAACTATTTCGTCGGCTACACCTTCCGTCGTCAAGGGCGAGCCAGAGGGCAGTGCGACCCAGGCTGACCGTAGCAATTCTGATCATCGCATTTCGGGCGTATCCTCTAATCTGTTCCGGGATGCCTCTACCACTCCGAGCCTCGCAGAGTCGGTGCGTCCGTTGTTGCCAGAACTGCGCCGGCGATACCAGTGCTAAGCGATCTTGGTCAGCCTGCCAATCTTGCTGCCGAACCCCCGCCTCTTGTTGCTAAAAGCATTCTCGGGGAGGTGTCGGCCCGAATGCAATTCAACGCGCAAGTTGTGGGAGTGGGGCCGAACGATGAGTCGATTTCGGGCAATAGGCGGCCGTCGGACGGAGGGGTCATTGGAGGCGCGGATGGCGTTACGTATGACCGGAGAATTACAGATAGATCGGCCGCGAATTCGATCGGTGGCGTTATCGGTGGACAGAACAATGAAATGGGGATGATGGGGTCGGGTGGTCGAGGCCTCGGTAGGCGCACGGAATTGCGTCGTCATCGAGAATACGACATCGATGATCACTGGAACGTTGACGAGGGTGTCTCGCCGATATTGCGGCCGCAGCCGGAGCCGACTCATTTCGATCCGGGGAGCGGTGTGATAGGCATTGACCGTTAATGGCATCGTTACGATCTACGGCCGTTGTGATCACCATCATAAGTGCTCTTTGTGGCGAAGTCATGGCGGACCCCGCATATGCCGATACTGTCCGCGGACGCCAGTGGCATCTGATTTATCTTGATGCCGCCCGTGCGCAGCTAGTCAGTAGCGGGGATGGGCGTCCATTCACGGGTGGTGTCGTGAGTGGGGTGTGGTTACGCTGCCGTGGCGGGTGTGGGTAGC
>DASXOA010000185.1:0-5287 GCA_036494675.1 Rugosimonospora sp.
GATCAACGTCGCGGCGTCCCGAGCCCGCGACCAACTCTGGCTGTTCCACTCCGTACGGCCGGGGGAGCTGCCCGCCGACGACGCGCGTGCCCTGCTGCTGGCCTACTGCCAGCAGCCCAGGCTCGGCGAGCGGCCGCCGGAAGACCCGGAATCCGCCTGCACCAACGACTTCGAGCGCGCGGTGCTCCGCCGGCTCCGCCAGCGCGGGCTCTCGCCGGTGCCGCAGTTCCGGATCGGCGCGTTCCGGATCGACTTCGTGCTGTCCGCGCCGGACGGCCGGCGGCTGGCCGTCGAGTGTGACGGTGACCGCTACCACGGCGCCGAGGCGTTCGCCGCCGACCTGCGCCGGCAGGCCATCCTGGAGCGGGTCGGCAACGCCACCTTCGTGCGGGTGCGCTCCAGCGTGTTCCACCGCGATCCCGACGTCGCGCTGGCCCCGGTCTTCCAGCGCGCCACGGACCTCGGCCTGCTCCGGGTGTGACCGGACCCCGGGGCGGGCCGGAACGCGGCCGCACCGGGCGCGAGGCGGGAACACCGCGCGAGGCGAGAGGACCGCGCTAGGTGAGAAACGCGCCGGGCTACGGCAGGCGTACCGGCAGGACGCAGGTCGGCGTGCCGTTCTCGACCAGGACGCCGAGCGGCTGCGGTACCCCGGTCGCCGGGTCCAACCGGAACCCGGTGACCGAGCCGGACCGCTCGTTCGCCACCATCAGCACGTCGTCGACGATGGCGAAGTGTCGGGGCCAGACGCCGTCGCAGGAAACCTCGTCCAGGCCGTGCAGCGCCCCGGCGTCGTCGACCCCGAACGTCGCGATCGTGTTGGCACCCCGGTTGGACACGTAGAGGTGCCGGCCATCGGTGGACAGCGCGACGCCGGCCGGGTAGTTGCGCTCATTCGGCGTGGACAGGGTCGCCGGCACCGCCGCGGTCAGGTGCAGTTCGCGGAGTTCGAAGTCGGGCTCGAAGACCGAGATCGTCGAGTCCAGTTCGTTGGCCACGTACCAGCGGCCGGACGGGTGGGCGACCCCGTGCCTCGGACCGGCACCGGGCCGGCTGCGCGCGAACGGGTCCACCGCCGTCTCCAGCTTCCCCGTGGCGGCGTCGAACTGGTACCCGATGAGCCGGTCCAGTCCCAGGTCGACGACGACCACCTCACCGCTGACCACCTTGACCTCGTGCGCGTGGGGTCCGGCCTGCCGATCCGGGTCCGCTCCCCGGCCGTGGTGCTCCACCAGGTCGACGCGCTCGGCCAGCGTGCCGTCCGGCAGTACCGGGTGCACCGACACGCTGCCGCTGCCGAAGTTCGCGGCCATCAGGTACCCGGCGGGGTGCAGCAGCAGGTGGCAGGGCAGGGTACCGCCGGTGGGTTGGCTGTTGATCAGCCGCAACCGGCCGTCCGGCTCGATGGCGAACGAACTGACCGTGTTGTCGGTCAGCTCATTGCAGGCGAACAGCGCGCCGCGCCCGGTGTCCGCGACCAGAAACGACGGGTCGGGCGTGTCGACCCGGTCGATCAGGGTCAGCCGCTCGTCCTCCCGTCCGTAGATCGAGATGCCCGAGCCATATGAACCGACGTAGACCAGATCCGTCACCTTGCCACGATCTCATGCCCGGCCGGGTCGCGCTGGGCGACCTACCTCGACCGGCCGCTCGGCCCTTGCGGCTCGCCGGTCACCCGGCCCTTGCGGCTCGCCGGGCGCTCGGCCCTTCCTGGTCGCCGGTCGGGGCAGAGACCTGTCGAGTTGCGGATAGCCGCTCCGGCCGATCTACCGATGCCCGGCCGGCCCCGGTAGGCGAATATCTACGGGACGCTACTGCGTGCTTCCCGCGCCGGTTCCGCTTGACCCGCTATCACGTTTCCGCGTCATCGTTGGACGGAGCGGCGCCCGCCTTCCGGATCCGGCGACCAGCCGACGGATTGGAGCCTCTTGTCCATGAGCGAACTGGCCGTGATCACGCCAAGTTTCCGGGGCGATGCGGAGATCTTCTCCGACCTTCACCAGTCGATCCTCGATTTCACCCCGGCCGACACCGTGCATCAGGTCTTCGTGCCGCAACGGGACAAGCACCTGTTCTCGCAGTATGAGGGCCCTCGCTGCCGGGTGCGGACGAGTTCCGAGCTCATGCCAGGGCGCTACGTCCGCATCGGCCGCGGCGACTCCTATGTCAACGCGCTCCGGCCGTGGCCACCGGTTCGTGGATGGATCAGCCAGCAGGCGATCAAGATCGCCGCGGCGGCCCAGGCCGACGCCGACGTGGTGCTCGTGGCCGATTCCGACGTCGTTCTCGTCCGTCCGGTACGGGCGGAGCGGTTCGCCACCGGCGGGCGGCGCCTGATCTTCCGCGAGGATAACGGGGTCAACGCTGGCATGGAGCGCCACCTCATCTGGCACCGGGTGGCGCGCGAGCTGTTCGGGCTGCCGCCGGCGCCAGCGCCTCCGCTGCCCGACTACGTGTCGTCGTTTAACTTCTGGGACCCGTCGGCGATCCGGGCGATGCAGCAGCGGATTCAGGAGACGACCGGGCGCGACTGGCTCGACGCGTTCACCTCGCAGCTGCATATCTCGGAGTTCATGCTGTACGGGATCTTCGTCGACGAGGTCCTCAGCGCCGGGAGCCCGCGCCCCGGGGCGGACACCGCGGTCTGCCACAACACTTGGCAGACGACGCCGATGGATCACGACCAGGCCATCGCCTTCGCCGACCGGCTCGGTCCCGACGCGGTCGCCATGATGATCTCGGCCAAGTCACGCACGCCGGTCGACATCCGGCGGGCCGCCATCCAGCGCTGCGCGGCGATCGTCAAGTCCGGCTGACGGGCGCAGGCGGATCCGGGCTCCGCCCTCCCGCCAGTTCGCCCCGCCGGCCCGCCCCCGTGCGCCAGCCCAACCGAGGCTGGGGCCGGAACCTGTCCCGGATGGTCGGTCGACGGATGGCCGAACCGCTTCGGACGATCGGCCGGATGGGTCGACCCTAAATAGTAAGGACTATTGACAGATAACTCCGGCCGGGCGAGTGTGGGCGCGTCAGCTTCAGAGAGGAGTGTGTATGTACCGGAAGCAGAGCCGCCTCCACCGGCACCGTCTCGCGCTCGCCACGGCACTGCTGCTCGGTGCCGGGCTCGCCGTGGTCGCACCGGCCAGCGCGGCATCCGCACAGCACGGCGCCGACGGCGGCGGAGCGCCCCAGAAGGTCATCTCCGCGTACTTCGCCGACTGGGACGTCTACGGCCGCGCTTACTACGTCAAGGACATCCCGGCCGACAAGATCAATGTCATCCAGTACGCCTTCGGCGTGCCCACCGTCGACCCGGCGACCGGCGCCCCCGGCTGCGGCATCCTCGACCCGTGGGCGGACTACCAGCAGCCCTACACGTCCGACCTCGCGGTCAACGGGGTCGCCGACGACTCGGCCGACCCGGACCAGCACCTGTACGGCAGCTTCAACCAGCTCCGCGAGCTCAAGGCGGAGCATCCCGGACTCAAGGTCGAGATCTCGCTCGGCGGCTGGACGAAGTCCACGTACTTCTCGACGGTGTCCAAGACCGCGGCGCTGCGCCAGGCGTTCGTCTCGGCCTGCATCGACACGTTCATCAAGGGTGACCTGCCGGGCGGGGGCTGGCCGGCCAGCGCCGGCGGGCCGGGCGCGGCAGCCGGCCTGTTCGACGGGATCGACCTGGACTGGGAGTACCCGACCTCGGTCGGCGGCGGCAACGTCAACGTCGGGCCCGAGGACCGGCACAACGCGACCCTGCTCGCCGCCGAGTTCCGCCGGCAACTCGACCAGCTCGGTGCGCAGAACAACGCGCACTACCTGCTCACCGCTGCGATGCCGGCGGCGAAGAGTTCCACGACGTACTACGAGCTGAGCCAGTACGTGAAGTCGCTCGACTGGGCGAACGTGATGACGTACGACTTCAACGTGCCGGGCGGCACGACATCCGGGCCGGACACGCTGTTCACCGGGGATCCCCGCGATCCCAACGCCGGCGACTGGACCTGGAACACCGCCGGTACCGTCGCCTGGTACCTGGCCAACGGCGTACCGCGCGACAAGATAGTCGTCGGCGTGCCGTTCTACGGCAACCAGTACATCCGCAGCGATGGGCTGTACCAGCCGTTCGACAACACCGGACTGGACCCGAACAGCCTGCAACCCGACCAGATGCCGCAGCCGACCTACCATGACCTGGTGGACGTGGCGAACATCGTCGGGAAGGACGGATACACCCGCAACTGGGACTGGCTCGCCGGCGAGCCATACCTGACCAACCCGGCGGCCGTCCACGAGCTGGCGACCGGGCCGGTGACCGTACCGACCACGATCGCCTACTCCGACCCGCAGTCCATCGCGGAACGGACGATCCTCATCAAGTCGCTCGGCCTGCGCGGCGCGATGGCGTGGGAGATCAGCCAGGACTCGGACTCGCATGCGCTGATCTCGGCGCTGAGCCCGGTGCTCCACTAGCCCGGTCCCGACAACCGGTCTCGAGAGTTGGTCTCGACAACCGGTCTCGACAAACAGCACCGGGCCGGGCGTCCCGCGCCCGGCCCGGTGCCGCGATCGGCGTCAGCAGGCGCCGTTGTCGGTCCACACGCCCTGGCTGTTGTTGCCGGGGATGTCGCCCTGCGTCCACCACTTCGCGGTCCACTTGTGGCCGCCGTAGGAAACCACGGCCCCGCCGTTGTACGCGGTGCCCGAACTCCACGCGGACAGGCCGGTGCAGGAGCCGCCGCCACCGGTCGGTGTGGTGGTCGGGCCGCCGCTGCACGGCCCGTTGTCGGTCCATACGCCCTGGCTGTTGTTGCCGGGGATGTCGCCCTGGGTCCACCACTTCGCGGTCCAGGTGTGGCCGTTGTAGGAAACCTGCTGCCCACCGTTGTACGCGGTGCCGGCGCTCCACGCCGCCGCGCTGCACGAACCCGGGGGCGTGGTCGGCCCGCCGGTGGTGGGCGGCGGCGACTGCGGGGGAGTGGCCCCGGCGAACTGGGTCGTGTACTTGGTGAAGTCCCAGTCGTTCTGGGTCACGCTGCTGCACACGCCCGACGTGGTGCCGCTGGGCGGGTTGCAGGCGCGGTCGCGGTTGACCGCCCAGAAGGTGTACCGGGACAGCCCGTGCCCGGTGGCGTAGCTCAGCACGGTCTGGAAGTCCGACTGGTAGAAGTACTCGCCGGAGTCCGAGCGCCCGTTCATCAGCGAGACGCCCTCGTGGTTGTACGCGGTCGTGCTGCTCCAGCCTAAGGTGTTCACCAGCAGCGTGTGGAACGCCTCCAGCGCGCTGGTCTGC